>JADBKO010000110.1 GCA_014896355.1 Bacillota bacterium
GACGGCCCGGGCCGGGGTCCGGTTCTGTTTTGGAAAGGCGGGCGGTGGCCGGTGCGTACACAAGGGAGGGCTCTGCTGCCTCTGGCGGCGTCCGGTTCCGCACCGCAGACCCCCGCAAAGGCGGGGGAGAGAGCGCCAGCGGCGGCGCCGGCGCAACCTGTGGAGGCGCCGATGAAGGCTGGCAATGCGCCGAAGCTTGCAGATGCGCCAGAGAACCTCTCCGTGCCGGTGGAGTTTGCCGGGAGGGTGCCGGTGCCCGGGCCTGCAGCTGTGTCCGCCGGGCCCGCCAGCCTGGCGCCGGATGCGGACGGGCCCGGGCCTGCGTTGGTCCGGCGGCGCCGGGAAGGCTCCCTGCGCAAGCCGGAGGCCGCCCGCCCCCAGGCACACCGGCGGCATCCCTGGCTGCGCCGCCTGGCCGCCGCGTTTTTCATCCTGCTGGCTGCGGCGATCCTGTGGTTTTTCCGCCCCTGGTGGCACGATGGCTGGATGTTTCTCTACACCCGGCCTGTGTTTCTGGAAGCTGCCGGGGTGTGGCTGCTCCTGCACCTGATCCTGCGCAGGCTGGCACGGCCCGCCCAGGCTTCCGGCGACAAGCGGGGGATCGCGCCGTCCCGTAGACCCGCGCCCTGGCTGTGGCCGTTGTCCGTGGGCCTTTTGGCCTTTCTGCTTTGGCTGGGCGCCCTGGCCGCAGGGTGGGCGCAGGAGCTTTACCTGGCCCGGACCGTACCCTATCTGGAGGCCAGCGTGGCGCCAACCCTGGGGCCGGTGCTTCCGGGCATCCCGGCGCAGACTGCCTACGATCAGGCCCGCAAGACACTTCCGTACAGCCAATACCGGCTGGGCCGGCCCGGTCTTTCCCTGATGGAGGGGCGTATCGGATGGGGATTCCCGCTGGTTCCCAATGGCTGGCTCCCCATGTTCCTGTGGCGTAGCCACGGAGTGGTGGTGCTGGAGGGCGGACCGACCCCTGCGGCTCCCCGCGTTCTGGTCCGGCCTTTGGCAGTCGGCGAGGGGATGCAGCTGACGGACAACCTCTGGTGGAGGCTGTGGCTGCGCTACCCCTTGTACACGGCAGCCAGGCCCCTTTACATTCCTACGTTTTCCAACGGCAGCCGCGCCACGGACCTTCTCACCGTGGTCCCCCTGGTGGGGTACAGCTTCCATTGGTGGAGCGGGATACCCTTTACAATCCCCCGTTTTGCCGGCGTGGCAGTGCTTCACGCCGACGGCCGGGAGCAGTTCCTTTCTGCGGCGCAGGTGCAGAGGGATCCGGTGCTGAGCCAGGCGCCGGTGTTCCCGGTGTCCCTGGCCCGGCTCTATGCTTCCGCCTACAGCTATCGCGACGGACTGGTGAACGTCCTTTTTCTGCACAGGAATCAGTTACAGATTGTCGGCCGGCCGGCCTCGCAGCCGCTAGACGAAGGGAATTTACGGGCAGCTGCCGGCGGGCTGGCTTGGGTCTTTGGCGCCAAGCCCTATGGCGAGAGCCAGGCGGTGGTGAAGCTTTTTGTGGTGGACGCCTGCGCCGGATGGGTGGCCGTGGCCCAAGCAGGCCCGTGAATTGGGCGGATGTTCCGGTCCCCGGCGGTTCTCCCCGGGCATATGGTCCGGATGGACCCAGTACGAGGAGACCGGAGGGGAAGCTCATGCGGGAACACGACGACTCCCGTTTCCGTGCGCCGTTGCCCTACCCCGAGGTCCGGGTGGCACGGCCCAATCCTTTCTACGCCCGTGTCTTGCACGACGATTTTGCCGGCAGGGCCAGTGAGCTCACCGCGATCCTGCAATATCTCTACCACCATTGGGTCAGCGGGCCCGGCGGCGAGGAGATTCCGGATCTGGCCGGCCTTTACAAGGGCATCGCCAGGGTGGAGATGAGCCATTTCGAGATGCTGGCGGAGACCATTCTGCTGCTGGGCGGACGGCCGGCCTTCGCCGGTTCCGACGGGCGCCTGTGGAGCCCGGCCGATGTGTATCCGGGGGAAGGCATCTGTGACCGGCTGGCCGCCAACCTGGCCGGAGAGGAAGAAGCCATCGCCACCTACCAGCGCCAGGCCGCCTTCGTTCGCGATCCTTACGTCAGCGCCTTGTTGTTGCGCATTGCCAAGGA
>JADBKO010000111.1 GCA_014896355.1 Bacillota bacterium
CGGTTCCTGCGGACCATCCGTGGCGGCAGGTCCCGGCGGCCAGGCCCAAGGACCCTGTAGACAGCTATTTTGACCGGCGCCGCTGGGCGCAGATCTTCTCCCAGCGATAGCCTGGATGAAGGAGCTTTAGACTTTAGGGTGACATTTTCACAGTCCCGATAAGGCCGTTTTGGGGTGACAAAGTCTCAGTCCGTTGACAGACACGGGGGGCCTCATCTCAGTCCTCACTCAGCGCACAGGCCACGATCCGCTTGCGCTGCGCTTAGCGGCCGTGGTACGATCTCCAGAGAAACGGAGGTGATCGACGTGGCGGACAAGCGGGATTTCGCTCGTCTGAGCAAACTGGCCAGCTGCGCCGGCTGAGCGGCAAAGAAGGGTCCGTTGGACCTCAAAGCTCTCTTGCCAGGGCTGCAGGCGCTGTTTCCGCCCGGCGACGCCCCCCAGCTTCTGGTGGGCCTGGACTCGCCGGACGACGCAGCCGTGTGGCAGCTGGACAGCGACCGCGCCCTGGTGGTCACCGCCGATTTCTTCCCGCCGGTGGTGGATGACGCCACCGTCTATGGGCAGATTGCAGCGGCCAACGCCCTGAGCGATGTCTATGCCATGGGCGGAAAGCCTCTGCTGGCGCTGAATCTGGCGTCTTTCCCGGCGGACATGCCCGCGAGGATCGCCCAGGCCATTCTTCTGGGCGGCGCCTCCAAGGTGAAGGAAGCAGGTGCCGTCACGGCAGGCGGACATACAGTCGAGGAAAAGGAACCGTTCTACGGCCTGGCGGTGGTGGGCCTGGTTCATCCTGCACGGCTGCTGCGCAAGCAGGGGCTGATGCCGGGGGACCTGCTGTACCTGACCAAACCCTTGGGGACCGGGGTCATCACCACGGCGGCCCGCGCTGACAAGAGCCTTCCGGGCGAAATCGAAGGTGCCATCGAAAGCATGCGGCAGCTCAATGCGGCAGCGGCGGAGGCCGCAATAGAATGCGGCATCACGGCCGCCACGGACGTGACAGGATTCGGGCTCACAGGCCATCTCGCCGAGATGGCCGAGGCCAGTGGATGCGCGATCCGGTTGCACTGGGATGCTTTGCCGTGGCTCCCCGGCGCCAAGCGCTGCGCGGCGGAATGGATCTTCCCCGGCGGGGCCCGGCGGAATGCGCTCTTTGTCAGCGGCAAGCTGCGGATCGACGCCGCCATTTCCGCGGCCGAGGCGGAGCTTCTGCACGCGCCAGAAACGTCCGGTGGATTGGTGATGGCCGCGGCGCCAGGGCGGCGTGCAGCGCTGGAGGCTGCTCTTGCCGCCCGGGGACAGGCATTCTGGCAAATCGGAGAATGCCAGCCCCGGCACGAAGGCGAGCCTCTCCTGGTGGTCAGTTAGGATCCCTTTCCCGGGGCAAGATCCCTCTCCTGCCCGTATCATGTGCCAGAAGGAGGGATCTTGCCCATGGTCGGTTCCCCTGACTCCCGCTTGCCTCCCCGCCGCGTGCTGCTGAGCCGCTTGACTTCTTTCCTTTCTCAGGCCAGGTCGGTCCGCTTTCGCCGGATCCCGCCGCCCCTGCTGAGGCTTCCTCCACCTCCCCGGCCTTGGTTCCTGCCGGGCCGGCCGAATCCGCCCGTTCCGGGCTCGGGGGTGCCGCCGGTTCCTCCGCCTTTGCCGGCCCTGCGGCGTATGCTGAGCCGGCAGTTGGGGACGACCCTTACTGTTTTCGTCTCCGCAGGCCCCGAAGCTGCACCCGCCGTGAGCTTCACCGGGGTTCTGGCGTATCTGGGGCAGGATTACATCCGGCTTTCCATCGTGTCTGCTGAGGTTCCCACAGCCTCAACGTCCGCCGCCATCCCCTTGGGAATGATCACAGCCGTAGTGGCTCCCGCCCCCTAGGCCAGCCTCGAGCGCCTGCCGGCCCAGGGGGCCAGGCCTTCTGCCGCGCGGTGCGGCCACTGGAAAGGCCTCCTTTCCCCAATTCGGTGCGGCCTCCCTACCGTGCCAGCCGGCATAGCCCCTCGTCTGCGCACAAATGTCTGCGCACCAAAGAGCGCTTCATTCCTTGCCGCCCGGCTGCCCGGGCGAAGGGTCGGGCGTCAG
>JADBKO010000112.1 GCA_014896355.1 Bacillota bacterium
GGCAGGATGTCATGGAATTGGTTACGCAAAAGCGTCTGCCAAGCCTGCGCCAGCGCTTCCCGCGGATACGCCTGGGCCCCTAGCCGCGCCGCCAGGGCGGCCAAGGCTTCGGCCTCGTACAGGCGCTGTTCGCAATGGCGGTTCAGCCACTTGATGCGGCCTTGGGTGGTGTAGGTGCCCCGGTGGAATTCCAGGTATTGCTCGCCCACCCACACCGGCAGCGGCCGTTTTGTGTCGACGCGCTCGAAGAACGCTTCTGCAGTGCTCATGCGGCTCTGCGGCAAGCCGGGAAAGTCCTTGAGGCGCTGATAACGCTCCAGCATTTCCTCGCTGGGCCCGCCGCCGCCGTCTCCCCATCCGAAGGAGAACAGGCTCTCGGGGTGCCGGGCCTTGCCGCGGAAGTTCTTCCAGGTGTTCAAGAGGTCGAAGGCCTGGATGTTGCCGTTGTAGCCCTGATTCTCGTTGCGGAACAGGTGGGCCAACAGCCGGGTCCCGTCGATGCCTTCCCACCAGTACAGATCGTAGGGGAAGAGGTCCCGGTCATTCCAGTAGAGTTTGGTGGTGAAAAAGTAGCGGATGCCGGCCTGGTGGGCAATCTGCGGCAGAGCCCCGGTGAAGCCGAAGGTGTCCGGCAGCCAGAGAACCTGGCTCTTGCGCCCGAAGGCCCGCTGGAAGTAACGCTGGCCGTACAGAAACTGCCGCACCAGCGACTCGCCGGAGGCCAGATTGCAATCCATCTCCACCCAGGTGCCGCCGATGGGCTCCCAGCGCCCCTCGGCCACCCGGGCCTGGATGCGGCGGAAAAGCTGCGGATCATCCGCTTCCACGAAGGCGTACAGCTGTGCCGCAGACTGGCTGAAGACGAAATCCGGATATCGCTCCATCAGTGTCAACACGCTGCTGAAGGTGCGGATCGCCTTGCGGCGGGTTTCCGCCAAGGGCCACAGCCACGCCAGATCGATGTGGGCGTGACCGGCCAGGGCCAGAGACCCCCCGGCGGCGTGAAGCCCGAAGCGCTGCCGCAGCTCCGCCAAACCCGCCTGCAGCAAGGCCGCAGCCTCCTCCAGGCTGCGGCGATGCAGCTCCCCCAAGGCCGCCGGCTCGCCTTGCGCAGACAGGTCCCACTCGTCCCAGACTGTGAGCAACGGGGCACTGGCAGCCGGGTCGCGGCCCAGGGCAGCCAGATAATTGCCGGTGCGGCTGTCGGGCAGGCGGACTCTGGCCACAACCTGCTGCAAGAGATCCACCAGAAACTCTCGTTCGCCCTGGGCTGCGGCGGGATCCAGGTTCTGGGCGACGTCCCAGACGGCGAGCAGATCCTCGTAGAGGCTGCGAACTTGCGGGTCCGGCACCAGCAGATATCCTTGTCGAAAGTGAGGCTCGCGGACCGGCACGCCGAAGCGGCCACGGGGGACGGCGTCCACGTCGATGCGGATGGTCTCGCCGCCTTGCGCCGCCGGAGTCAGTTCATACTCCCGCTGATAGGGGAAGGAGCCGCCCTGCCCGTCCGGCATGGGGCCCAGAAGGCCGCCTTTGGGTTGGCCATTGACTCTGAGGAGAGCTTCTCCTTCCACGTCCAGGTATAGGCGGACGGGATTTCCCCGCCACGCGTCCGGCACAACAGGGGAGAACGTGATATGTACGGGAAAAACCCGGGAAGGCCAAGGGTCTCCGGGCTTGAACGGCGCCGGTTTCTGCATGTCCTGTGCCTGAAAAGATCCGGGTGGCAGCGGCGCCACAGTCCGGTTGCGCCATGCCCGCAACTCCAAGATGCGAAGTTGGAGCGCCTGTAGTGCGCGGTTTGATTCGTCCGGCAAGTTGCTGTTCTCCTCCTCGGCGGATCCCACCTTGCGCCGGGCGGTTCCGGCAAACACCCTGAGTTTACCATTCCCGAGCGCATCTGCGCAAGGTTCACACCCGCCGCCCTGCTGCCGGACTGTGATATTGTCACCCTGTAAGCGGACTGAGAAAATGTCACCCATGGG
>JADBKO010000113.1 GCA_014896355.1 Bacillota bacterium
TCCAAGCAGCCACCTCGTTTTGTCACCCAAGATGTTCACCGTCGTTGCACCTCCGTTCAACCCGGATTCGCAGGCCTGGGTGATACGGCGATCCACACCAAGCCGACTGCAATCAAGCCCTCCAGCTTTGTGCCAGGCCCTCCGCGGGCCGCATGATCGCCGAATCTAGCCCGCCTGTGCTGCAGTCTCTGCCAAGCGCCCAGCCTGCAGCGTCAACACCCGGTCGGCAATCTGGACCGTAGACTGGCGGTGCGCCACCACCAGAACGATCCGCTCCTCCTTGAGCCTCGCCAGGAGATCATGCACCAGGCCCTCTGTTTCCGGGTCAATGGAGGATGTGGGCTCATCCATCAACACCACGGACGGGTCGTGCACCAGCGCCCTGAGCATGGCCAGGATTTGCTTCTGCCCGCCGGAGAGCGCCACGCCTTTTTGGCCCACCACCGTGTCCATCCCCTGCGGCAGATCGGCAAAAGCCCGCTGCAGGACAGCGCGAAAGCCCCACTCCTCCAGCCTCTTCAGGGCCTGTTCGGGCCATCCCAGCAGGATGTTCTCCCGCACAGAACCGTCGAAGACCTGGACGTCCTGCTCCACGTAGCCTATCTGGCTCCGCAGCCAGCTCAGATCAAGACCCTCGATGGGCACGCCGTCCACCAAGATCTGCCCGCTTTGGGGATGGACCAGGCGCAGCAGCAGGTTCAGGATCGTGGTCTTGCCCGCCCCGATGCTGCCCACCAAGGCGGCCAAGGTCCCCGGTACCAGTCTGAAGGAAACCCCGGTGAGGATGGGCTCGTGATCATACGCGAAATGCACGTCGCGAAACTCCACCTGCCGGATGCGCTGAGGGTTGCGGCTGCCCGGCTCGTCCCCTGCGCGCGTGCCGACTTCCCCGCCCCTTCCGGTGGCGGCGCCCACGGGCTCCACGGGCCACTCCAGCACATCAAAAACACGCTTGATGGAGCCTCGCAGGCCGCTGAGCACGGTGCCAATCTGGATCAACACGTGCAGCGGCCCAAACAGCATGTTGAGATACATAAAAAAGGAAAAGAGCAGGCCGACCGTCAGTTCGCCTTTCAGCACCAGGTAGCTGCCAAAGGCGATGACCGCCACGGTAGCCAGGAAACTTAAGGAGTTGGAGGCCTGGGCCTGCAGCTTGATGACATAACTCTTGCGCGTCTTGATTCGACGGTAGGTGTCCTGGATGCCGTCAAAACGCTTCTGTATCCACTCGTAGGCATTGCGAGCCTTGACCACCCGGCTGTTGGTGAAGGTCTCCGAGATGGACGCCGCGATGGCACCCATCTGCTCCCGTTCAGCAACGCTGTACCGCTGCACCTTCCCGCTCAAAGCCGCCAAGACGACGAACGCCAGCGCAATGGCGGCGAAACAGACCAGCGCCAGCTGGTAGTTGAGTACGATCATGGTGCCAGCCAGGGCTACGCCGGAAATGACATTGACCATCAGCGCCGGGAAAAGCTCCGAGACCGTGGCGGCCGTGGCTTCGACATCGGTGGTGCACCGGTTGACGACATCCCCCGCGTTCAGACTGCGGATGGCGGAGAACTCCAGCCGCGGCAGGACGCCAAAAATCCGGCGGCGGGTATCCATTTCGGCTGCAATGCCGTTGAGGGCGTAGACCACCTCGCCCAGGTACTGAACCACCGCCGTGGCCGCCACCAAGCCGACCATCCAGTACAGGTACCGCCCCAAAAGCTGCATGTCCCGCGCCGGGATGGCCTCATCCATGATCTTACGGATCACCAGCGGAACCAGAATCTGTGCCGCCACGCTCAGACCAATCAGAATCGTGGCCAGCAGTTGCCCAGGCCAGTAGTCCTTCACGAGCGCCAGAACACTGCGGGCATCCGACCGCGAAGCTTGGGCCTGCATTCTGTGATCGCGAGGTGGTCTACGCTTTCAACGGCATTGCAGCCGAAATGGATATACTCCCGTGGAATGCGTAAGCCAGCGCTCTGCAACCTCTCAAAAAATCATTCGAAGAAGACAGATGGGATCCTCTTAACTGGGCGCAGGACTTTTCTGCTGATTCGTCTCGAAGTTAAGATCAGCGGAACGTTCGGGAGCCGCAGACACTCTGGGCGGTGTTGAGGCGTTTGCTCATGCCGCCGCCGGATGCCGCAACCAGGCGGAGAAGCTACCCCGCCGCCATTTCACCGTTTACCGCAGCACCGCCCAGAAAAACCAGGCGATCATGGCGGCCTGCACAGCCAGCTTCAGAAGGGTGGCGCCCACCAGCCCGGCTAAAGTCCCGAAAGCCGCGCGTAGGGACGCCTCGGCAGGACGGCCCCGGATCAGTTCCGCCACAAAGGCCCCCGCGAACGGTCCGACGATGAAACCCACCGGTCCCAAGACGAGAGGGGCCACCACAATGCCGGCGGCACTTCCCCAGGCCGCTGCCGACGAGCCCCCGAAGCGCTTGGCCCCGTAAGCAGTCCCGGCATAATCGATGAGAAACGTGATGGCTACGGCGGCAGCCTGCCCGGCGAAAAAGAGCACTCCCAGCTTGGCAAAGCCTGTGAGGAGGCCATAGGCAAGCATCCCCAGCCAAATGAGCGGCGCTCCCGGCAGAACCGGCAGGATTGTGCCCACCATGCCCAGGAGGAAAAGGATGATGGCGATTCCCATCCCCAATGCGGCCACGGGAGCCCCTCCGTCCGGGTTGATCGCCTTCTCGCCTCAGCTCCCGGCTAATCCTCCGGTTCTGCTTCCTGTGGGTGCCTCGGGCGGCCGCCGATGGCCAGCACCTCCAGCATGGCCGGGTGGAGAATCCCGTTGGAGGCCACCAGCTCGCCGCGGTCCAAGCGCATGGGGCTGCCATCCCAGCGGCTGATGCGGCCGCCCGCCTCTTCCACCAAGAGCAGGCCCGCGGCCATATCCCAGGAGTGCAGCTTCATCTCCCAATAGCCGTCGAAGTGCCCGCAGGCCACGTAGCAGAGGTCCAGGGCCGCAGAGCCCAGCCGCCGCACGCCCTGGACCCGCCGGGAGAAATTGGCGAAGTTGTCCAGGTTGTTTTCGGCGCTCTCGCCGATGTCGTACGGAAAGCCGGTGACCAGGAGGCTCTGCTCGAGGCTGCGGGTGTCGGAGACGTGGATCATCTGCCCGTTCAGCCACGCTCCCTGCCCCCGCACGGCGGTAAACTCCTCCTCGCCCATGGGGTCGTAGACCACGCCCACCAGCACCCGGTCCCCGGCGGCCAGGGCGATGGAGACGTTGAACAGCCGCAGCCCGTGGGCGAAGTTGGTAGTGCCATCCAGGGGATCCACGTGCCAGCAATAGGGCGCGTCCCCACCCACAACGCCGGCCTCCTCACTCACGATGGGGATCTGCGGAAAGGCTTCCCGCAAAACGCCGATGACGCGCGCCTCCGACAATCTGTCGGCCTCGGTGACCAGATCCCGCCGCCCCTTGTAGGTCACCTGGTGCCGCTGGTTCCAGCGTTCCCGCAGGATCTCGCCCCCGGCGTGAGCGGCCTTCTTGGCCACCGCCAAGGCGTCCTTCAGAAGTTCCTGGTCCAATTCGACTTCCACCGGCTTCAACTACTCGTCCACCCTTCCGACACAATTTGGGCCGTCTTTGCGCCGTCTCGGCGGGCAGCTGCAGATCCTCGGAGCGCCTCCTGCGGCGCGCACTTGGACACTTCATACATCCAGGGGAACTG
>JADBKO010000114.1 GCA_014896355.1 Bacillota bacterium
AACTGTCCGTGATTTGTGTTGGTAGGGCGAACGACTTGCCCACTGCCCGTTCAGACGCCACCTCTGCCCATGGTCTATATGGCAGCGACGGATGTTCCCGCCCGCTTCCCCCGCGGGTGGCTGTCCCAGATCACCCATAGGCGAAATCGGCCGGGCATACCGGAGAGCCGGCATGAACGGCCACCAACACGTCCTGCGGACAGATTTGAGTTTTCTGGGCGGAGACATGTGAGAGGTGGGGTACCCAAGTGTCCGAAGCCCGCGTTACAACAGCACGAGCAGTAGGACATATACCACGGCCAGACCTACCCAAACCGCCCCCGGGGTGTGCTGCCTCCCGCCGGCATCCAGCGCCCGCACCCGTTCCAGAAGTCCTGCCCCTGCTCCACCCGCACCCGTCCCTGCGCCCGTCCCTGTGCCGGAGCCAAGGCTGGATTTCCCCGGCCTCCCGCCCCGGCCCAAGAAGGACGTGCTCCAGGCCGGAATCGGAATCGGGGACCGATCGGAGGCTGCGGTGAACCACTGGTCCAGCACGGCCAGGAGCGCCTGAGCATATTGCGCCCGTCCCGCCTGGCAACAGGCGGCTTCGTCGCAAATCCGCTCCCCCTCGAATTCCAGCTGAGCCACCACAGCACCCCAGAACGGCAGATACCATGCCCCGCGCCGCACGGCACGAGCCATGAAGAGAAGCAACGGATCACGGCGCCGCGCATGCGCCTGCTCGTGGACCAGCACGGCCTGCCGGTGCGGGCTGTGCCAGATGCCTTCCCCTAGGTACACGCGGGGCCGCAACAATCCGAACGTGAAGGCCACGGGCCCTCCTACACGTAGAATCGTCACGCCGCCTTCGTTGTAGCGGGGCAGCTGCCAGATGTGCACCGCAGTCCACAGGTATTCCGCCCCGCCCCAGACCAGGGCCACCAGGGCGCCTGCCACTGGTGCCAGGAGCGGGCCGTTGAAGAACAACTGCAGCACGGGCAGCCACGGTCCCAGTGACCGGGCCAAAATCGCGTGCAGGACCTCCGGCGGCGCCTGCCAGACGCCCCAGGCGATGGGCACCATGTAGGGCAGGTGCCGAAAGGCCGAGTTTGGCAGGTACGGCACGAACCACACCAGCGGCGGCAACAGGCTCACCGCAAAGGTCGCCCAGAAGCGCGTCCGGGGATCCGTAACCCATCCCCGGCCCAGGACTGTGCGCCACAAGAGATATGCCAGCAGCGGCGCCCACAGGGCCAGCAGCCACTGCGGATAAAACAGCCATTCAAACCGGAACGGAATCATTCTTGTCTCCCCTCTTGTTTCCCCTCGACGCGGTTTCTCCGTGGGTGCCTTCTCTCGGGGTGCCTTCTCCCGGGGTACCCTCGCTCGGCGTGCCTTCTCCCGGTTTGGGTCCGCAGGGCAAACCGGAACCGTCGTCCTGCGCCATGCCTTCCAACAGATTGCGTAACTCCTGCAGGCGCCGGGGATCCTCCCTGAGGACGCCGGCAAACTGGCTGATGGCCTTGGAACCAAAGCCCCTCAGCAGGTTGTCGATCATCTGCCGGGAGATGCGAGCCTCCAACGCGTCCCGGGATTCGACCGGCTCATACACATAGGCCTTCCCCTCGCGCCTGCGCTTGAGCAGGTGCTTCTTGACCAGCCGTTCCATGACAGTCTTGACCGTCGTGTAGGAATCCTGGGTACCGCTGTGGTCTACCACATCGCCTACAGTGCCCGTACCCAGCCTCCACAAGGTGTTCATGATCTCCAGCTCGAGGGGCCCCAGGATCCCTGCGAGCCCATCCCTAGACGGTATATCCTTTTTATACGGTGCATCTTTCTGCGGCATTCGGCCGATCCTCGCTTTGCCCATC
>JADBKO010000115.1 GCA_014896355.1 Bacillota bacterium
GTAAGCCCTCCGGGAACCGCTCCCGAAGGGCTTTTTCGTTGGTGCGCCCGGAGGGACTCGAACCCCCAACCTACAGATCCGTAGTCTGGCGCTCTGATCCAATTGAGCTACGGGCGCATGATGATGTAACCTGCTTGCCCGGGCGGCGATAGTGATCCGTCCCTGGCCAGGCAAAGAGAATTATACCACGCATGGCCGGCCTGATCAAGGGCAAAGCACGACACAAGGCCGGAAATCGTGGTAGAATATGGGTAAATCGGTGAATTCGGAGGTGCCGGCATGTCCGATCGGCTTACGATCCGCGTTGAATATTGCACGGCCTGAGGGTATTTGCCCAGGGCCGCCAGGTTGGCGGCGAATGTGCTCGATGCGCTGAAGAACGAAGTGGCGGAGTTCACGCTGATCCCTTCCACAGGCGGGGTCTTCGAGGTCACCGTCAACGGCCGGCTGGTGTATTCCAAGAAGGCCACGGGCCGCCATGCGGAAGAAGGGGAAATTGAAAAGAAAATCCTGGCCCTGCGGAGTTCCTGAGTCTCGTCCTGTTTGTCGCCGGCTCCGGGGGTATGCCCGCGGCAGCGGGCAGTCAGCAATCTGTGGCCGCGGGGCCGGCGGCTTATCGACCAGTCCCCGGGCAAGCGGGGATTCGCCGCAGGCCCCGCCGGCGGTGTGGCCCGGCGCTGGTGCAACCCGCGTTCCGGCCGGAATTGGGCCAGCATAGAACGGAGTAAGGAGCAAGGCAATGCTCAGACCTTTCCAAAACGGGGCGGATCCCGGCCCCGTGCTGGTGGTGAGCCTCAACCCAGCCTTGGACAAGACGGTCGAAGTTTCCAGGCTGCAGGTGGGGAAGCTGAACCGGGTAAAGGTGGCCGGTCTGGAGGTGGCGGGCAAGGGCATCAACGTGGCGAAGATGCTGCAAGTCCTGGCCTGCCCTGTGCGGGTCATCGGTTTCGTGGGCGGCCGCAATGCGGATATCGTGGAAGAACAGATCGCGCGCCGCGAGATTCCCTATCAATTCGTGATGGCCCGCGGCGAGACCCGCGTCAACCTCAAGGTCCTGGATCTCCAGGAGTCGGTGGTCACCGAGCTGAACGAGCCCGGCCTTTGCGTGGATGCGGAGGCCGTGGAGCGCTTTTTGGAGCTTTTCCGGCGGGATCTGACTTTCGCCAGCTTTGTGGTGCTGAGCGGCAGCCTGCCGGAAGGGGTCCCTGCGGATTTTTATGGGCAGTTGATCCGGCTCTCCCAACAGGCAGGGAAACCGGTTTTTCTGGACGCCGAAGGCGAGGCTTTGCGCCACGGGCTGGCCGCGGAGCCCTTCCTGGTCAAGCCCAACCAGGCGGAAGCGGATTCTCTCCTGGGGGGTGCCGGGGCGTACGCTGAGGCGCTGGATGGCTGCGGGGAACAGGCTGCCGCCCTGGCTCGCAGGCTTGCCCGCCCACGAACCGCCGTGGTGGTATCCTTGGGGGCCCGAGGCGCCCTGGCGATCCCGTCCGGGGCGGCAGCCGGCGGGGAGGTGCTCGCCTGGTGCTTGCGGGCGCCGCAGGTGCAGGCCGCCAATGTGGTCGGCGCCGGCGATGCTTTGGTAGCGGGTTTGGTCCACGCGTTTCGCCGTCAGTTGGGGTCTGAGTCCGGCCGCGCGCAGCCGGACCTCCTGGCCCACCCTGGGTCCGTGCTGCAGGCGGCCCGTTTCGGCGTGGCGGTGGGCACAGCCTTGGTCCTGACCCGTTCCCGCCAGGCACGCTGGCCCGTGACTCTGGCGGAGATGCCGGATCTGCCAGCCCTGGAAGCGCAGATTCAACCGGAGCCGGTGCCTCTGGGCCG
>JADBKO010000116.1 GCA_014896355.1 Bacillota bacterium
ACGCTCAGCTTGCGGCCCAGCACCACCACCCAGCCCTTCGCCTGGCCATGGCGGTAAGCCGGACGTTCTCGGCGATGCTGGCCCTTCGGCCCGACCCGTTCGGCCAGCTCGGCCCCCATCATCTCCCCGAGTGCAGCAACGGCCAGCTGCAGCACCAGCCCCGTCAAGCCTCCCTTCACCTGCTCGCCCAGCCGGCGCAGGGGGACCTGGATCCGCTCAGGCAAAAACGGAACCGTTTGGGCTTTCCCACGGCCGACCTTCTGGACCTTCCCGTCGGGGCTGACCACGTGATACGATGGCATCGGCGGCTCCTCCCATCCATGGGGTTTTGCTTGCCCCTGTTCTACCACAGGGGCCCCGGAGCCGCCACTTCATTTTCCACAAACCTCGGGACAACCTCGATCGGTCGGCATCCGCTCCTCGCCTTCGCGCCCGCAAGCGGCGTAGCGCGAGCGTGAAAGCCACTAACCCCAGGTACGCCTCCGTCTTGCCTGCGGCGGTGGAGAGCCACAGAAGATCACAATCCCGCATGTCCGGTGGCCCCGGGTCCACGAGCGATGGCAGGACGGTAAGAACAAAACCGATCTGAAAGGGACGCCAGATCAGGCGCTCTCCAGGTCTTGCCCAGCTGTACTGCAGAGCCATCGCACGGTTCGCGAAACAGAACGCGAGCCGAGCATCCCGATCCCTGGTCAAGATTTCGATGGCGGCCTCCATACGGCCCAACGTCCGCCGTGCTTCCTCCGCGTGTCGTGCCGCCACGACCCGCAGGGGAGCCTCAAGCCCTTGAATGCGACTCTCCATCCTGTCGATGCAGCTGCCATATCCCTCCACCAGCGGCCGGAGCGCATCGCGCAGAGAGCCCGGGTCCCACGTCTCGGCCAATGCCAAGGCATCAAGGAAGTCCGGTGTGCCGGGACCTGACCATCCGAGTTCCGGTATGGGAACAGGGACGATGGGCACCAGTTCCGTCCGCACGGCCGCCAAACGACACCGCTCTCGTAGCCGCTCCGGGAGCACTGCCTCATCCACCCAGCTAAAGGGCGGCCCGTCGGGTCGTCGTGCCTCCACGTCGGGATCCTCGCACGGTCTCTGAGGGTCAGCGCTGCTCCAGACGGCAGCGCACATATGGCCTCTGGCCAGGACATCGTTCCCCGCGTACAGTAACTCCAGGGACGCGTCTTCCGGATCGCCCGGAATGAGAGACCGCAAACGGTTGGAAAGCGGCGTCAGAGCAGCACCCGGACCCAGAGCCACACGAATCTCCGGCTGAAACACATGGTCCTCGACCCGCGGCCGCGTCCCATCCGGCATGACCAAGTCGTTGGATAGGAAGATGCTTACCTGCCACCAGTCTCCCGGCTGCCGCCGGATTAGGCAGTGTAACGATACGTTCCTGCCCCGTGCATTTGTGGACTCCGGGTCATCGAGCGCCAGCGTCTCCGGATACCATTGCTCGACCCGAGCACTTACGCCAACCGGCCCGGTTACCATGTAGTACGGCTCACGGACCCACCCGTTTTCATCCTGCCGGTATTGACCCCACGTCGCGGCAATCTCTATCGAACAATCCCGTCCCCGCACACCAAAGGTAAGCCCAATGGAATGAGGAAAGGCCTGCGGACTCAGAATAGGGGAAAAGAACAGCGACCCAGCGGGCTGCAGCTCATCTTCGGTGTCTTCGGTGATCTCCTCAGTTCCGGTGAGTTCCGCCTCTCCGTCGAGAGTATCAGGAGAGGCCGTACGCGGAGCAAGGATCCCTGTGATGTACTC
>JADBKO010000117.1 GCA_014896355.1 Bacillota bacterium
TACGTGGAAAAGCCTGTCACCTTCACGAATCAGGGCGAGCAAATAGTGGGGATCTTGCACCTGCCTGGTTTCCTTCCGCGCGGAGCGATTACCACAGCGCCGCCGGTCGGGGTCCAGCCGACGCCTACCCCTCCAGGTCCGGCCGCGGCGCCGGTCCGCTTGCCGGCGGTGCTGCTGCTGCACGGATTCACCGGCCACAAACTGGAAAGCCACCGGATGTTTGTGAAGATGGCCCGTCGCCTGGCCCAGGAGGGCATCATCGCGCTGCGCTTCGACTTTCGCGGCTCGGGCGACTCCGCCGGCGATTTTGCCGACATGACGGTGGCCAACGAACTCTCCGATGCAGAGGCAGCTCTAGCCTGGCTGCAGGCCCGCCCGGAAGTAGACCCGGCCCGCGTAGGCGTGCTGGGCCTTAGCCTCGGCGGCGCCGTGGCTTCACTGCTGGCTTCCCGCCATGCCCGGGAATTGCGGGCCGTGGCCCTGTGGTCCGCTGTGGCCGACTTGTCCCTGATGGCCCGGCATGCCCAGGCAGACCGCAGATTGTCCGACGGCCGCGTTGATCTAGGTGGTAACGTGGTCGGTCCGGCCTTCTTCACGGACCTGTCGCTCCACGACCTCCAGGCCGCAGCCCACCGCTACTCGGGCCCGGTGCTCATTGTCCACGGCACTGCGGACCAGAGCGTTCCTCCGGAGCATGCCCGCCGCTACCAAGCCGCCTTCCCCGGGCCCAAGGTGCTGCATTGGGTGGACGGCGCAGATCATACTTACAACAGTTTTGAATGGGAACAAGAAGTGCTCCAGGTCACCGCAGATTGGCTACGCGATAGGCTGGCCTGATCGGCGCGTCTGGTCAGGCCTCCTGCCCTGGCGCGGGAAGAGCTCCAGGAGCTCTTCCCGCTGGCGGGCGGATGCCCGCTTTCAGCGCCCATCGGCACCATCCAGAGGACTTGGGGGCAAGGTCCCGACGCGGGCTTCACGCCGCAGAGGCACCCGTACGATCATCCGTATGGCACACTCATGGATCGCCTGCGTAGGTGTCCTCGCTGACGAACCGCCCCAGTTCGGGGTCATACCACCTCGCGTTGTAGTAATACAGCCCGCTGGCCGGGTCATATTCCTTCCCCGTGAAGGTGAAGCGGGCGAAACGCTGCAGGAGGCTGGCCGGAGCGGTCCCGTCCGGCCTCTGCACGCCCGGCGCGGTGCCGGTGGTGCCCGGACCACCGCCCGTTCTTGCGCACCTCCAGAAGCTCGTTGCGCAGCCCGTAGCGGAATTCCCACACCTCCGCCCCCGGGGCGCCCGTCTGGAAGACTACCGTCTCGCCCTGCAAAGGGAGCTAATATAAAGGTGTGTGTAAAAAGGCGGCGTATCCTTCCCTTGTAAGAACCAAGCCCCAAGGGGCAAAGGTAAGGAAGGAGTACGCCAATGTCAGAGTATCACATGGATGGCCACGAGGGCAAGGCCGAGGATGCACTGGAGCGATTCGCGCGGGAAGGGGCGCGCAGGATGCTGGCAGCGGCATTGGAGCAAGAGGTGGCAGAGTTCTTGGGGCGCGGACGGTATGAGCGAGGCGAAGGGAAGCGAGCCGGGTATCGCAATGGATACCACAGACCTCGAGAAGTGGCCGTAGGGCTGGGCCGGGTCCAGATTCGTGCCCCAAGGGTTCGGGACACGACGGAAAGTCTACCAAGCCCCCACGCGTGGGGAAGCCCAGCTGCGCATGGACCGCTTCGCAGA
>JADBKO010000118.1 GCA_014896355.1 Bacillota bacterium
GTCCTTGCTGCCCAGATCCACCACCACAATGGGCAAGCCCCGGGGATCCCCCACCTGGTAGGGCTGGGCGCACGTGACCTCGGCCAGCAGATCTTCTTCGGACAAACTCGGCAACCGCCGGGCCGCTGTCACGGCGGCGGCCGCCACCGGGTCTTCTTCCCAGTCAGGCCGGACAGACGAGGCGGGCCGGCGGGACGAATCTGGCCGGTGGGACACGCCTGGCTGCGGGGACGAGGGCCGGAAGACCTCCACCGGCCCGATGACGCCGGGCATGGTGCCCTGCTCCCGCAGCCGGCGCACCAAGGCGCGGGTGTCGATGCCCGCAATGCCTGTGAGCCCTTGTTCCGCCAGCCAGCATCCCAGGCCCCCTTCATTGCGCCAGTGATGCGGATGGCTGCCCAGCTCACGCAGGATCACGCCCCGGGCCGCGGGGCGCCGGGACTGGTCATAGATTTCGTTCGTGCCGTAATTGCCAATCAACGGATAGGTGAAGGTGATAATTTGCCCAGCATAGGACGGGTCCGTGAGGATCTCCTGGTAGCCGGCCATGGAGGTATTGAAGACCACTTCCCCGCCAGTCACGGCCGGCAGCCCCACGCCCTGGCCGTAGAAGGCCGTGCCATCCGCCAAGGCCAGGATGGCCGGCCACAGCTCCTTCCTGTCCACCTGGCCCCCGCACAAAAGGCTGCCTGCGCCGGCCTCCAGGCGCTGCTCGGCCCCGGTTACCGCCTGTATTGGCATCTCATGCGTCCGCCCTTTCCAGATCGATTACTCCCAGTTTAACACGGGACGAATAATTATTCAACGTACCGCATATATATACACAACCCGCAGGAGAGGAACCGGCGGGCGGGCACAAAAAAACTCCGCCAGCCTGGCGGAGAATCGCGGCACCCGTTGCTGCCACGGCTGCCATGCCGCCGGTTTACCGGTCTGACCTAGCCGCCGTGCCCTCTTGCCGAGGGAGGGAGGATGCTCTGCTTGCCCCTTGCTGGCCTCTCTGGACCACCTTAAAGGTTGCTGCAGCCCGTATGCGTTCGTTCATAACCATACCACGGACCGAGCCCTGCGTCAACGACCAAAAACCTCCCGCCGGGGCGGGAGGTTTTTGCTTCGGCCACCCTATCCGTCGCCTGGGGCCGTTTCAGAACCCGCGGCCATGGCGGCCACCGCGCGGCCGCTCCTCGCGGGGACGGGCTTCGTTGACGGTCAACGTGCGCCCATCCAGTTCGCTGCCGTTCAGGGCGTTGATCACGGCATCCGCCGCCTCTTCCGGAACTTCCACGAAACCGAAGCCCCGGGAGCGGCCGGTATCGCGATCTGTCGCCACGCGGGCCGAGATGACCTCGGCATACGGGCTGACTGCCTGAACCAGGTCCGAATCGGTGGTACTCCAGGACAGGTTGCCAAAATAAAGGGTTTTGCTCATGGGTCTTTTCTCCTTCAAGCGTAATCTGACAGCGGCCAACCAAAAAAGCTGCCACGCATAGTATTCCCGCCTGCTCACAGATCACGCCTAGAGGCAGCAACCCATGTGCATGGGGCCCGGCAGCGGCCCCGGCCACGCCCGGGTCAGCCAAGCCCGGCTCCCCGGACACGGCCCTCTATTCTCATGCTCTGTGACACCGGCAATACCGGCTAAGCTTCGCTTCTTGATTCCTGCCAAGAG
>JADBKO010000119.1 GCA_014896355.1 Bacillota bacterium
CCGCACCTCCCCGACCAGGGAGTCCAGGTGATGGAGATTCACCATTCCCGCAATTCCCTCAACGACGGGCCCACTGGCCCCTGCCTGGGCCGGGGCAGCCGGGGCAGGGATTTCTGCGCCCCCGCCGGCGGCCATGGCACGCCCTCCGCCGGGAACCGCCAGCCCTGCCAGCGGCGCCACTCCAGGCGCCACGGCCAACCCTAGCCCCAGGGCCACGGATAAAAGCAACCTGCATCGCGGCAAACATCTCACGTCTGCATCTCCTCCATGCTCTTGCCGGTCCGCATACACGTCCTAACCCACGTGCCCGCCCCTAGAACCGGGATGACAGAATTTCGTTGACCCTCCCGGCAGCGTTTTCCATGGCTTCGGCCGCGGTCTCCTGCCCGAGGACCGCGCCGTACTGGTATTCCTGCGCAATGGCATCGAAGATCTCCACCAGGTGCTGCGTGTCATCCGTACCCGCCACGTACGCCGATTGGCGAACGAAGGGCCCCAGTTGCGGCCGGCCCTGCAGAATCTGGCGGAACGCAGGATCGCGGCTCAGGTCGCGCCGGAACGGAATCTGCCAGGTCGTCTGGAGAAAACGGACATCGTTCTCCTTCGAGGTCAGGAACTTGACGAACTCCCACGCCTGCTCCGGATGCCGGCACGTGGAGAAGATGGCGATGTTCTTGTCGTCCGCATAGGTGTACACCGGCCGTGCGCCGGCTTTCGGCACCGGCAACGGGATCACCCCGTACTCGAATCCGGCCGGCTTGTTGGCCTCATAAAACGCCAAAGCATAGGGGCCGGTGATGGCCACGGCGACCTTCTCCTGCAGGAACGCATCACCGGAGAAAGTGCTGCGCGGAGCGTATCCCCGCTTGAACAGCGTCTGCAGGAACTGCATGACCTGCGTCCCTGCCGTCCCGGCGAAGGCCGGTTTTCCCCCTTGCAGCAGGGTCTTTCCCCCGCTGGCGGCGATGTAAAGAGGATAGAAGTCAAAAAACCGCTGCCACCAGACCGGGTCGATGTTGAGGGCAATCATCCACTTTCCCGCCGGGGCGAAGCGAGCCCGGAACTTCTCTGCTGCCGCGAGAAACCCGGCATAGGTGGCCAGTTCTTCCGGCCGGATGCCGGCCTCTTGGAAAAGCCGGCGATTGTACACCATCATGACCGGATTCCCTTTCCACGGCAGCTGGTAAAAATGGCCGTCCGCGGAACGAAAGCGCGCGACAATGTCCTCGGGAGTCCGGCTGCGTACGTAAGAGCCGAAATCCTGGAAGCGATCCAGCGGGTAAAGGCTATGGGTCGCAGCCAGTGCCGAAACAATCCCGGGGTTGATGTTGGAGCAGACATCCGGGGTGGTGTGCGCTGCGACTGCAGCCAGCAGAACCTCTTCCGTGGACCGGCTGGCCGGGAGGGGTTCCATACGCACAGGAGTATCCGGGTGGCGGGCGTTCCATTCGGCCACGACCTGTTTGGCAAAGGCGATCTCCTGCGGATTGGCGGAAGGCCAGTAGGTCAGCTCCGCCTTTACAGCGCCTTTGCCCGCCTGGGACTGGGAAGGCTGGGCCCACGCTTCCCCGGCTGGCAGCGCCAGGCCAGCCCACAGAACGGCAGCCATCGTGGCGGCAGATA
>JADBKO010000012.1 GCA_014896355.1 Bacillota bacterium
AGTGGCTTCCCGGGCGAGTGGAAAGAATACTTTAGGGGGTCTTGGCAGCGATCCTTGCCCTGTGCTATAGTTGACTCGTACGGTCAGGATTGGGGATCCCACCCGACCCGAGCATCGCCGGCGTGAATCCATCCATCCAAGGGAGGCGTCTCCTATGCGAGCCACTGAGGTTTTATCCACCGAACACCGGGCCATCGAGCGCGTACTCCGAATCCTTACCACGGCCGCGGCCGGCCTGGACCAGGGGCAGGACATCCCCCCGGCTACATTTGAAAGGTTGGTGGACTTCCTTCGCAATTTCGCGGACCGTTGCCACCACGGCAAGGAGGAAACACTTCTGTTCCCGGCCCTGGTGCGGAAGGGAATTTCCAAGGAGGGCGGTCCCGTCGGCGTCATGCTGGAGGATCACGAAGCTGGCCGCCGCTACATCCGCGGCCTCTCGGAGGCAGTGGAGGCCTATAAACGCAACGAGCCCGGCGCCCGGGACGCCATCGCCCGCAACGCCCGGGGGTATGCGGATGTCCTCACCCGCCACATTTTCAAGGAAGACCACGTGCTCTTCCGCATGGCGGACCAGGTGCTCACCCCGGCGGAGCAGGAGGAGCTTGTGTCCGGGTTTGAGCGCATCGAGGACGAGGAGATTGGGGCCGGCGTTCACGAATCCTACCATCGGATGATCGGCGAACTGGAGAAGGAGTTCGGGCTCCAGGAAAAGGCCACAGAGCCGGCAGAACACTGAGGCCAGGAAAGGCAAGGCCGGGTTTGTGGACAGGGAGGCGGAAACATGGCGAAGGATCAGCAACTGGACGAGACTGCAGCCAAGGCCGGGACGAAACCCGGAGCCGGCATGGCCGCCGAAGCACTGCGGGCCACGTATGGGCTGGGGCCGCACGATGCCCTCATCGTGGTGGATGTCCAGAACGATTTCTGCCCAGGCGGAGCGTTGGCGGTTCCCGACGGCGACCAGGTGGTGGCGCCGCTGAACCGCTGGATCGAAGCCGTGCTTCGTGGGGGAGGAAAGGTCTGCTACACACACGACTGGCATCCGGCCGACCATTGTTCCTTCCGCCAAAACGGCGGACCCTGGCCACCCCACTGCGTGCAGGGGACCTTCGGCGCCGCCTTTCACCCGGCGCTGCGGGTGCATGGCCCGGTTTTCCGCAAGGGGTTCCTGCCGGACCGGGAGGCCTACAGCGGGTTTGAAGGCCACCTGGACGGAGACCCGGGCAAGCCTGCCCTGGGTAGCTGGCTGAAGAACCAGGGTGTCGAACGGGTTTTCGTGGGAGGATTGGCCACGGACTATTGCGTCCAGGCGACGGTCCTGGACGCCTGCAAGGAAGGGTTTACGGTGCTGGTTCTGACGGACGCAGTGCGCGCCGTGAACGTTCAGCCCACAGACGGGACCGCGGCGCTGGCCGCCATGCAGGCGGCGGGCGCACGGCTGGTCCCGTAGATCTGTGCCCTAAAGGTCATGTAGACATAAAAAAAGCTCCTGGCAACGACCTACTCTCCCAGGCGGTTTCCCGCCAAGT
>JADBKO010000120.1 GCA_014896355.1 Bacillota bacterium
GGGAGCGCCCCGGGGCTCACGTTTCCACGGGAAGCCCCGGGGCGTCTGGAGCCGGGCATCTGCCGATTCACTGCGGCTGAATCTGCACACTGCTGAGGTCTTGGTAGCGGTTCTCCAGATACTGGATCGCCGCGTTCTTATCGGTTGCATGATACAGCACGTAGTAGTTCTGGACCTGGAAGGTGTCCCCCGGGATCATGTGCAACGGCCAGTCCCCGGCAGACATGTCGCTGGTGAACCCCTCCGGAACCGCAATGTTGTTCTTCTTTCGGATCATGATCATCTCATCGGCGATCCAACGGAAATAGCCTGTGCGCCATTCATCGCCTTCCAGCTGCCACTGCTCCGCCTTGATGGAATCCGCCAGGCTCGCATCGGCAGGCACGTCCGGCACATTCAGAAGGAGCTCCGCCACGCCGGTTTTCATGCTGGCTGAGTAGTTCGTGCGCCACCGCTCCGGGCTGGCAAAGATGTACGAGGCGCCCCACCACGGCGGCTTGGGCCCCAAGGTGTTCGCAAAGACCACATAGTCCCGGCCGTTCAGGGTCTGCAGGACGCCCTGGGCCTTCCAGTACTGAGAAGGCGTGATTCCCAGCTCCGAAGCCCAATCCAGGTAGCGGAACACCGGCAGGATGTGCACGGCATCAGCGGCGCCAGCCAGGACACGGGTGGCCATGGTTTCCAGCTTCGTGAAGTCACTGTAGCCGTAGGTCGTCACCGTGTTCTCCACCCGGATCTCCCCGGTAGGATAGATCCCGGCAATGATGGTCTCGCGCATGCCGGGAAACAGATCGCTGGCCAGATTGGCCACCACCGTGGCCCGGGCGGGTGAATGCGGCAGCACTGCCAACTTGACCACGCGCAGCGGCTCCTCCAGCGTGGTCTTCTCCTGATGCTGCCCGAGGTTCTTGTCCGCCCAGTAGGTGCTCATGGGGAATCCGGCATAGCGCAGCATGCCCAGGTCTTTCACGAAGGCGCTGTCCACCTTGTCATAACGGGTCACGCTCAGGGTGCCTTCCTTGCTGACCACCACCTGAAAACTGCCGTCCTGCGAGTCAATGACCGTGGTCCCGTCCGGCTTGGCCGTGGCCTGGAAAAGATCGGGGTAGCTGGGCTTGGCCGTCTTCTCATCCGCCACCTGGATGGTGACAGGCCCGCTGGCCACAAAAGCCAGCTCGTCGTAGCGCGACACCGTGCCCGAGAAATCCACGTCGTCGATCTGGTAGGGGATCTCCTTCCCCTGGGCGTCCAGGACCTTCAGGCTATCCCATTGAACCGGAAAATCCGGCCCGATGGCTTCGCGCACTTCCTGCATGGTGAGAGAGACGGGCACCGGATGCCCACTGGTGGTCGCCACGGTCACGGACGCTTGCCTCGTCTCGGCCAGAGCTACGCCACTGACGAGAACGATCAGAACCGCCATGACGGCTACGCCCCACGTGATGCTGCGGAACAGACTGCGCATGATGAATTCTCCTTTCCTGTCATGATCTAGAGTGCGAACCCGGCACAGAGGGGGCCCGGCCACCCCTCAGTCCCACGAAACCAAGGTGAAGCCGAAGCCCTTCACCGGGATCGGTACCGAAACCGACTCCAGCCCGTTTTCATTGGATACGG
>JADBKO010000121.1 GCA_014896355.1 Bacillota bacterium
TGGGACCGTGCACACTCCCACCACAGCCTTGACAGCATTTGGGCAGAACCCCCAAAAAGCTAGCCCCGGCAAAAGCCCGGACGCCCAGGCCAGCGCGGCCAGGGCCAGTGCCGCCACCTGATAAACCAGGCTGGGAACGCCCAAAGACAGCCGTCCCTGCCAAGTCGCCGGGCGGGTCTGCGCCTGGCGCACTTTCATTTTCACGTAGGGGACGCCTCCGCCGTAAAAAGCCACCAAAGCCGCCCAGAGCCAGAAGGCGAGGACGGCAGATTGGCCTCCGGCGGTGAGATAGGCTGCGGGAGCCGCCAGGGCCAGCTGGGCCAAACCCAACAGCTCTGCTGTGGCGCTATGCTCCAGGTGCCTGCGCCGTAGTTCCAGATAAACCGCAGCCGGAAGAACCGCCAGGGCTGAAAACAGTAGCAAAAACCAGAGGCGAAACAGCAGAACATCGGCGCCGCCTGCAACGATCGCCACGGCGGCCAGAATGGCAACCTGCCGCCACAGGGGGCCCGTGTCCCGCCTCTTCAGGCGAGTGGCTTGATCCAACGGCTCGCGCAGAATAAACAAGGCATACAGGGCGATGCCCAACAACGCCGGCGCCAGCCACGGGCGAAGCGAGGATGCCGCCATGGTGGCCGCTCCCGTCCCAGGTGCCCCTGAGACATGCGGCCCCGCCCAGGTGGGAGGGCCTGCGATGCCCACAGCCACGCCGGTGACGAAGGCCACGCTGAACATGACCCAGGCCCCGTGCTCCCGGGGCCATACCCAGCCGGGAACCTTGTGGTTGCCGGCGGCGCCGGCAGAAGCAGAATGCTTAAATTCATTGGCTCCACGGGAACTCAATTCTCGCGCCCTCCCCACAGGCTACTGGCCAGGGTTCGGCGGCGCAGGCGCTATTCCTGCCTTGAGCTCGTGCGCTGTAACCTGAGCAGCCGGTAGATGAAGCTCATATCCAGGTTGGCGCGCACCAGGCTGGCCAGCCGGTCGTACCGCTGCTCCTTGCGGGCCAGAGCGGACGAAGGATGGGGATCGTCCCCCCCGGTCGCGCGCCGGATCGACCTCCGGAGCAACCGGGTTACACTCCAAGGACGGCGGAATGAGCGCCGAAGGCGGAACAGGCGCCAGGCCGCGGCGGCGGCGCAGCCAGTTTACAAATGCCACCCGGAACCCATCGTTTTCGAACAAATCATGAAGATACGTGCCCATCACCAGGCCGGACGGGTCCACGGCCCCTTCGGGGTAATCGACCTCTTGCTGACCGCGCCGCCGCCAATGCAGCAGCGGCGCCGCGCCCGGCAGCCGCACCGTGGTGCCCATATGGATCTCATAGCCCCGAACCTCCCGAGACTCGATTTGCCCCAGGAACCCTGCCGTGCCCAGTACCTCGCCCTCCACCCGTTCGGTGGTCTTCTCGGGCAGAAAGACCGTTACTGTGTTCAAAAGGCCCAAGCCCTCGGTCTCCATCCCGCTGCCCGGGCCGCCGGACTCCGCCTCGACGCCCAAGGGATCGCTGATCTTCATGCCCAACATCTGATACCCGCCGCAGATGCCGATGATGGGAATCTGCCTGCGGGAAAGAGCCAGGATCTCCTGGGCGTAGCCGT
>JADBKO010000122.1 GCA_014896355.1 Bacillota bacterium
GCCAACACATCCGCCTCTTTCCATTCCACCGGCACCCAGGGCGGGTTCCCGAGAATGATGTCAAATCCCCCGTTTTCCGCAAACACTTCCCCGAAGGCCAGTTCCCAGTGGAAAAAGTGCTCCTGTCCGGCCACCTCATCCACCACCGCCAGCCAGGGGTGCCGGGCCTTCACGCCGGAAATGCCGTCGGTGGTGACGTCCACGGCGGCCACCAATTCCTCCACCGCCTGCAGCCATTCGTCGTAAGACGGCAGCAGATCGGCCTTCTCGATGGGCCAGAACCACAGGGCGCACCAGATGTTGAGCACCGTGTTCACCGCATGGTACGGGCTGTGGTCTCCGGCCACGAGCTCCTGCAACATCTCCCGCCGCTGCGCCGCCGTAAGGGGATTCGCCCGGTCCAGGGACGCATCCTCGGGCCAGACGTGCAGATCGTCGTCCACCTTGCGAAGAAGGTCCTGCCGTTGCTTGATCGCCCTGTTCCACAGGACATCCAACTCTTTCGTCAGCCGCTGGAGGCGCTGAAGCAGAGCCCCGGTGATTTTCCTCGGCAGGCCGCCCTTCCACGCCTTGATGCGCGCCAATTCCTCCTTGGCCGCCTCCTTGACCGCCTTGTCCTTCTCGTACGCGCACATGCCGGGATCGGGCAACAAAAAGTGATACACCTTCTCCCCGGCGGCCAGAGCCGGGAGATCCCCTTCCGGCGCCGACCGGCTCCAGGTGCCCTCCTGCAACGCCTCTGCCCCGTATCCCGCCCGGCGGGCCCCCACCAGACTGTTCCCGGCGGCCAGGCGCGCCTCGTACCACGGCCCCGCCTGCCCGGCGTGCAAGGTATTCAGCCAGAGGCTGACGGCCGCCAACTCGATCGCCACCGGATTCTTGTCCACCCCGTACACACATTTGGCCGCGAGGTACGCCCGCACCCGGGCCAGTTCAAAATTCCGCCGCTCCTCCGGGACCTTTTGCCCCAATTCGGCTTCTTTCTTGGCCAAATACTCCCGGGCCAAGGCGGTCACGGCGGCATTCAGGAACGCCCCGGAACCCAGGGCGGGCTCCAGGATCCGCAGGCGCAAAATGTCGCCAGCCTTGAGCTGCGGCAACAGCTCTCTCAGGGTGTATTCCACCACCGTCTCCGTCAGTTCCCGCGGGGTGTAATAGCTGGCCGACTCTTGCCTCTCCCGGCCCCGCAGCCGGAAAATAAACGCCCCTTGGGAATAGCGCGCCGGCTCCCGGGTTCCGTCTGCCGCCTCCCGGTACACCAGTTCCTCTTCCTTTAACCCGTACTCCGCCAACTTCGACTCGGGCACGAAGTACGTCGGCGCCAGCTTGTCCTCCCGGTCCTCGGCCCGTTTGCACTCCACCAGGGGTTCCGGCGCGAAAAAGCCCGAGTAAGACAGGAGCCCCTCGTACACCTCCCCCAGTTCATTGGTGCTGAGGCTGGCATAGCTGATCCGGTGCAAGCCGTTTCTGTCGCCCTTGGACAGGGAGAGCAGGGCAATCACCCGCTGCAGGGCGAAGTTGCGCAGGCGCGTCCCCGACAGCAGCGGCGTTGACACCGGGTCGAACAGCTCGCTGCGCAGTCCGCGCAACCGGAACCC
>JADBKO010000123.1 GCA_014896355.1 Bacillota bacterium
CTCCAGAAAGTTCGTCAGCGGCGTGGGATTCTCAAAAGGATGGGCGGAATTGGCGTTGAAGAAACCGCCTCCATTGGTTCCCAACTCTTTGATGGCTTCCTGGGATGCCACCGGCCCAAGGGCCAAGGTCTGGCTGCCGCCTTGCAGGGTCCGTACGGCCCGGTACGGGGCGAGATTTTGCACCACGCCCTGCGATACCAGCACCAAGGCCAGGACCAGGGAAAGGGGCAGCAAAACCCAGAGCACGCTGCGGGTGAGGTCCACCCAGAAATTGCCGATCCCTTGGGCGGAATGGCGGGCCAGGCCCCGGATGAGGGCTAAGGCCACGGCGATGCCGGTGGCAGCAGAAAGGAAATTCTGCACCGCCAGGCCCATCATCTGGGTGAGGTAGCTCATGGTGGCCTCACCGGAGTAGGCCTGCCAGTTGGTGTTCGTCATGAAACTGGCGGCGGTGTTGAACGCCAGCTGAATCCACTCTACCTGCTGCATAATCCGGTCATGTTCGTAGTGGAAGTGGGCGCGGCCCTCACCACCGTTTTGCTCTTCCGGGACGTGTGGGCGGCCCTGTCCGGCGGAGCCGGGGCGGGTCCGGCAGGAGGGGCGGCCGGGAGCCAGGCCACCTCCCTGCCCTTCGACCTTCAGATCACAGCCTGGCTCTGGTTCACGGTGCTGTTCGCCAATTTCGCGGAATCGGTGGCGGAGGGCCGCGGCAAGGCCCAAGCGGAGACCTTGCGCCGGACGCGCACGGAAACCCTGGCCAAAAGAATCGTGGGCACCCTCCCGGATGGCTCCCCCAAGGTCGAGATCGTGCCGGCCTCCGCCCTGCGCGCCGGCGATCTGGTCTGGGTGGAGGCCGGGGACATCATCCCCAGCGACGGCGAAATCGTGGAAGGCATTGCCTCCGTGGATGAGAGTGCCATCACCGGCGAGTCGGCGCCGGTCATCCGCGAAGCCGGCGGGGACCGCAGTGCCGTCACCGGCGGCACCCGGGTCCTGTCGGACCAAATCAAGGTCCAGATTTCCTCCAACCCCGGCGAGACCTTCCTGGACCGGATGATCGCCCTGGTGGAGGGCGCCCGTAGGCAAAAGACCCCAAACGAAATCGCGCTCACCATCCTGCTCATCGGGCTCACCCTCATCTTCTTGCTGGCCGTGGCCACGCTGGAGCCGTTTGCCCTGTACTCCCACCCTGCGCGAAAAGGTACGCCCCTTATCAATTACACCAGAGGCACCCCGTCGCTCCCTGCACCGGGCCGCGTGGACGCCTCGGAATTCCTGCCGGCGCAACTGGCAAAGCGCGGACCAGACTGTGCGCCGGCAGAAAGACTCATCCCTCGGAGGATTCAGACGGCTGTGCATCCCAGAAAGCCTGAAGATCCGGAGCCAGAGGGAGCTCGAACTCCAAAGGGGCTCCGGTGCGGGGGTGAGTAAACGTCAGACGGTACGCATGCAGGGCTTGGCGCTCCAAAAGGCGCATGCCGCGGCGTGCGCCGTAAAGCGGGTCGCCCACCACAGGGTAACCGCTGTAGGCCAGGTGCACCCGGATCTGGTGGGTCCGGCCCGTTTCCAGATGGGCTTCCACCAGGGTGAACTGGCCCCGGCGCTGGCGGACGAAAAAGTGGGTCACCGCCGGACGGCCGCCGGGAACCACCGCCATGCGCTTGCGGTTTTCGGGATCCCGCCCGATGGGGGCGTCCACGGTCCAGCACTGGCGGCCCGCGCGGCCCAGCACAATGGCGAGGTATTCCCGGTGGGCGGTCTTGCTGGCAATCTGCTGGCTCAGCGACTGCTGGGCCAGATCGTTCTTGGCCACCACCAAGAGCCCGGAAGTGTCTTTATCGAGACGGTGCACGATGCCGGGACGGATCGTGCCGCCGATCCCCGCCAGGTCTGGGCAGTGCGCCAGGAGGGCATTCACCAGCGTGCGGTCCGGGTGCCCCGCCGCAGGGTGGACCACCAGTCCAGCCGGCTTGTTGACCACCAACAGATCGTCGTCCTCGTACACAATGGCCAGGGGCATGGCCTGTGGCTGCAGCGTTGCATCCTTGGGTTCCGGCGGATGGACGCTGACCACGTCGCCGGCCTTCAGGACATAGCTGGGCCGGCTTTGCTTTTCATTGACCAGAATACGGCCTTCCGCCAGCCAATCCTGGGCCTGGGAGCGGGACGGAGCCAAACCCAGGCGGGCCACCCACACGTCCACCCGCTGGCCTGCGCCGCTTTCATCCACCCGCAGGGTGGACCATGAGCCGCACACCGACACGGCCGGACCCGTATGGCCATCGCCGCCGGAGACCGTCTTACCTGCTTCCAGTTCCCCCATGCCCGGATGCTCCCCCCTTGATCACCTGCCAAGCCAGCAGGAAACAGCCCACAGTCAGAAATACGTCGGCCAGGTTGAACACCGGCCAAAAAGGCAAGGCCAGGTAATCCACCACTGCGCCCCGCCATAGGCGGTCCACCAGGTTCCCGGCGGTGCCGGCGGCGGCCAGAACGAGCGCCAGCCGCCAGCCGCGGGGGCTGGCGTGGGGGAACCAGCGGGGGCCGTACCGCCAAGCCACGGCGGCCGCTGCCAGGGCCGCCACTCCCAGCCCTGCCAGCCACACCCGCAGGCCGGCAAAAACGCTGAAACCGGCACCCGGGTTGTAGCGCAAGGCCAGCATCAGCCAGGTTCCCAGGAGCGGGACGTCTCCGACCTGGGACAATCCCCGTTCCGCCCAGGCCTTGAGCGCCTGGTCCGCAGCAAATAAGAGAAGGGCCAGCGCGGCCCAGCGGCCCGAGCCTGCCACGCCCCGGCCTTCAGCAGGGGGCCAGCCCCGAAGCTCCCAGTCCCGATGCCCATCCGTCTCCCTGGACCTGCGCCCCCCGGCCTTACGGACGCCGGGCTCTATCCTCTTCAGGAGGCGTCGACCGGCGGCGACCTGGCGGATCGGATGAACCTGGGTGGGGTCGACCACCCCGAGCCGTCGTCGGCCGAACTCCCTTATCCTGGGTTCCCCGACCTCTTCGATTGTCCGCGCCCTCCCCACACACCTCGTCTCAGTCCACCGCGCCGGGGACGTCCTGGGGCGTGTCGGCGTTCCGTAACGCCACCATCTGCCGAACGTCCTCGCCCCTCAGCCCCGGGTCGGCCGTTCAGGCGCCGGTTGCCCCGCCCCGAACGGCGGCATCAGCGCCGCGCCTCCTCAGAGGCCGCTTTGCCCACGCTGCGGCTTTCCAGCCGCGCTCCTGCGCTCCCACCGGTCGTGTAAGCCTCACGGCCTGGCAGGCGGCGCAGCGGCGGGCGGAAGGCGGCGCCCGGGCGCTGTCGGGCGGTCCAGGCAGCGCCTAGCGGGCCTCCAAAACTTCCGTATTCACGGGGTGCGCCGGCCGTTGCCCCTGCAGAACAGCCCGCACGTCCTGCGCAATCATGACCGCCATGCGCGTCCGGGTGGGAATGCTGGCGCTGCCTGCGTGGGGCAGCAGGGTCACGTTGGGCAGGTCCTTGAGCCCCGGCGCCAGGGCAGGCTCGTTTTCGAACACATCCAGGCCGGCGCCGGCGATCCTGCCCTCGCGCAGGGCCCGCACCAGCGCCGCCTCGTCTACCACCGGCCCCCGGGCGGTGTTGATCAGATGGGCGGTAGGTTTCATGAGGCTCAACGCCCGCTCGTCGATCAGGTGGCGGGTAGCGGGTGTCAGGTTCACGTGCAGGCTGACGAAATCCGCCTGGCGCAGCAACTCATCCAGCGGCAGGTAGGTGGCTCCCAGCGCCTGCTCCTCCTCGGGCGGACGGCGGTGGGCGCTGTAGTATACCACGCGCATGTCAAAACCCCGGGCCCGGCGCGCCACCGCCTGCCCGATGCGGCCGAAGCCCACGATGCCGAGGGTCTTGCCGTACACATCCTGGCCCAGAAGCAGCATGGGCGCCCAGCCCTGGAACTGCCCGGCCCGCACCATATGGTCGCCCTCCACGACCCGGCGGGCGCTGGCCATCAGCAAGGCCCAGGCCAGGTCGGCGGTGGTCTCCGTGAGGACGCCGGGGGTATTGCAGACCACGATGCCGCGCTGCGTGGCTGCGGCCAGGTCGATATTGTTGAACCCTACGGCGTAGTTGCCGATCACCCGCAGTTGCGGGCCGGCGGCATCCATCACCTCGGCGTCGATGTTCTCATTCAGCATGGTGATGAGCCCGTGGGCGCCGCGCACCGCGGCCAGCAACTCCTGGCGCGACAGCACGCGGTCGTGGGGATTCACCTGGACGTTAAATGCGGGCCGTCCTTCACCCTGGCCGCCCGGCGCCGCTTTGCCCGCTGTCTGTGAGCCCGGCGGCGCCTCCTGGAAAACATCCAAGCCTTCCTGCGGGATTTTCCGGGTCACATAAACGTTCCACTGGCCGGGCTCTGATTGCTTTTCTGGGTCAGACATGGACATCGCCGCTCTCCTATGCTTAATTAGGGATTCTTCCCTATTGTTTCCCTGGCAGAAGGCGAATCCCTGCCGCCAAACAAAACGGGGTACGCTAGAGGTCCAGAATCTCCGCCACCACGCGCGGCATGTCCTCCGGGCGGCAGGCGGCCGTGTGCAGGACCGGCCTTTCCCCCAGGCCTTGCAGGCCGCCGGGAAGGGGTTGACCCAGGCGCCGGGAGAGCTCCTCCAGGAGGGCGAGCTCCACGAGGGCGGGCTCCGCGAGGGCGGGCTCCGCGCGGCCGTCGCGCTCCCTGGCCCCCGGCGCCGCCCCGGCGCTGCCGGTGGCGGCTGCGACGGCGCCGGGGCCCCACAGGGCCTCCGCCACGGTTGCGGGAAATTTGAACGGGCTGGCGGTGGCGGCCACCAGCGCCGGCCGCCGGTCGCCCGTCTGCTCCAGATACTGCCCGTACACATGGATGGCCACGGCCGTGTGCGGGTCCAGAACGTACCCCGTGGCCTGATGAAACTCCCGGATGGCCCCCCGGGTCTGGGATTCGTCGGCAAACCCGCCCCAGAAATCCTGCTGCAGGCGCGCGAGGACCGGCGGTCCCACCTGGTAGGAGCCGCGGCGGCCCAGATCCGCCATCCACGCCCGGACCTGCCCGCTGTCCCGCCCTGCGACTTCAAAAAGGAGGCGCTCCAGATTGCTGGAGACCAAAATGTCCATGGACGGCGAAGACGTCAGATAGAAGGGACGGTTGCGGTCGTAGAGGCCGGTGCGCAGAAAATCGGTCAAAACGTGATTGCGGTTGGAGGCACAGATGAACCGCCCCACCGGCAGGCCCATGCATTTGGCATAATAGGCGGCCAGGATGTTGCCGAAATTCCCCGTTGGCACCACCACGTTGACCTCTGCGCCGGCTGGGACCGCGCCGTTCCGCACGGAATCCACGTAGGCGCTGAAATAGTAGACGATTTGCGGAGCCAGGCGGCCCCAATTGATGGAGTTGGCGGAAGAGAACCGCCGGCCCGTGGAGGCCAGCCGGGCAGCCAGGTCCTGATCGGCGAAAAGCCGCTTGACGCCACTCTGGGCGTCGTCGAAATTCCCCTGAACCGCCACCACATGGACGTTTTCGCCGGCCTGGGTCACCATCTGGCGCTTCTGCACGTTGCTGACCCCGTCCGCCGGGTAGAACACGATGATCCGCGTGCCGGGCACCCCGGCAAAGCCGGCCAGAGCGGCCTTGCCTGTGTCGCCCGAAGTGGCCACCAGGATGACCGCTTCCTGCCCCCGGCGCTCCAACGCCGCGGTGAGCAGATGCGGCAACAGCTGCAGCCCCACATCCTTAAACGCGCAGGTAGGGCCGTGCATCAGCTCGATCAGGCCCACCTCCCGCCGCCAGCCCCGCAGCCAGCGCACCGGCACCACTTGCGGGTCATCCCATTGCCCCGAGTCGTAGGCCTTTTCCACCGCCCGGGCCAGGCCAGGCCCGCCCAGATCCGGGAAAAACGGCTGCAGCAGAGCAAGGGCGCGGCCGGAATAGCCCATCTGGCCCAGCCGGCCAATACTCTCCCCGTCCAGGCGGGGAAAATCCTCGGGAACGAACAACCCCCCATCGGGGGCCAAACCCAGCCGCACGGCTTCCAGCGCGGCCACCGCTGCTGCCTGCCCCCGGGTACTGATGTAACGGATCGACGGCGCAGATTGCGCCGGTGCCTCCACCTGCGTTTCGCTGCTCATTTGCTTCCTCTGCTTCCTCCCTACTCCATTTCTTGAATTTCCTGACGCCCGTCTTTTGACGGACGGCGTGTGGGCCCGGCAACCCATGGTCCCGCAGGTCACTCGAAGACTGTCCGCACCTCGTGTTGGTTCCGTCAGGACGGCCGATATCTTTCCACCCACACGAATGACGGACAGACCCCAGTATTCTTCTGGCGGATCCCGAGCGCAGCCCGCGCGACCAACACGAACTGCGGACAGATCCCAGGCTTCCGGTCAGGCACCCATAGGGCCACCGGCGGCCGGGGGCCCCTGCCCGGCTCAAGAGGCCACCGGACGGCGCCGCCGCAGACCCTCCCGGGCTCGCTCCAGCTTGTCCCAGCGGTTATGTGCCCATAGCCAGTGATCCGGGTGGGCCCGGATATAGCGCTCGAAAACCGCCATCATCCGGGCGCAGTTCTGCTGCAGGTCCGCGTGCTTGTCGCCGGACTGAGATAACGGCAAAGGTGCTTCGATGATGATGCAGTGGCGGCCCCCCTTCTGCCGGATGATAAAGGCCGGCAGCACCTCAGCCCCGGTCTTCATGGCGAAGGCCATGGGGCCAACCTGGGCGGAAACAGGATGGCCAAAGAACGGCACAATGGCCCGCAGGCCCTCGCCGTGCTGGTCCGCCACCAGAAACAATGTTCCGTTGCGCTGCAGGCGTCGCAGCGCCTCCTGCGTACCGTGCAGATCATTCTCCAGCACCTGATTCCCATGCATGGAACGGCGTGCCTTCAGGAAGCGGTCGAACGCCCCTTTGCTCTGCCGCTGGACCAAAGCCAGCATGGGATAACCCATGAGGCCCAGGGTGAAGCCCAGCAACTCCCAATTGCCGAAGTGGGCTGTGACCAAGATGGTGCCTTTTCCGCGTCTCCGCGCCTCGAGCAGACGGTCCAGGCCCTGCACCTGGACCTTTCGCCCGATATTGCCGGCATTCAACCGCGGCATGCGGATGACTTCCACCAGGGACTGGAACAACAGCTGCAGATGCCGGCGCACCAGCCTGTCCACAGCACGGGCATCCAGCCCGGGAAAAGCCGCCCGCACGTTCGCCGGCATGAAGTCCCGGTAACGGGTGGCCCGCACCAGCCAGTAGACCCCGTCGGCTACCCGCGCCCCCAGCCACAGGGCGAAACGCTCCGGCAGGGGCAGCAGCACCCCTACGAGAAGCGCCACAAATCCGCGCAGCAACCAGTCCCCGATAGCAAAACGGCCGGCCCGGACCTGGCCGCCCAGATCCCGGGCAGGGGTTGTCACCGTGCTCATGGCTTCGGTCCGCCCTCCCCATCACACCGGCGGCGCGACGCCAGGAATGCCGCGACGTCAGGAATGCCGCGACGTCAGGAATGCGGCTCGGGATATCCCAGAATCAGGGGCATCAAGGAATCACAAGTCAAAAAACCACAAATCAAAGAATCACAAACAGGATCACAAAGTAGACCACCATCAGAATCAAGCCCAAGGGAACGCCGAGGGCAGCCCACTCCTTGCTGCGGATCTTGAGCTTGCCGGCGGAGATGATGTTG
>JADBKO010000124.1 GCA_014896355.1 Bacillota bacterium
GAGGCGCGCAGCCCGGTCTAGCAGGCGCTTTTCCTGCGCGTTGGGAACACCGGCGGGGCCTGCATGGATCCGGACCCGGCATTTTCCGCAGGTTCCGTTTCCGCCGCAGGGCGTGTCCGGGGTGTACCCCGTGCGCACCAGGGCCTGAAACACGGTCTCGCCCTTTTGCAGTTGAATGCGAACCCCTTGGGGAACCAGAGACATCTCGGGCACAACGACCTCTCCCTCCCGCGGTGGCTCCTCCCTTCCTGTGAGTGCGGAAGGTACACTACGCCACGGCTGGAGCGCCCGGCCTGCGACAACGGACGCCCGGCGCATCCGGATCCGGGGCAACGCTTAGGGCGTCACAGCCAGCTTTCCGTCCCGGAAGGCCTGAATGTAATGGAGGCCAAAGGAATCACGGTTCAACAAGGCCTCGGCAGCGCGCAACAGGGACATCAAACCGGCATCCTGGGGATCCAGAATGGCTCCGTCCAGCCCCGCGCCCATGGCCAGGACCAGAAAGGCCTGGTTCAGCAACCGCCGGGCCGGAAGGCCGAAGGAGACATTGCTCAACCCGCAGATGAAATGAACGGCCGGGTGCCTCTCATGCACCCGCTGCAACGTCTCCAGGACCACCAGAGCCGCATCGCTGCTGGTGCTGATGGGACGCACCAGAGGGTCGATGTAGATGTCGTCTGCGGGGATCCCGTCGTCCGCAAGGTCGGAGATGAGCCGGTGGGCGATCTCCACCCGCCGGTCCGCCGTATCCGGAAGGCCCTCATCGTCCATGCACAGCCCCACCACGGCGGAGCCGTATTCCTTCACCAGCGGGACAATCCTGCGGTAGCGCTCCTTTTCTGCGCTAATGGAGTTGATCATGGCCTTGCCCTTATGCAGGGGCAAGGCTTTGGCCAAGGCGGCGGGATTGGGGCTGTCCAGGCAAAGAGGTGCATCCACGGCGTCTTGGACAGTCTGCACCAACCACGCCAATGCGTCCGGTTCGCCGTCCACCAGCGTGCCGGCATTGACATCTATGCGGTCGGCACCGGCGCCCACCTGGTCCCGGGCCACCTTCTGGATATATTCCGCATCCCGGCCCTCCACCGCCGGAGCGATGGCTTTTCTGCTGGTGTTGATCCGCTCTCCCACAATATGCACGGGAAACCCTCCTGTCTTCTGGGCACCGGTGCCGGCCGAAAACGGGGCCGGCCGGCGCGGGGGGTGCGCTCAGGCGCTGATCAGTTGCTTGGCCACATCCACGGCGCTGCTGGCATCGGGGGCATAGGCGTCGGCGCCGATTTCCTGGGCGTACTTGTCCGTGACCGGCGCGCCGCCGATCATGACCTTCACCTGGTCGCGGACGCCGGCAGCCTTCAGCGCCTCGATGGTCCTGCGCATGGCCGGCATGGTGGTGGTCAGCAGGGCGGACATTCCCAGGTGGGTGGGCTGCTCTTTCTTGACCGCCTCCACGAACCTCTCCGGGCTTACGTCGGTGCCCAGATCGACCACCTCGAAGCCGCCGCCCTCCAGCATCATCTTGACCAGGTTCTTCCCGATGTCGTG
>JADBKO010000125.1 GCA_014896355.1 Bacillota bacterium
TGCCGACGTTGCGCAGCCGAGACGGCACGCGGTTGACGATCCGCTCACCGATCCATATGTCGCCCTCGTCCGGAGACAAGAAGCCCGCGATGAGGCGAAGCATCGTCGTCTTGCCGCAGCCGCTCGGCCCCACCACGGTCAGGAACTCGCCCTCGCGCACCTCGAGGTGGATCCTGTCCACGGCAACCAGGTGACCGTACCGCTTGGTAACGCCGTCCAGTTTGACGCTCACGACCCCGTCTCCAACCCCCGTATCCTGGTGCCCATCCCCGCGTTACAGGCTCCCCACGGGTGTGGTGGTGCCTCCCAGGACCCGCTGGAGTACCATGACCCCTGACAATGAGAGCATGCTGACCAGGATCAGCACCGTCGTTGCCGCCGACGCGAACCCCGTGCTGACATAAAACGCCTGGTACAACACGACCGGGTACGTCTGGGTCAGCGACCCCGTCAGCAGCACGGCGAGCTGAAACTCGCCCAGCGACATGGCAAAGGTCATGAGAACGCCGGAAAGAATGCCGGGCGCCAGATTGGGCAGGAGTACCCGCACCGTCTTGAACCACGGCGAGGCTCCCAGGCTCTCAGCTGCCTCGCTGAGCGTGTGCCACCCCAGCAGATCCAGGTTGGCCAGCACCGGTTTGAGCATGAACGGGAGGGTGTAAACGACGTGAGCGGCGAGCAGCAGCTCCCAGCGACCCACAAGGGAGAAGCCGGGCCAGTTGTACGCCTGGATAAGTCCCATGCCCATGACAATGGGGGGGATCGCGATGGGAAGGACGAGCGTCGTCTCCAACACCGAGCGCAGCCGTCGGCTCTCCAACACGTGCACCGCGTATGCCGCCGGGATGGATAAAGCGGCCGTGACGGCCACCGCCAGCGTCGCGACGAGCAGGCTCATCCGCATGGCCCGCAGGAACATGGGTTGAGTCCAGACCTCGGCGTACCACCGCCAGGTGAATCCCTCGGGCAAGAGCGTGCCGTACCACTTCTGGCCGAAAGAACCGACGGCCACCAGGGCCACGGGAAGCGCCACGTTGACCACGTAAAGGACGACCGCGGTGTATATCGCGACGCCGGAGACCCACCTCCAGCCCACCTCGACGGAATGCCGGAGAGGCGAGGGGCCAGGGTCCATGGCCCGCCCTCTAGAAACCGGCTCCGGATTGTAGCTTCCGCCCACTGCTACGATGACCTCGGACGACCGGATGATGGTAATGTTGCGGCCTTCTTCCCATCCTGGTAGGGATCGGAATCGGGATGAATAGCTTCTCCGCCCTCCGGCCGGTGCCCGCGATCCCCCAATGGTGAGGCTGCCCATCTGTGGAACGTGCCGATGTGTACGGTCCGGCCGGCACGTTGCGCGCGTTTTACCTGAGGGTTACGGTCGGACTACGGCATCGTAACAAGAGACGGGGCCACCGCACGCTGTGTCTTGGCCTGTACCATCCGCGACGCGCATTGGCACAGGCCGACGGGTGGTGGCCGGGCCATGTGCGGTCCTGCGGTGC
>JADBKO010000126.1 GCA_014896355.1 Bacillota bacterium
CCGGCGCAGGCCGGCGGCCCCGCCTCCGCAGGCCCGGCGCTGCCGCCGCTGGACCCGGCCCTGATCAACAAAGCCCTGGGGGCCCTGAACACCCTCATGGGCGGAAAGCTCAATGTGGCCAGCCTGCTGCCTCTGCTGGCTTCCGCCCTGGGCAGCGTGGCCAATCGCTCTGCCAGCCCGGCCGGGGCAACCCCAGCCGCTGCCGCCCCGGCTGCCACAGAACCCACCGGCACCCGGCCCGCGTCTGCGCCGGGCGAGTCTCCGCCCGCGGGCGCGGCCGGGCCGTCTCTTGCTCCGGCGCCGGTTTCCCCGGCTTCTCCCGGCCCGCCTGCGGGCAGCGTGCCGGACACGCCCGATCCTGCGGCTTCCCCGGCCGGGAAGACAGACTCCCATGGGCGGGACGAAACGCGGCGCGAGGAAACACGCACCCAGCCGCAACCTCCCGAGGGACGGCGCAGGCCGGCCTTCCGTTTCGGGGAAGCCCCGCCGCGCAGCGGCCCTCCGCGTCCGTGGCCGCGCTGAGACCGTGTGGCCCCGCTGAGACCGCAGGTAAAATCCTCAAGCAGGAACGCCAGCACTGCGACGCGAAAGAACAGGACCAAGGAACAGGAAGCCCGTTGCACAGTCAGGGAGGATTGTCCGCACAGGGAGGGAGTTCTTTTGAGACCGCTCTTGGCGTGTCCTTGGGGGCGCATCCCCGCAGGCCTCTGCAAACCGGGACGCCGGCCCGCAGCCGGGGCCATCCGCCGGGTTCTGTGGGCCTTCGTGGCGTTGCTCGTGGGCCTGGTCCCCCTTTCCGCCGCTGCCCAGGCGCAGGAGCCGCTTTTCGGCTCGCAGGCCTTTGCTGCGGGCTATCAATGGACAAGCCCATATCTTTCCGGACTCAGCGTCAAATGGAGCACCGGCGCCCAGACTGCCATGCAGGCCATCTTTTGGCTGCAGGGGGACGCCCAGGGTTCGGATTTACAGGCCGGACTCCGGATCATCCGCGATCTGGGGGTGGCCGGCGGGTTGCATCGCTATGCGGGCCTCGGCGGCGGAGTGCGCCATGTGCAGGGAGGCGACCGGTTTTCCAGCGCCCTGAGCGCCCAGGGGTTCCTCGGCGTGGAGATCCCCTGGACCTTCTCGGCTGCCACCCGCAATCTGGCGTCGGCCTTGGAGCTGAACCTGTCTTCTTACTGGGTGCACAGCTCCCCCCAGGGTCCCTGGGAGTGGCAGGCCACACCCGGCGTGGGCTTCGGCCTCCATTACTGGTTCTGACACGTCCTTCAGCCTTTCTGCAGGGCCAACACGCGGAAGGTCTGGCCCAGGCCCGCCGGCTCCACCAGCTGCCGCAGGGCTTGGGCCGTGGCCCGGCGTTCTTCCTCACTCTGCCCGGCGCCTGCAGCCATCCGTTGCGCCTCTTCCACAATACCTTGCTGCACCAGGAAACGCCCCTGGCTGGTGAATTCCCGCACCTGCCAGCCCAGGTCCTGGGCCTTGCGCATGAGGGCGGAGAAGTCCACGTGCGCCGTGAGATCCCTGCCGCCCGGGTCCGCCAGCACATCCTCGCTGGCTTGATGGCGGTAGTACGCCAGCAGGGTGCCGCGCCGGCGGGTGGGATCAACCAGATCCCGGGCCAGATACCCGTAGTCGATGAGCAGGGCGCAGGCTTTTCCTTGGCCCAGAACCTGGTCCAGCTCCTGCAGCCAAGCCAGGGCAGCCAAATTGATCTCCGCCTCCTGCCACAACCGCAGCCGGATCCCCTGCCAGGCCAGATAGGCTTCCAATGCCGGGGTAGAGGGCGGCCCCCAGCGCCAGCGGAAAGGATGGGGATGACCGTCTGTCCGACGCCCGGCCCGGCCCAGCGGCACGGCATCCACATACGCTTCTTCCAGACCCCGGCGGCCCCGCCGCACTCGGTGGACTGGGAAGGCGTCCAACAGCTCGTTGGCATACAAGACCGCCGTAGGAGCCGGACCGCCGGAATCCCAACCCCAGGCCTTGGCCAGACGCCCCAGGCTGCGGGCCCACACAGGCTCCTGCCCCAGCCCCACCTGGCGGGCGGCCTCTGCCACCCGGGCCTGGGCCTGGGGCTGCGGCCCAGCTTCCACCAAGCCCAGGCGGGTGGCGCGGACCGCGGCTTTCTCGCAGTCTGCCATCCCCCGCAGGACGTCACAGGCCAGCCAACCGGGCCCCGGCCCTGCCTCGATGAGCCAGAAAGGCCGGGGCTTCCGCCACTCTCTCCACAGCTGGCAGAAAAAACGGGCCAGCGTGGTTCCGAACAGCGGGCCCAGGCTGGGGCTGGTGAAGAAATCCCCTCGCCAGCCCACGGGCGAGCCATTCCCCTCCTCCCGGCGGCGGCAGTAGTAGCCCAGCCGGGGATGGTACAAGGCCAGTTCCATGAACCGCACAAAGGGCATGGGCCCCTGGGCCCGGATTTCCGCCAGGATGCTCCGGGTCAGGGCGCCTTGCCCTGCGGACCCGCCGGCGGTGTCCCCCTCCGGCACCCTGGGTCCGCCCTCTCCACCCTCCAGCCCCGAAGAGCGCTCCGGGCCCGTCACGCCGGCAGCCCCTCGCCTGCAGGCTTCCGCTGCGCTCCGGCTTCCGCCTGGGCCCGGCCGCCCACCAGGTTCAAAAGGCCCCCGGCCAGCAGGATCTCCCGCTCCCGCTCCGTCAAATCGTGCCGCAGAAGGATCTCTCCCACAACCTGGCCGTTCCGGCGCACCTGGCACGACAAAGACCCCTGGGGAGCCCGGGCCCCCGGCACAGAGCGGGCAGCCGGATCTTCCCCGGCACCCTGCTGCTCCCCGCTGCCCCGGGCCAGCGCCGACCGCAAGCCGGGGATCTCCAGTTCGTCGCCGGCCTGGATCCGGTCATAGCCGTCCTCTTCTGCGAAAATCAGAGGCGCGATCCCGAAGTTGATGAGGTTGGAGCGATGGATGCGGGCGAACGACTTGGCCAGTACGGCCTTGATCCCCAGGTACATGGGCGCCAGGGCCGCATGCTCCCGGCTGGAGCCCTGCCCGTAGTTCACACCGCCCACGATGAAACCGCCGCCCGCCTCCCGGGCCCGCTGGGCGAAGGTGGGATCCAGGCGCGAAAAGACATACTGCGAGATGGCGGGGATGTTGGACCGCAGCGGCAGGATCTTGGCCCCAGCCGGCAGGATGTCGTCGGTGGTGATGTTGTCCCCCGCCTTGAGCAACACCGGGCCCCGCAACGATTCCTCCAGGGCCCCCCGCCGCGGCAGAGGCTGGATGTTGGGGCCGCGGATGATCTCCACCTTGCTGCCGTCCGGCGGCGGCAGGATCATGCCGTCGTCCACGAAGAAGCGCTCCGGCCAAGGCACCTGCACCGGTTCACCCAGCGTACGGGGATCCGTCAGGACCCCGGTGAGGGCGCTGGCTGCAGCCACCTCCGGGCTCACCAGGTAGACCTTGGCGCTGGCGGTGCCGCTGCGCCCTTGGAAATTGCGATTGAAAGTGCGCAAAGAAACGCCGTCCGTGGGCGGCGCCTGTCCCATGCCGATGCAAGGGCCACAGGCCGATTCCAAAATGCGGGCGCCGGCGGCCACCAGATCGGCCAATGCTCCGTTTTGCGCCAACATAGCCAAGACCTGGCGCGACCCCGGCGTCACCACCAGGCTCACCTGGGGATGCACGTGCTTGCCGCGCAGGATGGCCGCCACGCGCATCATATCCACATAGCTGGAATTGGTGCAGCTGCCCACGGCCACCTGATGTACGGGGATGGGACCGATCTCCCGCACCGGTGCCACCCGGTCCGGACTGTGGGGCTGGGCTGCCAAAGGCTCCAGCTTGCTCAAATCCAGCTCCCGCACCTCGTCGTAATGGGCGCCGGGATCTGCGGCCAACGGCTGCCAGACCTCGCCGCGGCCCTGGGCTTCCAGGTATTGGCGGGTCCGTTCGTCACTGGGAAAGATGGAGGTGGTGGCGCCCAACTCTGCTCCCATGTTGGCGATGGTGGCCCGCTCGGGCACCGACAGGGTGGCCACGCCGGGGCCGCTGTATTCCAGGACGCGCCCCACGCCGCCCTTCACCGTCAGGTCGCGCAGCAGCGCCAGGATCACGTCCTTGGCCGATACCCAGGGAGGCAGGGCCCCCAAAAGGCGGATGTTGAGCAGCCGCGGCATCTTCATATAAAAGGGCTGCCCGGCCATGGCCAGGGCCACGTCCAATCCGCCGACGCCGATGGCCAGCATCCCCAGGCCCCCAGCGGTGGGCGTGTGGCTATCGGAGCCCAGCAGGGTCTGCCCTGGCACACCGAACCGCTCCAGATGTACCTGGTGGCAGATGCCGTTGCCCGGCCGCGAGAAATAGATCCCGTAGCGGGCGGCCACACTTTGCAGGAAACGGTGGTCGTCGGCGTTCTCGAAGCCTTCCTGCAGCATGTTGTGGTCCACGTAGCTCACAGACAGGCGTGTGCGCACCCGGGGAATCCCCAGGGCTTCCAACTGCAGATAGGCCAGGGTCCCGGTGGCGTCCTGGGTCAGGGTCTGGTCGATCCGCAAAGCGATCTCCTGCCCCGGCTCCCACGGCGCAGCGGGTGCCTGCTCCCGGCCTGGCGCCGGGCCCGCGGCAGGCTGGCCACCCTCCGGGCCGGCGGCCAGATGGCTGCGGATGATCTTCACGGTCAAACTGTCCGGCATTCCTCTGCTCCTCCTGCTTCCTGCTCCCTACTGGAATACAGCGGCCTGCATGACCCGCTGTACTGCCTCTATACTGCGGTGGAAGAGCTTTTCCTCCTCGGGGGTCAGTTCCAGCTCCAGGATGCGTTCCACCCCACCCCGGCCCAGGATCACGGGCACGCCGGCGAACACGTCATGAAGGCCGTACTGGCCATCCAGATAGACGCAGGCTGGCAGAATGCGCTTTTTGTCCTTCAGGATGGCCTCCACCATCTCCACCACAGCCGCTGCAGGAGCATAGTACGCACTGCCGGTCTTCAGCAGGCTGACGATCTCGCCGCCGCCCTGCCGGGTACGTTCCACGATGGCGGCGATGCGCTCCGCAGGCAGCAGCTTCTCCACCGGAATACCGCCGGCGTAGGTGTAGCGCACCAGCGGCACCATATCATCGCCGTGGCCCCCCAGCACCAGCGCAGTGACATCTTCCACGGAAACCCCCAGCTCCTGGGCTACGAACGTGCGGAAGCGGGTGCTGTCCAAAACCCCCGACATGCCCAGGACCCGCTGTGCCGGAAATCCGGTGCTGCGGTACGCCACGTAGGTCATGACATCCAGCGGGTTGGTCACGACGATGACGATGGCTTCCGGAGCGTATTGCGCCACCCGCCGGGAGACCTCGGACACGATCTTGGTGTTGACGTTCACCAGATCATCGCGGCTCATACCCGGCCTGCGGGCGGAACCGGCGGTGATCACCACCACGTCGCAACCTTGCAGCGCCCCATAATCGTTGCTGCCGGTGATGTGGAGGTCATAGCCCTCCAACGGCGCCGCTTCCAGCAGATCCAGGGCCTTGCCCTGCGGGACGCCCTCCGCCACATCCACCAACACAATGTCGGCTAGCTCTTTGGCCGCCGCCCAATGGGCACAGGTGGCACCCACGTTGCCTGCGCCTATGATCCCCAGCTTTCGGCGCTGCCCTGCAGATGTGCCCACAGCCTCGACCTCCCCCTGACCTGAGTTCTGCACCTCTGCCTCCCCGGCAAGAGTTCCGGGAGAATCAGAGGGCTGCCACGATTGCCTCGGCAAAACCCGACGTGCTGGTCTCCTGCGCCCCCGGCATATCCCGGGCCAGATCATAAGTGACGGTTCCCTGCTGAATCACGGCCTGCAAGGCCTTCTCCACCTGGCGGGCGGCTTCGCTCCAGCCCAGATAGTCCAGCATCATGACCCCGGACAAGATGAGGGACCCGGGGTTGATGCGGTTTTGGCCTGCGTGCCGGGGCGCTGTACCATGGGTGGCCTCGAACACCGCCACGTAATCGGAGACATTGGCGCCGGGAGCCATGCCCAACCCCCCGACCTGGGCGGCCAGGGCATCGGAGAGATAGTCGCCGTTCAGGTTGGGAGTGGCCAGCACGTCATATTCCTCCGGACGCAGCAAGGCTTGCTGAAACATATTGTCCGCAATACGGTCCTTGATGACCACGATCCCCGGCGGCACCGGGCCGCCGAATCTCTCCGCCGCCTCCGCCTCGCTGACCGTCACATCCCCGAACTCCTCGCGCGCCACCTGGTAGCCCCACTCCCGGAAGGCGCCCTCCGTGTATTTCATGATGTTCCCCTTGTGGACCAGGGTCACGCTGCGCCGGCCGTGCTGCAGCGCGTATTGGATGGCTTTACGCACCAACCGCTTGCTGCCGAACTCGCTCACGGGTTTCAGCCCCAGGCCGGCGTCCGGCCGCAGGCGGATGCCCAGGCGATCCTGCAGGAACTCCCGCAGCCGCGCCGCCTCCGGGGAGCCGGCGGGCCATTCCAGACCGGCGTAGACGTCTTCGGTGTTCTCGCGGAAGATCACCATGTCCACGTTTTCCGGATGGCGCACCGGGCTGGGAACCCCGGGAACCCAGCGAACGGGCCGGATGCAGGCGTAAAGGTCCAGCTCCTGCCGCAAGGTCACGTTCAGGCTGCGGATGCCGCCGCCCACCGGCGTCGTCAGCGGGCCCTTGATACTCACGACGAATTCCCGCAGGGCCCGCAGCGTGTCCTCCGGGAGCCACTGGCCGAAACGCCGCTGGGCCTTCTCGCCGGCATAGACCTCGAACCACTGGATCTGCCGCTGGCCCGCATAGGCCTTCTGCACGGCTGCATCCAACACCCTGCGGGTGGCTTGCCAGATCTCCGGACCTACGCCGTCCCCTTCGATGAAGGGTACGATGGGGCGGTCTGGAACCCGCAGCTTTCCTTCCCGGATCGTGATGGCCTCGCCTGCGGCCGGCGGGGTCTCGTTGCCGAAAAACGACATCTTCCCCTGGTCCTCCTTGCGCTCTACCTGCTATTGCACATAGATACTATTTTTACCCTAGATATTTTATTGGACCCCGCCTGCCCGGAATCCTGCCGGTGAATTAAACAGACTAATCTGAGTGTTGTACCTTGGATGGCAGCGGCAGGAGAAGCCATCCCGGCCACAGAAGTTATATTTCCACCCGTTGCCAGTGCCTGTTGCTAAAGAAGGGAGGAAGCGGCTGCAGGCCCCGGTAGCCCTGGCTGAACCGGAGCAGGCCGCGCGTCAGTGAAACTACTGGAGTTCCAGGCCAAATCCCTCTTGGCCCAGTTCCAGATCCCGGTTCCACCGGGCCGCCCGGCAGCCAGTGCTGCCGAAGCCCTGCAGGCCGCCGCGGCCCTGAGCCTGCCGGTGGCGGTGAAGGCTCAGGTCCCCGTGGGGGGCCGCGGCAAGGCAGGCGGCATCGCGGTGGCCGCCACAGCCGACGAGGTCCGGCGGGAGGCAGAGCGCATCCTGTCCATGCGGATCAAAGGATTTCCCGTGCGGCGCGTACTGGTGGAGAAAGCCCAACACATCCAGGCAGAGTATTACTTCAGCGTGATGCTGGACCGCAGCCGGCGGGGCCTTTTGGCCATGGCCTCCGCTGCCGGGGGAATGGAGATCGAGGAAGTGGCGGCCTCCGAGCCGGAGAAGGTCGCCAAACTCTGGCTGGATGCCCGTTTTCCGGTGGCGGACTTCCAGCTGCGGCAGCTGTTCTATGCCGCCGGCTTCGCGGCTGCGCAGCAACGGGAACTGCTGCGTGTCATGCGCCAAGTGCATCAGGCCCTGATGCAGAGCGACGCTCTGCTGGTGGAGATCAATCCCCTGGCCATCACCGCCGAAGGCCAGGTGTTGGCTTTGGATGCCAAGGTGGAAATCGACGACAACGCTCTCTTCCGCCACCCGGACCTGGCGGCTCTGGAAAGGCTTGATGAAGGCGAGCATCCGCTGGAGCGCCGGGCCCGGCAGGAGGGCCTGGCCTATGTGAAGCTGGATGGCAACATCGGCGTCATCGGCAATGGCGCAGGCCTGGTCATGGCTTCGCTGGATACCCTCCGGCAACAAGGAGGGCGGCCGGCCAACTTCTGCGACCTGGGAGGCGGCGCCCGGGCCGAAGTGGTGGAAAAGGCCCTGGCTTTGGTCCTTTCCGATCCGGATGTCCAATGCGTGCTGATCAACATCTTCGGCGGGATCACCCGCTGCGATGAGGTGGCGCGGGGCCTGGCCAACGTGTTGCCGCGCCTGGGTGGCCGGGTTCCGGTGGTGGTGCGCCTGGCAGGCACCCGCCACCAAGAAGGCCTGGCCGTTTTGCGCGACCTGGCTGTGGCCGGCAGGCCCGGCAGCCAGGAACCTGTGCCGGGCCCGGGGGATCCTGGGGTGGGCGCCGGAGCCGCCGGCCGCCTGCGCAGCCTGCAGACAGCCGCCACTCTGCCCGAAGCGGCGGCCCTGGCTGTGAAATTGGCCGGGCAGCCGCCCGTAGAGCCGGCTGCCAGCCGGGAGGAGGGAGTGCAATGAGCATCCTGGTGAACCGGGAGACCCGGGTCATCGTGCAGGGGATTACCGGCCGGGAAGGCAGTTTTCATACCCGGCAGATGCTGGCCTACGGAACCCGGGTCGTAGCCGGCGTCAGCCCCGGAAAGGCCGGGCAGCTGGTGGAAGGAGTGCCGGTATACAACACCCTGCGGGATGCAGTGCAGGCCACCGATGCCAATGCCAGCATTATTTTTGTGCCGCCTGCCGCTGCCCAGGATGCCATTCTGGAGGCGCTGGCAGCCCGGCTTCCCCTGGTCGTGGCCATCACCGAAGGCATCCCCACGCTGGATATGGCGCAGATCGCCCAGCACCTCAGCGAGAACTGTTCCCGGCTGGTCGGTCCCAACTGCCCGGGTGTGATCACGCCAGGGCAGAGCCTGGTGGGCATCATGCCAGGGAGCATCTTCCGGCCCGGCAGAGCGGGCTTGGTCTCCCGCAGCGGCACCCTCACCTACGAGGTGGTCCACGCTCTGACGGAAGAGGGGATCGGGCAATCCACCTGCGTCGGTATCGGCGGCGATCCCATCACCGGCATGCGTTTCCTGGACGTTCTGCAGCTTTTCGAGGCGGACCCGGACACGGATGTGGTGATCCTCATCGGTGAGATCGGCGGTACCGACGAGGAAGAAGCGGCGGAGTACATCAAGACCATGAGCAAACCTGTCGTCGCCTTCATCTCCGGGCGCTCCGCCCCGCCGGGCAAGCGCATGGGCCATGCCGGAGCCATCATCTCCGGCGGCAAGGGTACGGCGGAATCAAAAATCCGGGCTCTGGCCGGCGCAGGCGTGCCCGTGGCCGACACCGTGGCGGATATCGTGCGGCTGACGGCGGAAGCCCTGGAAAAGCTCCCGGGGCGGCGAAAGCCTGAAGCCGGCGCCGGACGGAAGCGGGATTCGCAGCCTGTGGCGCCACAGCCTTCCCCGCCCACGCCTTCCCCGCCCACGCCACCCCAGCCTCCGCACCCCGGCGTGCCGCCTTCTGCGGCTTCCGGCCCGCCCAGGCCCCAGGAGACTGCAGCCACGGCGGAGCACAGCTGAGCCGGGTGAGCCGGGCCGCCTCCCCGGCAGGCGGGGCCTGCCGGGGCGGGAGCCCGGCAACGGCAGGCAGCTGGGCCACAGAAGATGCTCAGGCCCGCTTGACCAGTTCCCGGCCGCGGGCTTTTTCCACCGCCTCCGCCAGGGCAAGGAATGCCTCGGCGCTGGCAGTGCCCTCCTGCAGCACCGCCGGGATTCCCTCCTCGCTGCCGCTGGCTACAGCCGGCTCCAGGGGCAGGCGGGCCAACAGGGGGACCTCGATTTCCGCCGCCAGTTCTTCGGCGCCTCCGTGGCCGAACAGCGCCGTCTGCTCCCCACAGTGGGGACAGACGAAGGTGCTCATGTTCTCCACCACGCCGAGGACCTTTTGCTCCGTATGGGCGGCCATGGAGGCCACCCGGCTGGCCACCTTGGCGGCCACCGCCTGCGGCGTGGTGACAATGAGGATCTCGGCCTTCGGCAGCCGCTGGTACAGGCTGATGGCCATATCCCCGGTCCCCGGCGGCATGTCCACCAGGAGATAATCCAGATCCCCCCAGGCCACATCATCCAGGAACTGGTCCAGGGCTTTCATAAGCAAGGGGCCGCGCCACATAACGGCCTGCTCTTCGTCCACAAAGGAGCCCATGGAGATCATCTTCACCCCGTGGGCCTCCACTGGCAGAATAGCCTGCCCCTCTGCCGCCGGATGCTCGAAGGACCCCAGCATCCGCGGCACACTGAAGCCGTAGATGTCTGCGTCCAGAAGCCCCACCCTGTGGCCGCGCCGGGCCAGGGCCACCGCCAGGTTCACCGTCACCGTGGACTTGCCGACACCGCCTTTGCCGCTGGCCACGGCGATGATGCGGGTCCGGGACGCCGGATCCGTGATGCGGGACTGCGGCCCGGGACGCGGGTTGAGCCGGTCCAGCAGGGCTTGCCGCTCTGCAGGCGTCATCGCCCGTAGATTGACCTCCACTTCCCGCACCCCCGGGAGCAGCTTCAGCCGCTGCTCCACGTCCTGGCGGATGTGGGTATGCAACGGGCACCCGGCCACGGTCAGGGCCACCGTAACCTGGATGCTTCCTTCTCCGATTCGGATCTCCTCCGGCCGTACCATGCTCAGATCCGCAAGGCCTTTGTGGATCTCGGGGTCCTTGACCTCGTTGAGGGCAGCCAGAACTTCCTCCATGCTGGGCATGGGACTGTGGGTGTTGGCCTGATCCGGCACTCCGGTATCCCCTTTCTCCCGGCGCCCTGCACTCGCCTGGGCGCCGCAACGCGGGCTGCCGCCCGCTTCACGGCAACATTATAACCCAGGCGCCGCATATTTCCATCCTAAGGTTCCCCATCCTAAGGTGGAAACATCGACGCCTCCCTCGCAGACCACGCAGACCACGGGGGAAAACGCGGAAAGAGGTGCGGCCATGTTGACGGCGGAAGTCTCGCTCTATCCTTTGGAGGCCGAAGACAGCGACGAGATCATCAACGACTCCCTGCAGGCTTTGATGATGCACGGCCTGGAGACCGAGGTGGGACCTGTCAGCACCCGGCTGGCAGGCCCCCCGGACCAGGTATGGGCGGCCCTGCGCCGGCTCTACGAACGGGCCGAAGCCCAGGGCCGCGAAGTGGCCATGGTCATCCAGCTGACCAACGGCGTGTAAAGGCGGGCTGGAACGGGCCCGGGCATTCCAGCCGGAAGGCCGGTCCGGTGCGAGCCGGGCAGGAACCGGGGCTGCAACGGAGAATCATTCCCAACAGCCCCTGCCAGGGGTAGAAGGGAAGGACCAATGTGCTGACGGGAAAACGGGTTGCCATCCTGGTGGAATCGCTTTACAACGAATTCGAGGTTTGGTATCCCTACTACCGCCTGAAAGAAGAAGGCGCCGAGGTGCTGCGGATAGGAAGCGGCACGCAGCAGATCTACAACAGCAAGACGGGATTGCCGGTCCAGGTGGACGCGGACGCGCAGAAGGTGCACGCGGCCGACTTTGATGCGATCATCGTCCCCGGCGGCTTCGCTCCTGATTATCTGCGGCGCGAGCCGGCGGTGGTGAACCTGGTGCGGCAGATGTACCAGGAGGGAAAGGTGGTGGCAGCCATCTGCCACGGGCCCTGGGTCTTGGCCTCCGCCGATATCCTGCAGGGCAAGCGGGTTACGTCCTTCATCTCCATCAAGGACGACCTGGTGCACGCCGGAGCCCGTTGGGAAGACGCAGAAGTGGTCCAGGACGGGCGGCTCATCACCGCGCGCATGCCCGACGACCTGCCCGCGTTCATGCGGGCCGTCATCGCTGCGCTGGCGGGTTGAACCCAGCGGCCCGCCTGCGCCTGGGCTGGCTCGCCGGCCTCCCGGCGTGGGGCGGCGTCAGATGGCGCTCTCTACTGGCGGGCTCAGTTGCTCCGCCCGCGGGCGCGCCACCATCAGGCCGTAGACGATGCTGTCTGCCAAGGCCTGCCAGCTGGCCTCGATGATGTTCGCGTGCACCCCGACGGTCCCCCACGTGCGGCCCCAGCCGCTGGACTGGATCAACACCCGCACCCGGGCGGCGGTGCCGTCTTTTTCATCCAGCACCCGCACTTTGTAGTCTGTCAGACGCATTTCCGCCAGCTCGCGGAAATGCGTCTGCAACGCTTGCCGTAACGCCCGGTCCAGAGCGTTCACGGGACCGTCCCCTTCCGCCACCGTGTGGATGACCTCGTCGCCGATGCGCACTTTCACCGTGGCCTCGGCCACCGGCCCCGTCCCCGCGGCTCCGTAAGCCCACAGGCGGAAGCCCTCCAGTTGGAACGGCTCCTGCAGAAGCCCCAGGTTCCGGCGGAGCAAAAGCTCAAACGAGGCCTCGGCCCCCTCGAAGCTATGACCCTCATTCTCCAGTTGCTTCAGCACGGCGATGGTCCGCTGGGCGGCGCCGCCTTGCAGGGCCGCTTCATCCAGCCCGTACTCCACGGCTTTGTAGCGGACGTTGCTGGCGCCGGCCAGATCCGAGACCAGCACGCGGCGGCGGTTCCCCACCCGCTCCGGTTCGATGTGCTCGTAGCATTGCGGTGCCTTCAGCAACGCGCTCACGTGCACTCCCCCTTTGTGGGCGAAAGCGCTGCGCCCCACGTAAGGTTGGTGCGAATCGGGGGACAGATTGGCGGTCTCCGCCACAAAGCGGGAGATCTCCGTGAGCTGCGCCAGCTTCTCCGCAGGCAGGCAGGGGCATCCCATCTTTAGCTGCAGATTGGGGATCACGGTGCAGAGATCGGCATTGCCGCAGCGCTCGCCGTAGCCGTTGATGGTTCCCTGCACCTGCACGATTCCGGCGGCCACAGCGGCCAGGCTGTTGGCCACCGCCAACCCGCCGTCATTGTGGGCATGGATGCCCAGGGGCACCGGGTACCCCTGCTCCTGCAGCCACTGGGACGCATACCGGGCTGCGGCGCCCACCTGGTCGGGCAGGGAGCCGCCGTTGGTGTCGCACAAGACGAGGCGCTGCGCCCCGGCCTTGGCCGCAGCCAACAACGTGGCCAAAGCATAATCCCGGTCGGCCCGGTAACCATCGAAGAAATGCTCCGCGTCGAAAAACACTTGGCGCCCCTGTTGCACCAAGAAGGCCACACTGTCGCGGATCATGCGCAGGTTTTCCGGCTCCGTGGTCCCCAGGCCTGTGGTCACCTGGAAATCCCAGCTTTTGCCGAACAAGGTGACCACGGACGTCCCTGCCTCCAGCAGAGCCCTCAGATTGGTATCCCTGTCCGCCTGGGTGCCGGGGCGGCAGGTGCTGCCGAAGGCCACCAAGACCGTGTGGTGCAGGCGCAGCCGGCTGGCCAGGCGGAAAAACTCGCTATCCTTGGGATTGGCACCGGGCCAGCCTCCTTCCACAAAGCCCACGCCAAGGTGGTCCAGGCGCTCCAGGATGCGCAGCTTGTCATGGACAGAATAGCTGATCCCCTCGCGCTGGGCACCATCCCGTAGCGTCGTGTCATAGATCTCCACCGCCAGCCCACGTTGTGCTTGTGACGGGCCCATCTTCTCGCTACACTCCTTCCACACCCTGCGCTCTTTCCGCACTCTGCTTTGCTTCGGCCCCTACTCCGCCCGGGCCGCCGCAGTTTGCAGAGCCCCCCGCAGCTCCTCCAGGACGCGCTGTCCCATCTCCTCCGTACTCAACGCCGGCTCGCCGGCGGCAGCCAGGTCCGCTGTCCGGCCGCTCTGCAGCGCCCGCTCCACGGCTGTCTCCACGGCCTGGGCCTCCGCTTCCCAGCCGAAGGACCAGCGTACCAGCATGGCCGCGGCCAAAATGGCCCCCAGCGGATTGGCGATGCCCTTGCCGGCAATGTCGGGGGCAGATCCGTGTACAGGCTCATAAATGGCCACAGGTCCGCCCAAGCTGGCGGAGGGCAACAGCCCCAACGCCCCGCCGGCCATGGCTGCCTCATCGCTTAGGATGTCGCCGAACATGTTCTCCGTCAGGATCACGTCGAACTGGGCGGGGGCCCGTACCAGCTGCATGGCTGCGTTGTCCACCAGCATATGCGAGAGGCGCACGTCCGGGTAATTCTGGGCCACCTCGCCGACGACCTGGCGCCAAAGGCGGGAGCTTTCCAGCACGTTCGCCTTGTCTACAGACGTCACGAGTCCCCGGCGGCGCCGGGCCAGGCTGAAGGCCACTTCCGCCACGCGCCGGATTTCATGCTCCGCGTAGGCCAGGGTGTCGATGGCTTGCCACTCCTCCGCCTGGATTGGTTCCGGGCCACCTCCACCTGCCGCCGCTGCCACCGGCACCCGCCGGCGGCCCCGGGGCCGGCCGAAATAGAGCCCCCCGGTGAGTTCGCGAACAATCATCAGGTCCACGCCCTGGCAGACTTCCGGCCGCAACGGGGAACGTCCCCACAGGGCCGGCCAGACCCGGACGGGGCGCAGATTGGCGAAATCCCCCAGGGCTTGCCTCAGGCCCAGCAGCGCCGCCTCCGGCCGCTTGTCTGCCGGGAGGCCGTCCCACTGCGGACCGCCCACAGCCCCCAAGAGCACGGCGTCTGCCGCCCGGCAGCCTGCCAGGGTCTCTTCAGGCAGCGGACTGCCCGCGGCCTGGTAAGCCGCCCCGCCGATCAGATACTCGTGAAACACCAGCTTCTTGCCGCTGGCTGCGGCGCAGGCCTGCAGTACCCGCACGGCCTGGGCCGTGACCTCCGGGCCGATGCCGTCCCCCGCCACCACGGCGATGTGCTTGACCCCGTCTTTCTCTGCCGTGCCGGCGGGCCCGGCGCCTTCAAAGGCTGCTGTTGCCATGGCCTGCGCTTCCTCCCTCCTGCAGCCGCTGCTGCACGTATGGAACCAAGCCTCCAGCCTCGATGAGGGACATCAGAAAGGGCGGAAAAGCGCTGCTGGCATAGGTCTCACCGCGGGTGAGATTGTGGATGCGCCCGGCCGCCCAATCAATGTCCAGCCTGTCGCCGGGCTGGACCTTCGCAGCTGCTTCCGGCGACTCCAGAATGGGCAGGCCGATGTTGATGGCGTTGCGGTAAAAAATCCGGGCGAAGGAGGCGGCGATCACAGCCCGCACGCCAGCGGCTTTCAGGGCCAGCGGGGCGTGCTCGCGCGAACTGCCACAGCCGAAATTCTTGCCGGCAACGATGTAATCGCCCTGGCGCACTCTCTGGCTGAAATCGCCGAACAGATCTGCAAAACAATGGCTGGCCAGCTGCTTGGGATCGGACGTGGTCAGGTAACGGGCAGGGATGATCACATCGGTGTCCACATCGTCCCCCACGCGCCAGGCCGAGCCTGCCTCGTGTTCCGGCGGCAAGGCGGAAGGCGTCGCCGGGATGGCATCTTCGCCGGTGGCCGCCGCAGAACGCCGGCCCGCTGCGGTGGCGCCCCGGTTGGCGGCGGCAGCGCCTTCGCCGGCCTGCAGCGGCAGGTGCTGGGCCTTGGCCTGCCTCCCAGGCGCCGGTTCTTCTTCCTGCGCGCTCAGACTTTCCGCACCCCGCACCTTCCGCCAGGTGCTCTCCCAATCCAGCCCCAGGTCCTCCGGCGTGGCCAAGCGGCCTGCCACCGCCGACGCTGCAGCCACCGCCGGGCTGGCCAGGATCACTTCGCTTTCGGGGTGGCCCATGCGGCCCAGGAAGTTCCGATTGGTGGTGGAGATGGCCCGCTCTCCCCGGGCCAGGATGCCCAGGTGCCCGCCCAGGCAGGGCCCGCAGGTCGGCGTGTTCACCGCGGCGCCGGCTTCCAAGAAGACCTCCAGGAGCCCTTCTCGCAGAGCCTGCCGCATGACCGCCGGAGAGCCGGGAAACACCAGCAGCCGCACGCGGGGATGCACCTGGCGCCCCTGCAATACGGCGGCGGCCCAGCGCAGATCTTCAATCCGGCCGTTGGTGCAGGAACCGATGACCACCTGGTCCACGGCCTGGGCCACACCTGCACCGGCTTCCGCCGCCAGAACCTCCGCCACGGGCCGGGCGTTTTCCGGCAGGTGCGGCAGCGCCACCTGCGGCTCGACCTGCGCCAGATCGACGTCCAGTTCCGCTGCGTAATGGGCGCCGGGATCACTTTCCACCACCACCGGCGCGCGCCGCCCCCGCCCGGCCACGTAGGCCAGGGTGCGCTCATCCACCGGAAAGATGCCGTTTTTCGCCCCGGCTTCAATGGCCATGTTGGCCATGGTGAAGCGCTCGTCCATAGACAAGGACGCCACCGCCGGCCCGGTGAACTCCAGGGTCTGATAGCGGGCACCGTCCACACCCAGCCGGCCGATGACATAAAGAATGAGGTCCTTGCCCGTGACCCACGGGCGCCGCCCCCCGTGCAGATACACGCGGATAGCCGCCGGCACCCGCAGCCAGATCTCCCCCAGGGCCAGCACACCAGCCAGGTCCGTGCTGCCCAGCCCGGTGGAGAAAGCCCCCAGGGCACCGTACGTGCAGGTGTGCGAGTCGGCGCCCACCACCACGTCCCCGGGCACCACCAGCCCCATCTCCGGCAGGAGCACGTGCTCGATGCCGACCCTGCCGCTTTCGTAAAAATGCTCCAAGCCCTGGCTGCGGGCGAAACGTCGGACCTCGGCCACCTGCTCGGCGGAGGCCAGGTCCTTGTTGGGTGTGAAGTGGTCACAGATGAGGGCCACCCGTTCCCGGTCCCAGACGCCGCGGGCACCCATGCGCTGCAGCTCGCGGATGGCCAACGGCGCGGTGATATCGTTGGCCAAGGCCAAATCCACCTGGGCCTGAACGAGGTCCCCCGGCGCCACGCTCTCCCTGCCTGCGTGGGCCGCCAGGATCTTTTCCGTCATGGTCATGGCACGCATGCTGGCTGCTCATCCCCTGTCTTCGGGACCGGCTGCTCATTGCCAAAGTCCCCGGCCGTTTTCGCGTCCTCCGCCATTTTGTTGAGGGCGTGCAGATAGGCCTGCACGCTGGCCTCGATCACATCGGTGCTGCGGCCCCGGCCCAGGTATTGGCGCCCGTCGTTGCGTACCCGCACCGTGACCTCGCCCACGGCATCGGCCCCGCCCGTGACCGCCCGCAGGCTGTATCCCGCCAGTTCCGCCCGCTGCCCCACCAAGCGTTGGACAGCCCGGAACGCCGCATTCACCGGGCCGTCGCCCACGGCCGAGTCCTGCCGCTCCTCTCCGTCCACGCTGAGCACCACGGTGGCCGTGGGCACCGTGCCGGTTCCGGATACCACATGGAGATAGCGCAGCACGTAACGCTCCGGCACCGGGCCTGCCTCGCCGGTGGCAATGGCCACCAGATCCGCATCGCTCAGCTCTCCCTTGCGGTCCGCCAACTCCTGGAAGCGCTGAAAGGCCCGGCTCAGTTGTTCGCCGTCCAACTCGTGGCCCAGCTGGCGCAGGCGTTCGCGGAAGGCGTGGCGGCCGGAGAGTTTGCCGAGCACCAGCCTGCTCTCCGGCACACCGACGCTGGCCGGCGTCATGATCTCGTAGGTGCTGCGCTCCTTCAGAACACCGTCCTGGTGGATGCCGGACTCGTGGGCGAACGCGTTGGCTCCCACGATGGCCTTGTTGGGCGGAACAAAGACGCCGGTCAGGCTCTGCACCAGCTGGCTGCTGGGATACAGCTGCTCCGTGGCCAGGCGGGGCGGGGCCACGCGGGCCTGGGCGGCGAAATAGTCCCGGCGCGTGTGCAGGGCCATGACGATCTCTTCCAGCGCCGCATTCCCTGCCCGCTCCCCCAGACCGTTCAGAGTGCACTCCACCTGCCGCGCCCCGCCTTCCACAGCCGCCAGGCTGTTGGCCACCGCCATCCCCAGATCATCATGGCAATGGACAGACAGGATGGCCCCGTACTCCCGGAGCTCCGGCACAGCCTGGCCCAGGAAGCGGAACAGGCGGCGCATCTCCTCGGGGGTGCTGTAGCCCACCGTGTCCGGGATGTTCACCACGGTGGCGCCCGCCCGCACCACCCGCCGGCACACCTCCGCCAGGAATTCCCAGTCGCTGCGGGTGGCATCTTCGGCGGAAAACTCCACCTCGGAACAAAGGCTCCTGGCCAGCCGCACGGCGCTTTCCGCCATCTCCAGGACTTCCGGGGGAGACTTTCGCAGTTTGTATTGCATGTGTACCGGCGAAGTGGCCAAAAACACGTGCAGCCGTGGCTGGCGCGCTTGGCCAATGGCTTCCCAGGCCCGCTGGATATCCTGCGGCAGAGCCCGGGCCAGAGCGGCCACGGTGGCGCCGCTGATTGCGCGGGCCACCGCCTGCACCGCTGCGAAATCCGCCGGGGAGGCCGCGGGAAAGCCGGCCTCGATGACATCCACGCCCAGGCGCGCCAGCTGGCGGGCGATTTCCAGCTTCTCCGGCGCGTTCAGGTGTACGCCGGGAGTCTGTTCGCCATCGCGCAGCGTGGTGTCGAAAATCAGGACGCGCTCTGGAGCCGCGTTCGCTGGGACGGCTTGGACCTCGGCCACGCTCATGGGTTATTCGCCCTCCTCCGGCTTTTTGATCCAGGGCATCATGGCCCGCAGGCGTTTGCCCACCTGCTCGATGGGATGCTGCTTTTCCCGTTCCCGCATGGCCAGGAACATGGGCCTGTGCGCCTGATTCTCCAAAATCCACTCGCGGGCAAAGGCGCCGCTTTGGATCTCCGCCAGGATCTTTTTCATCTCCTGGCGGGTCTGTTCGTTGATGATGCGCTTACCCCGGGTCAAGTCGCCGTATTCCGCCGTGTCGCTGACGGAGAAGCGCATGCGGCTGATGCCGCCTTCATAGATCAGGTCCACGATGAGTTTCATCTCATGGAGGCATTCAAAATAGGCCAGCTCCGCCGGATATCCCGCTTCGGTGAGGGTGTCGAACCCCGCCCGGATCAGTTCCGTGAGGCCTCCGCACAGCACCGCCTGCTCGCCAAAGAGATCGGTCTCGGTCTCTTCCCGGAAAGTGGTTTCCAGCACGCCGGCGCGGGTGCCGCCAATGCCCTTGGCATAGGCCAGCGTGAGGTCGCGGGCGTGGCCGGTGGCATCCTGATGCACTGCGAACAGGCAGGGAACCCCGGCCCCCTCGGCGTACATGCGGCGCACCAGATGCCCGGGGCTCTTGGGTGCCACCATGAACACGTCCACGTCCGGCGGCGGAGTGATCTGATGGAAATGGATGTTGAACCCATGTGAAAAGCCCAAGGCCATGCCGGCTTTGAGGTGGGGCGCGATATCCTGCCGGTACATCTCCGCCTGGGTCTCGTCGGGGGTGAGAATCTGGATGATGTCGCCTCTGGCCGCCGCTTCGGCGGTGGGATAGACGGTGAAACCGTCCCGCTCCGCCCGCTGCCAGCTTTTACTGCCGGGCCGCAGCCCGATGATGACCTGCACGCCGCTGTCCCGCAGATTCTGCGCCTGGGCATGGCCCTGGCTGCCATAGCCGATGACGGCCACGGTGCGGCCTTTGAGCGGTTCCAAGGTGGCATCCTGTTCGTAGTACATCTTCACCATGGTTCAATGGGTTCTCCTTTCCTGCTTTTGCCAAGCTGGCATTGCTCAAGCCGGATTTCTATGGTGATCCGGCCTCGCTGTGCCAAGCCGGTCTTACAGCCTGGCGACCTGCTGTCCCGCCGGGGTGGCCTCCGCTGCCGCCCGGGCCAAGGCGGCCTGCCGGCTTTTGGCCAGGGCGGCCATGAGCGAACCGCGCATGCCGCGCACGCCCCGGTTCAACGCGATGCGGCCGGTGCGCACCACTTCGCGCAGGCCGTAGGGCTGCAACAGGCCGATGAGGGCGTCCACTTTGTCTTCGGTGCCGGTGATCTCCACCGTCAGCGTGCGGTTGGTGATGTCCACCACCCGGGCCCGGAACACGTTGGCCATCTGCATGATCGCCTGGCGCTGATCCGGCGTGGCCGCCACCTTGATCAGGGCCAGTTCGCGGGCGACGATGTCTTCGTCGGTGATGTCCCGCACCCGCACCACGTCCACGAGCTTGCTGAGCTGCTTGCAGATCTGGTCGCAGGCGGCGGCATCCTCGCCCACTACCAGGGTCATCCGGGAGAACTCCGGCGTCTCCGTCCGTCCTACGGTGATGCTTTCGATGTTGTACGCCCTGCGGCTGAACAAACTGGCCACCCGGAAGAGCACTCCTGTGCGGTTGCGTACCAACACCGCCAGAGTCCGGTACATGACGGAATCCTCCTTTCTTGCTCACACACTGGCACAGGCCTGCCCGCGCAGGCCCGTTCTGCAAAGCCCTATCCGCCCTACCCTGCGTGGGCGGCGGTTTCCTGGGCAGGCCCGGACGGGCCCACGATCATGTCTTTTACCGAGCCGCCTGCGGGAATGAAGGGATAAACGTTCTCCTCCGGCGCCACAGCCACGTCAATGAGGGCCGCCTGCGGCGAAGCCAGAGCCTTGTCCAATACCGGTCCCAGCTCCTCGGCCTGGCTGACCCTGTAGCCCTCGAGCCCGTAGGCCCGTGCGATGGCGGCAAAATCCGGATTGCTCAGATGGGTCTGGGAGTAGCGCCGGTCGTAAAACAACTCCTGCCACTGGCGCACCATGCCCAAGTACTCATTGTTCAGGATGACGATCTTTATGGGGAGCCGTTCACTGGCCACGGTGCCGAGCTCCTGGATGTTCATCTGAATGCTGCCGTCGCCGCTGAGCAGGACCACCCGGGCGCCGGGATGCGCCACTTGCACGCCCACGGCTGCCGGCAGGCCGAAGCCCATGGTTCCCAGGCCGCCGGAGCTGATGAAAGAGCGGGGGCGGCTTACGGGCCAAAGCTGCGCAGCCCACATTTGGTGCTGCCCTACGTCCGTCACCACGAAGTGCGGATCGGGTACCCGCCCGGCCACAGCCTGGATGACGGTCTGGGGGCGCAATCTGGGGCCGGTGCCGGCCTCCGCGGCCATGGCCGGGCCCCTGGCGCCGCCGACCCCCGCGCTGCCGCCAACCTTCGTGCTGTCGCCGGGCCCGGCGCTGCCATCGCCGGCATCCACCGGAAATTGCCGTTTCCACGCCAGAACCCGCAGCCGCCAAGGCCGGGCCAGGTCCTCCTCCCCCTCCGGCCCGCAGGCGGCCTCCCGGTATTCCGGCAGCAGGCGCAGCATCTCGTCGAGCACGGCCCCCGCATCGCCCACGATGGGGATGTGGGCCCGCACGTTTTTCCCGATCTCGGCAGCGTCGATATCCACGTGGATCACAGTGGCGTGAGGTGCGAAGGCTTCCAGCTTGCCGGTGACCCGGTCGTCAAAACGGGCTCCTACCGCCAAAAGGACGTCGCACTGGGCCATGGCCCGGTTGGCGGCCACAGTGCCGTGCATGCCCAGCATTCCCAGGTACAGCGGGTACTGGGCCGGGATCACCCCCAGGCCCATGAGGGTGCTGGCGGCCGGGAGGGCCAGCTCCTCCGCCAGGGAGCGGCAGGCCAAGGCGGCTTTGGTCCCGGCCACGCCCCCGCCCACATAGAGCAAAGGCCGGCGCGCTTGTACCAAAGCCCGCACGGCCGCCCGGATCTGCCGTTGCGCACCGCGGCGCGGCAGGCGGTAGCCGGCCAGGCTGCTCTCCTGAGGCCAGACCACCTCGTCCGCCGCGATCTCCGCCGTGCTGACATCTTTGGGCAAGTCCACCAGCACCGGGCCGGGGCGGCCGCTGCGGGCCAGATAGAAGGCCTCCGTCATGACTTCCGGCAGGTCCCGCACATTGCGGACCTGGTAGTTGTGCTTGGTGATGGGGACCGTGATGCCGGTGATATCCGCCTCCTGGAAGGAATCCCGGCCGATGGCGCTGGTGGCCACCTGGCCTGTGAAGGCCACCACCGGCACGGAATCCATCATGGCGTTGGCCAGGCCCGTCACCAGGTTGGTCGCCCCCGGGCCGGAGGTGGCCAGGCAGACTCCCACCCGGCCGCTGCTGCGGGCGTATCCGTCGGCGGCGTGGACCGCGCCTTGCTCGTGGCGGGTCAGGATATGGCGGATGCCGGAGCGGTAAAGCTCATCGTACAATGCCAGGACCGCTCCGCCGGGATACCCGAAGATCACCTCCACCCACGATGAGCGGCCCGGTCTCGAGCGGGCGGGCGCTTTACCGAGGCGCCCGACGAGCGGATGTGGGCGCATAACGCCCGCTCTCGTACGCACCGCCGGCTATGGCGCCACGACGTTCGGGCCAGCCGCCGGGCGCACGCCCGCGTGGGCGTGCCAAGATGTATGTGTGTGTGCCCGAGGGAGGCGGATCTGTCGCCGGCCCGAGGCGCTCGAGATGAGATCGTCTCCTTCCGAGCTCCTGGATTTGCCCTTCGATTCGAGGATCGTCCACTCCGCCGCCGAGGCGCCGCCGCCCAATGAGCGGACGCCCCTGTAAGCTTGCTGCACACGCCCGTGCCAACGACCAGGTGGCGACCGACTCCAGCGATTGTACGCCCGCTGGCGTGCGTGCTGCTCGACCGGGCGGCGGCTTCGCTGGGGAAGAGACGCTGCTCGATCGAGCCGACTGGTGGCGCGCAGACGCTGGCTGCCGCCGACCTTGCACCTGCAGCCGGCGCCGAGACTCTGGGCCATCACCTGATGGCGTACGGAGATGCTCTTTTTCGGACCGGCAGAGGCCATGGCACGCGTCCGGCCGGGGCCCGGCCCGCCGCCCGGCACGGGCGCACTAGGCCTGACTTCCTCCCTGTGGGGCTCGCTGTGGGGCCAGATCCGGCAACAAGGCTGCCAGAATCTCTTGCAGGCGCTCGCTGCGGCCCGCCAGGTAAAGGAACCCCAGCAGCGCCTCCAGGCCCGTGCTCATGCGATAGTCCGCGGCGCTGGCGCTGCGGGCCACCCCGCTGCCATGGGCGTTGCGCCCGCGGTGTACCACTTCCTGCTCCTCGGGGCTGAGAATCGGTTCCACGGCGCGAATCCGCGCCGCCTGGCTGCTGGCCCGGACCAGGCCCACCGCCTGCCGGTGCAGGGAGTCCACGGACGCCAAGCCCCGCTGCACCAGATGTTCGCGCACGTACAGCTCGAAGACCGCGTCTCCGACATAGGCCCAAACCAAGGGCGAGAGCTGCCAAATCTTGGTGGAGCTACCCGTTGCGCTCTGCTGGTTGGGACTCCCCAGGTTTGCCGCCCCCCCTGCGCACAAGCTGCGCCCATTGCCACCGCGTGCCTGTGGGCGTATCCTCCACCGTCACGCCCAGTTCCTTCAGGCGCTCGCGGATGTAATCTGCCTCCTGCCAATTCTTCTGCTGCCGCGCCAGATCGCGCACGGCCAACAGCACGTCCACCAGCTGCCCGGAAAGCCGGCGCCAGTGCCCGTCCTGGTCCTCTCCCGCGGACCCGCCTCCCGCCGGGCCGCCTCCGGTGGTGACGTCTGCCGGCTGCAGGCGGGCCGCCGCACCTTGAAGAGCAAGACCGCCGGCCGCTCCGGCGGGGGCCGCTCCTGCTCCCGTCGCCCCGGCTCCCGCCGCTCCGGCCTCCCTTACCCCGGCCTCACTCCCGCCGGCCGCGCCAGCTCCGGTTCCGGTGGCCCCGGCGGTTCCGGCGGTTGCGGCGGCGCCGGCCCCTGGCAAGATCCCCAAAATACCGCCGGCGAGCCTGGCGAAAACCGTCCGCCAGCGCCGCACCGCCTCAATCTGTTCCCGGCTGGGGGCTTGGGCCTGCGGATTCCATTGCGCCAGCGCCCGGTTCAGGTCCCGTGCCGAGCCGTGCAGGACTCCGATGGCCGCCGCGGTGTTCAGGTCGTCGTCCATGGCAGCCCGGAAGTCCCGGCGGCCAGTGGCGCAGGACCTCCCGCACGGCCGTGGTGTTGCCGATGGACTTGGACATTTTCTCCCGGGCGACTTCCACCATGCCGTTGTGCACCCACAGGCGGGCGAAGGCCTCCGGCCCCAGCATGGCTTGGGACTGGGCGATTTCATTCTCGTGATGGGGGAAGATCAGGTCCATCCCACCGCCGTGGATATCGAAGCGGTCCCCCAGGTACTTGCGGGCCATAGCGGAGCACTCGATGTGCCAGCCGGGGCGGCCCGGACCCCAGGGGCTGGGCCACGCGGGCTCCCCGGGCTTGGCCCCCTTCCAAAGGGCGAAATCCAGGGGGTCCCGCTTGCCGGGGCTCACCTCCACGCGGGCGCCGGCCTCCATCTCCTCGGTGCTGCGGCCGGAAAGTTGCCCATAGGCGGCGAATTTTCCCACGGAAAAGAAGACATCCCCGCTGGCGGCGTAGGCATACCCCTTGTCCACCAAGGCCTGGACCATATCCAGGATGGGCTCGATCTCCTCGGTGACCCGCGGCGTCACATCGGGGGATTCCACACCCAGGGCCGCCATGACCTGCCGGTAATCGGCGATGTAACGGTCGGCGATCTCCTGCACCGGCACTCCTTCCCGGTTGGCACGGGCGATGATCTTGTCATCCACATCGGTGAAGTTCTGCACCAGGCGCACCCGGTAGCCGCGGTAGCGCAGATAGCGGCGGAGAAGCAACGCAGGAGGGCCGGTGCCGCCCATTCCGCCAGGCAGGAAGTGGTTCCTACGGCCAAGGCCGCCTTTTCGCTGTGGCTAAAATCCCGCATCCGCTGCGCGGACTGAAGATACAAGTCGGTGATCTGGCAGGCCAGGGGGTAAAGAGCGCGTCCCGCCTCTGTCAGGGAGACCCGGTGCGGGTTGCGGAAAAACAGCGGCACGCCATACTCCTGCTCCAAAGCCTTGACATTCTGGCTGATGGTGGGCTGGCTCAGGTGCAAAGCCTCCGCCGCCCCAGAAAAGCTCTGCTTTTCGGCCACCGTCCGAAAGATCAGCAGGCGCAGGTCCGTACGGATCCGCCTCCCCTTATTATAACCACAACTTAAGCTATAGTGCCCCCCAAGCCGTTCCCGGCTCCCTTTTTCCCTTTTGCCGGCCAGCTCGCCGCCTCCAGATTTCCGATTGCCGGCTCTGCTGCTGGATCATTATACCGTGAAATGGTGATGATTTGCAACTCTAATCTCAGCCGGATTTCGTCTATGGTATAATTTCAGCAGGAGTGGAAGGGAATTTGAGAACACCCCACCCAGATGGTCCGCGATGGTCGGCGGCCCTTGCACCTACAGACCAGCGTGAGTTTGGCACAAAAAGTGAACTCTGTCACGAACCGGAGTGCCCCATCCCGGCAAGAAGCGAGGCGATCCACATGTTTATGGTATCCGTCGATTCCGATGCGTGCTCCGGGTGCGGGGAGTGCGCAGCCGCCTGCCCGGCCGGACTGCTCAAGATCAACGGCCAGGGCAAATGTGAGGTCCAGGGCGAGCCCACCGAATGCCTGGGCTGCCAGTCCTGCACCAGCGTTTGTACCACCGGTGCGGTCAGCGTCGCGGAATACTGAGGATCCTGGGCGGCTTCCTCTTGGCGACGACGGCTGCCCCGGCTCAGCCGGCCACAGTTGGCGGGGGTGGCCGATCCAGCAATTGCCCAAACATCTGTTGGAGGTGAAACAGGTGGCCAATTCGAAGACTCCCCGCCTGGATGAGCTGGAAAAAGGCCGCTGGCCCAGTTTCGTGAAGATCATGAAACGGGCAGCGGTCAAAAAACCCGCTGCGGGCGACCTCTTGAAGCAGCTGGAGCTGTCCTATGAGGAGAAGGTTGGCCATTGGAAGCACGGCGGCATCGTGGGCGTCCGGGGATACGGCGGCGGCGTCATCGGCCGTTATTCGGACCGCCCGGACCGGTTCCCGAATGTCAAGGAGTTCCACACCTTCCGCGTCAATCAGCCCAGCGGCTGGTTTTACACCAGTTCCGCCCTGCGACAGCTCTGTGATATCTGGGACAAGTACGGTAGCGGCTTGACCAATTTCCACGGGGCCACGGGGGACATCATTCTGCTGGGCGCTCCCACCGAAAACCTGCAGCCCTGCTTCGACGAACTGAGCGAGCACGGGTTTGACCTGGGAGGCTCCGGTTCCGACCTGCGTACGCCCAGCGCCTGTGTAGGCCCGGCACGCTGCGAATACGCCTGTGTGGACACCCTGGATCTCTGCCACACCATCACCCAGGAATTCCAGAATGAACTGCACCGGCCCATGTGGCCGTACAAGTTCAAAATCAAGATCTCCGGCTGCCCCAACGACTGCGTGGCTTCCATCGCCCGCTCGGATCTTTCCGTCATCGGCACCTGGCGCGATTCGATCCAGGTGGACCCGCAGGCTGTGGCGGCCTACGCCGACCAGGGCCTGGACATCCAGGGCGAGATCTGTGGCAAATGCCCCACCCGCGCCCTGAGTTGGCATCCGGAGCGAAAAGAGCTGGAAATCCGCCGCGAAGAGTGCGTGCGCTGCATGCACTGCATCAACAAAATGCCCAAAGCCTTGCGGCCCGGCCGTGAGAGAGGGGCCACCCTTCTGATCGGCGGCAAAGCCACCATGAAGGAATCGGCATTCCTGGGCTGGGTGATCGTTCCCTTCATGAAAATGGAGCCCCCGTACACGGAGCTCCTGGACCTTTTGCGGCGGATCTTCAACTGGTGGGACGAGCGCGCCAAAAACCGGGAGCGTATCGGCGAGCTCATCTATCGTCTGGGCATGCGCGCCTTCCTGCACGACGTAGGGCTGCCGCCGGTGCCCCAGATGGTCGCCCGGCCCCGGGCGAATCCGTACTACTACTGGCGTCCTGAGGAGGTGCGCAGCAATGGCTAAGACCGATATCGGACCTCCGGATTACCGGCAAATGCTGCCGCCGGTGGTGCAACGCAATTATGGCCGCTGGCGTTTCCACGAGATCGTGCGGCCCGGCGTCCTGCGCCACGTGAGCGAGAACGGCGAGGAACTCTACACCGTGAGGGTGGGTTCCCCACGTTTGCTGGATACGGACGCCATCCGGGAAATCTGTGACCTGGCGGACCGGTATTGCGATGGCTACCTGCGCTTCACCAGCCGGCACAATATCGAGTTCCTGGTATCCGACCAAAGCAAGCTGGAGCCTTTGCTCCAAGAGCTGTGGAAGCGCGAATGGCCCGTGGGCGGCACTGGCAATTCCATCAGCAATATCGTGCATACCCAGGGCTGGATTCACTGCCATACACCGGCCACAGATGCGTCCGGCATTGTCAAGGCCGTCATGGACGACCTCTACGACCACTTCACCCACATGGACCTGCCGGCCAAACTGCGGATCTCCATGGCCTGCTGCCTGAACATGTGCGGCGCCGTGCACTGCTCGGACATCGCCATTCTGGGGATTCACCGCAAGCCGCCCTACGTGGACAAAGAGCTGGTCAGCAAAATCTGTGAGATCCCCACGGTGGTGGCAGCCTGCCCCACGGGCGCCATCCGGCCCAACCCGAAAGAAAAGACCGTGGAGATCAACGAGGAACGCTGCATGTATTGTGGCAACTGCTACACGATGTGCCCGGCCATTAAGATCATGAATCCCGAAACGGATGGAGTGGCCATCTTCGTGGGCGGAAAGGTCTCCAATGCCCGGACGGCTCCCATGTTCTCACGGCTGGCCATACCTTTCCTGCCCAACAACCCACCGCGCTGGCCGGAAGTGGTGGAAGCAGTGCACAACATCGTGCAGGTCTGGATCGATCATGCTCAAAAGGGCGAGCGCATGGGTGAGTGGATCGAACGGATCGGCTGGGAGCGGTTCTTCCAACTGACCGGCATTCCGTTCACAGAGAAACACATCGACGACTTCATCTTCTCGGTCCCGACCTTCCGGTCCACGACCATGTTCCGCTGGTAGCCTTGGCGGCGGGTGGCGGGACACGCGGGGCCCCGGCCTGCAGCGGCGGCGCCGGCGGGCCCGGGCCCCACCCCAAGCAGAAAGAAGGGATGCGCGTGGGAAGCACAGGGGTGCTGCTGACCGCCCTGGGATATGCGGCCATAGGGGTATTCGTGCTCGGCATGTTGTGGCAGATGGGCAAATGGAGCATGGCCGGCCTTCCCTTCCGGGTCACCGTGTTTCCGGTGCGAAGCAACTGGGCCGCCGCAGGACACATTCTATGGGAAGCCCTTTCTTTTCGCAGCCTATGGCGGGGCGTCCGGGAACATTGGGCTGCAGCCTGGTTCTTCCACTTCCTCCTGGCGCTGGTATTGCTGGGGCATGTGGCAGGCATCGGTCTGCTGGGGCGCGAGTTTGTCGTTTTTAGGCTGGCTCCTGCGCAAAGCCTGGCGCTGTCGCACCTTTTGGGGAGCGTCCTGGGGGTTCTGCTGCTGCTCGCCGTCGTTTATCTGCTCGTTCGGCGAGCAGGCCAGAAAGCCATCCGCTTGATCTCCAGCGCAGAGGACTATCTCATGCTCATTCTCCTTCTGGCCATCGTTGGAACTGGCAACGGCCTGCGCTTCCTCTCAACGGTGGAGCTGGCGGCAGTCCGGGACTTTGTGGCGGGGCTGGTGCTTTTTCACCCTGTGGCGCCGCCGGCGAGCCCGTGGTTCGTGGCCCACTTCACCCTGGTGGCGCTGCTTCTGCTCTATTTTCCGTTTTCCAAGCTGGTCCACACCTGCGGTTTCTTTTTCACCCGCTGGACCATCACCCGTCATTATCCAAGGCAGGTGATCTGGAGATGAGCGCCACCCCGGTCAAGGAAGCCGGGCGGCCGGCGACGGCTCAAAGAGCCGCTGAAGCCCCGGCAAAGGGCCCCTCGCGCGGGTCTGCAAGCGCGAACCCGCCGGGCCACGACCGACCCTATCTGGCCTCGGAAAAAGACCTGGCGCCTCTGGGTCTGCACTGGGTGGATGAGGCGGAGCGGCCGGCCAGGGCCCGGGAACTACTGGACAAAATGCGTCACTACCGCCGGACGTTCCAGATGTATATGGACGTCTGCACTCACTGTGGGGCCTGCGCCCAGCAGTGCCACTCCTATTTGGGTACCCAGGACCCCAAAAACATGCCGGTGGCCCGCGCAGACCTGGCCCGCCGCATTTACCAGCGCTATTTCACCTGGACCGGGCGACACCTGCCCCGGCTGGTGGGGGCCGAGGACCTGACGGAGGAAACCATCGAGGCATGGTACAAATACTTCTATCAGTGCAATGAATGCCGCCGTTGCGCCGTTTTCTGTCCGTTCGGCATCGACACGGCGGAGATCACCATCGCCATGCGCGAGATCCTGGCCTATCTGGGCCTGGTCCCGCGGTTCCTTACCAGCGTGGGCAGCAATGTTCTGCGCACCGGAAACAATATGGGGATTCCCCGCCCAGCCCTGCTGGACACAGTGCAGTTTCTGGAAGAAGAAATGAAAGAAGAGACGGGCAAGGATATCCCCATCCCTGTGGACCAGGAAGGGGCGGAAGTCCTCTATAATCCGTCGTCTTCCGATTTCTTCAGCAACCCGGATACCCTCACAGGGGCCGCCAAGATGTTCTATGCTGCGGGAATTTCCTGGACCCTCAGCAGCGAGATCATTGAAACCGCCAACTTTGGCCTGTTTTTCAGCGAACCGTTGCTGCGGGCCCACAGCCAGCGGTTGATCCGTTCAGCCCGTCGCCTGCGGGTCCAGCGCATCGTGGCTGGAGAGTGCGGCCATGGCTGGCGCACCTGGCGCATGTTCAGCGAAACCATTCACGGCCAACTGGAGTTTCCCATCACCCATTGCGCCGAGGAGGCCTGTGAACTCCTGCGGCAGCGGCGCATCCGGGTGGATCCTGAGGCGAATCCGCAGCGCGTGACGTACCACGACCCGTGCAACCTGGCCCGGGCCGGGGACATCATCGAACAGCCCCGCGAGGTTTTGCGGCAGATCACGCTGGATTTCCGGGAAATGATACCGAACCGCGAGAAGAGCTTCTGCTGCGGAGGCGGCTCCGGCCTCCTGATGGATGAAATGATGGAGGTCCGCATGCAGCTGGGCAAGGCCAAGGCCGACTCTGTGCGGGCCACCGGCGCGGAGATTCTTTGCGCGCCCTGCGCCATCTGCAAGGCCCAACTGCCCCTGGTCATGGAACACCATCATGTGCCGGTGCAGGTCAAGGGCCTGCTGGATCTGTTGGGGCGCGCGATCATTCTATAGAAAAGAAAACCACGAGGGAGGATGCAGGATGCCGACGATTCAGTTTGGCGATGTCCAGGTTGAGGTGGATGAAGACGGGTTCGTACAGGACCCGAAGCAATGGACCGAAGACCTGGCCCGCTATTTGGCGAAACAGGAAGAAGGCCTGGACAACCTGACCGAGGACCACTGGAAGGTGATTCACTACTTGCGCGACTATTATCAGCAGTTTGGCATCGCGCCCATGATTCGCAAACTGTGCAAGGATACAGGCTTCGACTTGAAGTACATCTACGAGCTGTTCCCCAGCGGGCCGGCAAAAGGTGCCTGCAAGCTGGCGGGACTGCCGAAACCCACGGGTTGCGTGTGATTCGCAAAACAGGGTGGGGATGACCATGGTTCTTCCAATCCTGGTGGCGGCAGCTTTCCTCTTCAGCCTCACCGCGTTGGCGGTGAGGCTGAGACCCGCCCTGGCGCTGCGCAAGCCTGACTTCTCAAGGCCGCGGGGCAGTGCCGCCGCAGGGGTGGCCTACGCCTATTCCATCGGGATGCTGCCTTGGACGAAGCAAAGCGGGCGGGAGCACGCCCTGGCCTACGTGCGCGGCGCCCTGTTCCATGTGGGCATTTTCCTCTCCTTCGCTGTGCTGGCCTTGACTCTGACGCCCTGGCTGGCGGGCTTTCCGGCCGGCCAGCGGACGGGGGTGGCGCTTTTCCTGGCGGTCACCTGCTTGGCCGGCCTTTTGGGCCTGTGGGACCGTTTCCGCCAGCGGAACTTACGGGCCTTGAGCGTGCCGGAGGATTATACGGCCATTGTGGTTGTGGCCGCGTTTGTGGGCCTGGCTGCCGCCGCTGTGCGCTGGCCGGGCCTCACAGGGCTGTTTCAGGCCTGGTCAGCATGGCTTTTGCTGTACTTGCCCTTCAGCAAGCTTCGCCATGTGTGGTTCTTCTTTTTCATGCGTTACTTTTACGGCTCCCATTTTGGGCACCGCGGGGTTCTGCCCCATCCACGGATGCTGGAGGCCCGCTAGACGATGAGTGTACAAGGGTTGAGCCCGCACGGATTGAACCTGAAGCAGTTCAGCCAGGAGTTCCGGGCCAAAACCGGCCCAGCCCTGTTAAGCTCGCTGGACGCCTGTGTGCGCTGCGGCGTCTGTGCCGAGTCCTGCCACTATTATCAGGCGGATCCGCGGCCCGAGCACGTGCCGGCCTACCGGGCGGAGGCCGTGCGCCGCATTCTGCGCACCCAGGATCCCTGGACACGCTGGTTCCCCGGCTGGTTTGGGGCAGAGCCCCGGCGAGGCCGTTCCGATGAGGAAATGCTGCGGGCTTTGGGAGACGTAATTTTTGGCACCTGCACCCAATGTCGCCGCTGCACACTCAGCTGCCCCATGGGCGTGGACACCGGCACCATCGTGCGCACGGCCCGGGGGGTGCTGGCCCGCCATGGCCTCATTCCGGAAGGCCTGAAAGCCACCGTAGACGCACATCTGAAGACGGGCAACAACATGGCCGTCAGCCGCGAAGACTTCCTGGATACGCTGCAGTGGATGGAAGAGCAGCTGCAGTCGGACACCGGCGACCCGCAAGCCCGGATCCCTGTAAACAAGCAGGGGGCGCGGGTCCTCTACACACTCAACCCGCGGGAGGTCAAGTACTTTCCGCTTACGATCCTGGCGGCGGCGAAGATCCTTTATGCCGCCCAAGAGGACTGGACCTTCAGCACGGAAGCCTGGGACGGCACGAATTACGGCCTTTTCAGCGGCGAGGATGATAAGGCGGCGGAGATCGCCCGGCGGCTGGAAGCCGAGGCCGTGCGCCTGGGCGTGCAGGAAGTGGTCATGACCGAATGTGGGCATGGCTACCGCTCGTTCCGCTGGGAAGGTCCCAACTGGCTGGGCCATCCCTACCCGTTCCGGGTCCGTAGCTTCGTGGAGCTGATGGCGGAGTACCTGGACTCTGGGCGGATCAAGCTGAACCCCGCTGCGAACAGTCTGCCTGTGACTTACCACGACCCCTGTAACCTGGCCCGCAACGGCGGCATCATCGAGGAGCCGCGCTTCCTCCTCTCACGGGCGGTGAGGGAATTCCGGGAAATGACGCCCAACGGAAAAGACAACTACTGTTGTGGCGGCGGAGGCGGGATGTTGGCCATGACCGAGTATTCGCAGCGGCGTCTGCAAGCCGGCCAGGCCAAGGCCCGGCAGATTGCGGCCAGCGGCGCCCGGGTGGTCGTGACCTCCTGCCATAACTGTGTGGACCAGCTGAATGAGCTGAACAGGCACTATCAGCTGAAAGTGAAGGTTCACAACCTGTGCGAAATCGTGGCCGATGCGCTGGTGCTGGCCAAGGCCCAGCGCCCCGCCGCGTCCGGAGCGGCGGCGCAGGACGCTTGATGGGTGGCGCAATCCCAGCCTTCCGCAGCGCTGCGCAAGGCTGGAGGATGAAGGAAGGCGGGCCCATATGCAACAAACACAGGCGCAGCTGCCCCGCCTGGTCATTGGGGCACCTCACGGGCGCTCCGGCAAGACCAGCATCACCTTGGGCTTGGTGGCTGCCTGGCGCCGGCGCGGACTGCGGGTGGCTGTTTTCAAAAAAGGGCCGGACTTCATTGACGCCGCCTGGCTCACTCAGGCGGCAGGGCAGTCCTGCCACAATCTCGATTTATATCTGATGGACCCACAGGCGGCGACGGAATCGTTTCTTGTGCATGCTTCCCAAGGGGATCTCTCTGTGGTGGAAGGAAACATGGGTCTGTACGACGGCATGGACCTGCAGGGAAGCAACAGCACTGCGGCGCTGGCCCGGCTGCTGAATGCGCCGGTGGTGCTGGTGCTGGATGCCACCCGCGTCACCCGCACGGCCGCCGCCATCATCCTGGGCTGCCAGCATTTCGACCCTCAGCTGAGAATCGCCGGCGTCATCCTGAACCGGGTGGGCGGGGCCCGCCACGAAAGGACCGTGCGTGCCGCCATCCAGGAGTACTGCGGCCTACCGGTTTTCGGAGCCGTCCCCAGGCTGCCTGAGCCGCCTTTCCGCGAGCGGCATCTGGGTTTGGTGCCGCCGCCGGAGGCGGAAGAGCAACATGCGGCCATCGCGCGCATGGCGGCGGTGGTGGCGGATTCCGTGGATCTGGAAGCGCTGGCAGACGCAGCTGCGCAGGCGGGCCCCCTGGCTCCCCCGCCCCGCCCGCACCCGGCTTCCCCGACGGCGCCCGTGGCGCCCAGGCTGGAAGCTGGGCCTGGGAATCCCGTGAAAATCGGAGTCCTGCGGGACCGGGCGTTTCAGTTTTACTATCCCGAGAACCTGGAAGCCCTCCAACGGCAGGGAGCCCGGCTGGTTTTCCTGGACGCTTGCAGGGACACAGCCTTGCCGGCAGACCTGGACGGGCTGTACATCGGCGGCGGCTTTCCGGAAACCAACAGCCCCGCCCTGGCAGGGAACCGCACATTCCGCCAGGGGCTACGGGATGCCGTCGAAGCAGGCCTGCCCGTCTATGCGGAGTGTGGGGGCCTCATATACCTGTGCCGCCAGGTCCAGGCAGGCGCCGCTCTCTATCCCATGGTGGGCGTATTTCCGTATACGGTCCGCATGGGAAAAAAGCCCCAGGGCCACGGGTATACGCTGCTGACCGTACAACGGCCCAACCCCTACTTTCCCGTAGGCTCGCAGCTCCGGGGGCACGAGTTTCACTATTCCCGCGTGGAGATTCCCGCCGCCGTACCCCGGTCCGAGGGCCTTTTCGATTGCAGCCTGGAGCCGGTTTTCCGCGTTCAGCGAGGCCACGGCCTGGACGGACAGGGCGACGGGCTGCTCTGGAAGAATACCCTGGCCTGCTACACCCATCTGCACGCCCTGGGCGTTCCCCACTGGGCGCAGGCCTTGGTGGCTCAAGCCCGCAACCATGCTGCGCGCCGGGCAGCGTCAGGCCAGCCGCATGGTGGCCTCTCTGTTCCGTGGCAGTGGCTGTGCGGCCAGCCGGCCGGAGGAAGGCAGGCCCAGGGCGTGGCGGATGCCACCGAGGCCCAGGCGCCGGACGAAATCCCCCAGGCGCTCGCCGGCTTGCCCCTTCGCTTTCCACAGCGCCAATAGGGCGCCTGCCAGGTCCAGGACGGCCGCGGGCGATGCCAGCCGTGCCAGCTCCAGGCCGAAGCGCGGGCTGCGTCCCAGCTTCCCGGCCACCCAGACCTGCCAGATCACCCGATTCACCGCCAAGGCGCCCGCATGGCAGGCGGGGACGCACAGGCCACATCCTTCGCACAAGGCAGGATCCAGACGCACGCTTTCGCTCCCTCCCTGGACCTGCAGGGCGCCGGTGCGGCAAGCCTCGCGCACGCAGCGGTGGCAGCGGCGGCACAAGGAGGGGTCAAAGGCAATCTCCGCTCTCCCCACCACGCCCAGATCGCACAGCAGCGAGTGCCCACAGCCGTTGGCGCAGCCCGACACCCCCACCTTGACCTTTCCCGGCACGTCGGCACATTCCGTCAGCAGAGAATCAATCTCCAGGGCCAGCGCTTGCGCATCGATCAAAGCGTTGGGACAACTGGACGTGCCCGGGCAGGCGACCACGTTCCGGATGTTGCCGGACAGGTCTTGCTGGTACCACCCTGCCTGGGCCAGGAAATCCAGGACTTCCTGAGCCTTCTCCCGCCGTACATGGGGAATTTCCAGGGTTTGCCGGGTGCTGAGGTGAATGCGCCCATCGCCAAAGCGGTCGGCAGCGTCCTGAATGGCTGAAAGCTGGCTGGAATAGACAATCCCCGCGGGGATCCGGAGCCGGACCGTTGTGTAGGCGCTGTCCCGCTCCCCAATCAGACCGCCCCGTCCCATCATGAGCTTCCGCCCCCCCAAGCGTTCTGAAGCCGCCTCCGGGCTCCTTTCCGCCCCGGCGCTGTCCCGTCATCCCACTGTGCGCAGAGATACCCGGGCGTTCTGGGCCAGAAACTGAAGGTAGTTCCAGGCCGCGGCCTGGGCTTCCGGGCTCAGTTGCTGCCACAAAACCGCCACCTGTGCCGCCTCGCTCCGGCCTTCCCCGGGTTGCCGCCGTTCATTCCCGGCAGCCTGCAAAGCCGCCAACCGCCGGGCCATCTCCACCAGCAGATCCAGCCAGGGGCCTTCCAGGCGCAAGGCCAAGGCCAACAATTCCCGCACCCCCGGCGGAACCGGCTGGCCGCCGGTGACCACTGCCCCAACCGGGCCGGCCGCATCATTGCCGGGGTCACCGCCCCCGGCGGACCCCACCGGCTCCCGCGCCTCCGGGACCCAGGCTGCCCGTTCCTCGTGCACTGCGCAAGCCCCGTCCCTGCAAGCCCCGTCGCCGCCAGCTCCGTCCAGCCCGCACGAAGCCGGCGGCAGCCCTTCCCCGCCCTGGGCCACCGGTGGAACCGGGCCTTCCCCGTCCGCTCTCTGCGCCGGACGGACCTTCCGATCCCCGTCCAGCGTCTCGCCACCCTCGCTCAGCATGTTGAAGGCCAGATCCTCATCCTTCAGGAGAAGATAACATGGGGATACACCCAGGGCGTCCGCCAGTTTTTCCAACGTGCCCAACGAGGGTTGTGTGCGGTCCGCCTCCACCTGGGCCACAAATCCAAAGGTCGTACCGATGGCGGCGGCCAGATCCCCCTGCGTCTTCCCCTGCCTCTCCCGCAGGCGCCGGACCTTGGCGCCCAGCGAGCCACAGCCATCGCCGCTCAGCAGGAAGCCCACCGGCACGCCCAGGGCCGAGGCCAGCTTCTCCAGGGTTTTGATGCTGGGGCAGGTGTTGCCCCGTTCAATTTCACTCACGTGCGTGAAAGACACCCGTGCCCGCCGCCCCAACTCCACCAGGGTCAGGCCTTTCTTTTCCCGCAGCTCCCGCAGGCGCCTGCCCACGCCGCCCGCGGCCACCTCCGCCGGGCTTCCCTGGCCTGCGGCGGACTCATTGAACTGCTGCCAGAGACGGTCCTCCGGTATGTCCAAAAACTGCCCCAGCTGAAGGGCGGTCACCCGCGAGAGACGCCTGCGGCCGGCTTCCACATCCCGCAGGCAGTAGACCGGCAGCTCCACCTTCTTCGCCACTTCTTCCAGGCTGAGGCCTTTGGACTCGCGTGCCTCCCGCAGCATGGCACCGAAGCTCAAATGATCACACCCTTCCGGGGGTTCCTTTCAGCGGGCCTGCAGCCTCGCGGATCCCGCTGCGATGTGTTCTCCATGTTTTTGATTATACTATAGTTCCGCGAAGTACAAAAGCGCGCCCCCCGGGAAACGCCGGAGGACTATGAATGGCCGGGGGCCATGGACTGCCGCCGCTGGTTTTGCCGGCAAATAACGGCGAGCGGGTTTGTGCAGGCACGGGATTTCGCGGAATGGGAAACGGGGGGCGGGAGGCGGCTCTGCCCCGGCCGCAGGACCAAGCCTCCTCCCCCCGGGCTGCATGCCCGCCGCTACTGCAGTGGGCGGGCGATGATGCCTCCGAAGAGCAGGTGTGCCATGATAAAGCCTGTCACCAGGTTCACCAAGACCACGATGGTGAAAGCCAGGATGGGCTTGGCCCCCATCTTCTGGATGTCGCGGAAGCGTGTGCCGCATCCGATACAGATAAAGGCCAACACGAAGAGCCACGTGCGCAGAGTGGTCAGCACAGGGCTCACATGGGCGGACATCCCGGCGGCGTCGCCCACGGCCCACCGGGTCCCCAGGAAGGACGCCACCAGAAAGGCCAGCACGAACTTGGGGAAGCGTTCCCAGATGACGCCTGCCCCCGGCCGGGCCTCGCCCTTGCCCACATCCCAGCGGGTCACCGCCAAAATGGCCAAAATGAACGCCAGAGCGGCGATCATGACGTCGCGGTTCAGTTTGACCAGCGTGAAGGCCTCAGTAGCCTTGTCGCCCAGCTGCTGGGCAGCAGCCAAGCCCGCCGCATCCGCCAACTCGGAACCGCCAATCCAGGCGCCGGCTACCCGGACATCGAGATGCATGAGACGGGCCAGGGCCGGCATCAGGAAAATGAGAACCAACGCGTAAATGACCACCAGGGATACGATGTACCCCACGTCTTTGCGGTCTGCCTTGACGCTGCTTCCCACCGCAATGGCGGCCGATACGCCGCATACGGAGCCGCCGGCTCCCAGCACAGACGCGAACCGGTTGTCATACCCCAGCCGTTTGGAGACCACAAAGGCCACCGCGAAGCCGATGGCCACGATGGTCACAGCTTCCACGAACCCCCAGCCGCCGCCTTTGATCACGGTAGTGAAAGGCAGCGTGGCGCCCAAGAGCACAATGCCCATCTTGATGAAGAACTCCGTGCGACCGGCTGCCGCCTGGAACCAGGCCGGGAACCTGGGGAAGGCGTTCCCCAGGATCAAGCCGATGATCAAAGCCCAGAAAGGATATTCCAGGCCGTAATACTTGAGCTGCTGCTGGCTGCCCAGGGTCAGGACGATGAGGCCCAGGATGAACAGCCCGGTGAAGCCAAGGAGGTAATCGCCCAGGCGCAAGCCCATGACTCGGACGGCGATGGCGGTGGGAACCAGGATGGCCACATACATCCAGACATAAGAGCTCCACGACTGGGCGAAATGGATCCCCAGGCTGGCTTTGGGCCACATCACCGGCGTGGCGCTTTTCAGGATGTCCAGCGGGGTCCCGAAGCGATGAAAGAGATAGACTGCGACGACAAAGATCAGCCCGAGATACACAGCCCACCAGTCTTCACTGACGAGATAGGCACTGGGAGCTGCCTGTTTGCGGACAACGGGTTGCCCAACGGCCATTTCCGGTCACCCTTTCCTCCCTCATTCTCTTGGCGCAGGTCGCTAAATGCTCCTCAGGCTCCAGCTCCAGGCCTTGGCCGTGGGAGTTCAGGGTACAGTCGGCGTGATCTGCTGGCAGGCCAGGTACCGATACACTCCCCCCTTCCACCCGCCGTATTCCCAGCCTTTCTGCGGATTCGTGGCATATTTCACATTTCCAACCACAGAAAGCCGCACCCCATGTGTCGGCTGAGAGGGTGCAGCCGCGTGACGGCGCTTTGCGGCGCACCGGCGGCGGGAAGAACCGTATAGTAATAGTGAAAGCAGGAGACATCATTTTCCCTTTGCTATAATTCGGCGTGGGAAAAAGAGATCCTTCTTTTGCCTGAACTAAAATCCTTCGTTGCCGGCGGTGCTTCCTTCAAGATGGCCTCATTCAGCCGCCGGAGCAGGGGGCGATGCGGCCAGCAAGCGCTTTTCCCAGGCCCGGAAAAACGGGTAGTAGACGAGGGTGCTGATCATCAGATCCACTGCCTGCAAAGCAGCCCCGGTCCAGCTGCCGTCGGCCAGATACCCACCCAGGAACACAGGCACAGTCAAAGGCAGCTGAGCCAGGGGCCGGGCCACCCATCCCCAGCTCATGGCCAGATAGTTGGTGGTCACAATGAGAGCGGGCGCCGCCACGAACGGGATGATCATCAGCGGGTTGAAGGCGATGGGCAGGCCGAAGGTCACCGGCTCGTTGATGTTAAAGATCCCCGGCAGCAGCGCGACTTTCCCCACCTGCCGCAGCTGTGGGACGCGCGAACGCAGCATCATGAACACCAACGGCAGCGTGGCACCGGACCCCCCCAGATGGGCATACATGTGATAGAACGGCTCCGTGACGATATAGGGCAGAGGCTGTCCGGCGCTGGCCGCAGCCACGTTGGCCTGGAGGGCCGTGGTCCAAAACGGGTAGGCCACAGCGGAAACCATGTTCATGCCATGAATGCCGACAGACCACAGAAGCATCATCAAGACAATCTGCAGCAATGCCGAGGGATAGCTGTTGCTGGCCCGGACCAGGGGGCCCAGGGCCTGGGTGACCCAGAGGGGCAGGGTCGCCGGCGTGCGTGCAGGCGTCCCTGCCCCTCCCCCCGACTGCCCCCCAACCGCCAGCTGCACCGTAAAATGAGTGGAGACGAACCATTCCAGGGCCCAGGCTCCCAAAAGCACCACAAACGCCGGCACAATGCTCTCGAAGGAGCGGATGACCTTGGGCGGCACCCCTTCCGGCAGCCTTAGGATCAGGCCACGCTGCCGGAACCAGCGGAACGTCTCCCCCGTCCACAGGGCCAGGGCGATGCCCACGAACAGGCCTTCGCCTCCCAGCCCCTGCAGGAAGACCCCCAGAGGCACCGTGGAGATTCCCGCCGCAGAGACACCCACAGGCACGGACACGATACACAGCGCTGCCCCCGCCACCAACCCCGCGTGGGCCGGCTCCGGCAGGCGGTAGGCCACGGCCAGATTGTACGCCACGCCAAAGCTGACCAGAAAGGCCATGAGGCCAAAAGACATTTGAAACGGCACCATCAGCACAGGGCGGTAACGATCCGCCCAGCCTGCCATGGCGGCCAGCCATGGCACCGACGTTCCCTGGGGTACCGGTGGGAAGGAAAGGATCAGGAACATGCTGCCCACGATGATCATGGGCAGAGCAAAGCCGATAAAGGCATCCCGGATGGCCTGCAAATACGGCCATTCCATGACACCGGCCAGCACAGGCATGAGCTTTCCCTCCACCCACGCCTGCCAGCCTGCCGAGCCATCATTCTGTGGCACGCGGACTCCTCCTTTGACCGCCGCCCCGGCTAGACGGGGTGCCGGAGGGGCGCCCTCCCGGGGCGTTCCCGTGCTCGGAGGGCGCCGACACCGGGGCCGGCATCAGAGCCAACAGCATCCGTAAGGCCGCTTCGCCGTTGGCGGTGGCATAGACGAACGGGTCGATGACAGCCAAAGGTTTGCCCAGGCGGGCCAAGCTCTGACGGGCATAGCGGACCTGCGGTCCCAGTAGAATGGCATCGTAACTCTCGGGATGCTGGCGGACTTCCGCGGTTCCCACCGCCTCCACCACCATATCCAGGCTGTGGGCGCGGGCCGCCCGTTCCAGGGACTCCTGCAGCAGGCTGGTGGACATGCCAAAACTGCAAACCAATGCCACTCGCAACGCGGGGTGGTTTCCTTGGGGGGCAGGAACGGACATGGTCGCTAGACAGACCTTTCTGAATGAAATTCCGCGGACAAGTCTCTCTGCAGAAGCGCCTGCAACAGAAAACCGGCTTCCAGTTCCGGAAGGCGCACGCCCAACCGCCGTTCAAAGGCGGCCAGCGCCCGGGCGGTGGCCTGCCAGGCCCGGGGAAACTCCGCTTCCATGCGCTGCAGATCCATGGGCACGTCCGGCCAGGGTTCCCCGCCACGGGCCCTCTCTGCGGCGCAGCACAGATGCATCACCACGCCCACGGCAGTATCCGGATCACACCGCTGCCCTGTTTCACGCTCCCATTGCTGGATGACGGCAAAGCCCTCCGCCACCGCCTGGTCTGCATCCACCCGGCGGAGGCAGCGCCGCAGGGAGGCGGCCAAGGCTGCGACAATATCGGAAAGGGCGGCGGCAGGACGGGTCACGACAGCCGGCGGACCTGGCACCGGTGCCGGCGCCGGGTTTACGGCTGTGGTCCCAGGGCTGGCCAGCAATCCTTCCAACCGCCGCCATCCATCCCCCACCACCAGCTCATGGAGAGAGATGTACGGCACTTCCGGCAGGGGCGGAGGCACCGTCCCCACCACAGCCACGACTTTCAAGGTCCGCAGCAGGGCGGCCAGGGTGGATCCCACCTCCTCCTCCAGGAGGCTCACGGGAATCACTTGCACCCCTAAGCGGGCCAGCTGCGGTCCCAGCCGCTCCTCCACCCATTGCTGCAGCTGAACTGCGCTTCCCTCCCGGCTCAGGCAAAGCGTCAGCAGTGCCGCAGCTCTGGGGGGAACCCGGGAGCTGCCCGGCTTTCTCCCGCCTTTTCCGAGGCCTTTTCCGTTCTTCCCCAGGGCTGCTGCAGGCTCCTGCCGGCGGGAACCGCGGCAAGCCCTGCGCCCGGCAGGCGTCGCGCTCTTCGGCGGCGTGGCACTCCCGGCCCGCCCGCCATCCCCCTGAGCCGGAGGGCTGCCCCACCCCCCCGGGTGCGGTGCACCTCCCCTGCGCACCCTTTCCGGCAGGTGGGCCACATCCACCAGAATTCCTGCCCTGCCGCCGGACCGATACTCCAGGAACGCGTCGGCGCAAGCCATCTGGATGTCGCTGCGCAGCTGCCCCACATTTCCCTGGCACTCATAGGACAGTAGCAATTGCCAGGCCAACGGCGTCACGGTCACCGTCTTCCCCATGCGGCGCCCTTCTCGGTCCAGGAAGAGCTGGATCAGCTCAGCCCGCTCCACCAGCGGGCGCTCCGCCAACCCCGGCAGGTGGATGGTGATGGGGATGCGCCGCCGGAAAGTCTCCAAGAGCGCCGCAGCGGGGTCCTGGGTGGTCGCCCCGATGAGAAGCACCGAAGCATGGCGTTCCGCTCCTGTTTCACCGAGGCGCCGGAAATGCCCTTCGTCCAGCAAAGGAAAGAACATCTCCTGCCCCTCGGACGGCAGGCGGTGGATCTCATCCAGGAAGAGCACGCCGCCATCAGCTTTCTCCACCAGCCCGGCCCGGTCGGCCTGGGCGCCGGTATAAGAGCCGCGGGCGGCGCCGAAGAGCTGCGAGAGCAAGAGCTGCGGATTGTGGGCATAGTCGGCGCAATTGAACGCCACAAAAGGGGCGCCGGGCCGAAGCCGTCCGGAAGCCACGGCATAGCGGTACATGATCTGGGCGAACAGGCTTTTCCCCACGCCCGTGGGCCCCAGCAGCAATGTGGCCAGGCCATGGGGCGGATAAAGGACCGCCGCCTGCGCCTGGCGTACCGCTGGCCGCAGGGAGCCGCGGGCCCCTACGAGCTCGCCAAAAACGCTCTCCGGCCCGGCACTTTCCGGCAACGCGGCACCGGCCGGAGGCCCCGGCCGGCGCAGGCCGGGAAGAGGCGGCAATCGTCCCGGGTCCGGCCCGGCAGGCTCCGTAGCGGGCGCCGGTGTCCCAGGATCGCCCGGGGGCGGCGGCTGTTCTACAGAGCGGGCGTAAAAGCGCACCGGTTTGCCGGGGATCTTGTTCACCCTTCCTTGGTGGTACAACGCGTTCAGCTCGCGGCTGGCATTGCAGCGCGAAATTCCCAGGGCAGAAGCCACCTGGGAAGCGGTCCAGGCCGGGGATCCCGGCCCGGTCTTTCCCTTCTGCAACAGGCGGAACACCCTCTCACGCCTGGTCATCCAGCCCATCCTCCGCCCATACTGACACACATCCGGCACACTGGACGAACACAATTCGCATGGCCCGGAGGCCCAATGGGTACGTCTGCAGACGCAGAGTAAGCGGCATTGTTTGGCAGCTTACCATTATGTCCCAGGTTGCGCGGCGTTCCAATCCTTCTTCCCACGCGTCATCCATATGTGTGTCGGAAAGTGTGCAGCCCCTTCGCCCATCTTCTCCTCCATCCGGCCTCCTTGGCTGGTATTGGCATTATTGCATATCTGCACCCTTAAGGCGCTTGTCCGGGGTCGCACATCCCCCCGGGCAGGGCATAACTCCTACAACGGAATCCCACAAACGGAGGGAAGACCATGAGGACGAAGCTTTGGGTTGTACTGGTGATGTCCGTCGTCATGCTTCTGGTTTCTGCCACAGCGCTGGCTGCCTCCCAGCCGCTCAGCGGCAAGCTGGAGATTTTCTCCTGGTGGGCGGGAGACGAGGGACCGGCTTTGGAAGCTCTCATCAAACATTTTGAGAAGATGTATCCCAACGTGCAGGTGATTAACGCCACCGTAACCGGCGGCTCCGGAGTCAATGCCAGGGCGGTCCTGAAAACCCGCATGTTGGGCGGGGATCCGCCGGACACCTTCCAGGTCCATGCCGGCCAGGAACTCATCGGCACCTGGGTGGTGGCCAAGCGCATGGAGAATCTCAATTCCTTGTACAAAGAGGAAGGCTGGACCAAGGTGTTCCCCGCCGGCTTGGTGAAGCTCCTCAGCACCAGCCAGGGGATCTGGTCCGTGCCGGTCAATATCCATCGCTCCAATGTCCTCTGGTACATTCCGGAGAACCTTAAACAGTGGGGTGTGAAGGTCCCAGCTACCTGGCAGGAATTCCTGGAGATCGCCCCCAAACTGAAAGCCAAGGGCATCGTGCCGCTGTCCATGGGCGAAACCTGGACCGCCGAGCACCTCTGGGAGAACGTGGCCATCTCCGTGCTGGGGCCGGCGAAATGGCAGCAACTCTGGCAGGGGAAGATTTCCTTCCGCAGCCCTGAAATGTTGGAGGTCTGGAAGCTGTTCGGCGAGATCCTGAAATACACGAACCAGGATGCGCCGTCGCTGTCCTGGCAGCAGGCCACCGACATGGTGGTCAAGGGCAAGGCCGCCTTCAACGTCATGGGCGACTGGGCCGCAGGCTACATGAACACCACCCTGCACCTGAGGCCCGGCACAGACTTTGGCTGGGCGCCGGCTCCGGGGACCAAGGGCATCTTCGTCATGCTCTCCGACTCCTTCGGCCTGCCGGTGGGGGCACCGCACCGTGCCACCACGCTGGCCTGGTTGCGCATGCTGGGCAGCCGTGAGGCCCAGGATATCTTCAATCCTCTGAAGGGCTCCATCAGCCCGCGCCTCGACAGCGACCTGAGCAAATACAATGTGTATGGCCAAAGCGCGGCGAAGGACTGGCGGTCCAGCACCATTGTGGGCAGCCTGGTCCACGGCGTGGTCGCCAATGAGCGCTTCATGAACGACTTCGCCACCGTCATGGAGATCTTCCTCAACAGCCGCAATCCTCAGGCTGCAGCCAACGCTTCCCAGGCTGTGGCGACCCAGGACGGCATCATCCACTGACGGCTCCAGAGTGCTGTACCCCATGTCCGGGGCCGGCGGCGTATCTAGCCGGCCCCGGCCGGAAAGCGAGGATGGGACGTGAATTCACGCAGCGACCGCTTGGCGGCCATCCTGGTCATTCTGCCCTCGTTGCTCCTGTTGGCTGTGTTTGTCTATGGCTTCATCGGCCAGACCCTGTGGGTGTCCTTGACAGACTGGGGCCAAGGCGCCGGAGCTCTGGCCTTGAATCCCCAGATTCACTGGGTGGGGCTGGAGAATTACAAAAGCCTCTTCACCGGCTTCCTGGATGTGCGCTTCCGCCAGGACATGGTGAACATGGTGTTCTTCACCGTACTTTTCGTGGGGGCGTCTCTGCTGCTGGGGCTGCTTTTGGCCATCCTCATCGACCAGCATCTGCCAGGGGAGGGGGTGTTCCGCACCATTTTTCTTTATCCCATGTCCCTGTCGCTGGTGGTGACGGGCACCATCTGGCGCTGGATGCTCCAGCCTCAAGGCGGCATCAACGCGCTACCCACCCTGTTCGGGCTGCCTGCTTCGAACTTTCTGTGGATGAGCAGCCGCACCCAGATCCTGCAGTTCAACTGGCAGGCTCTGCCCGCGTACCTGTGCTGGGCCGGTGTGGCCGTCCTGGCCGTCGCGGCTTGCGTATACCTGGTCAAGGGCCGCCACAAGACCGCCGCCTTTTTTGCAGCGCCGGCACTGCTGCTGCTCGCCCTGGTGGCCTGGGGGCCAGCCGGGCGCGCCGCCCTGCTGCCCTATCCGGAGACGCACGGCTTCAATCTGGCCCTGCTCGGCATTGTGCTGGCGGCGGTATGGCAGATGTCCGGCTACACCATGGCGCTTTATCTGGCAGGCTTGCGCACCATCCCCGACGAGCTGCGGGAGGCGGCCCGGGTGGACGGCGCCAGTCCGCTGCAGGTCTACCGCTACGTGGAGTTGCCACTCTTGGCTCCCATCACGTGGAGCGCAGTCATCATCCTGGGCCATATCGCCCTGAAAATCTTCGATCTGGTGTTCGCCATGGCCGGGCCGGACAACGCCTCCACCAGCGTGCCTGCCATCTCCATGTATCTGACCACGTTCCGGGGCAACCAGTTCGCCACCGGCGCAGCCATTGCCGTGGTGCTGCTCCTGATGGTGGCGGCCCTGATCATCCCTTACCTCGCTTCACTGCTGCGTCCAGGGAGGGCTCAATGAAATGCGCGCATCGGCACAGGAACGCATGGGCACTGCCCAGGGGACCATACAGGCACCTGAAACGCAGGCGGCCCTCCCGGCAGGCCGGGCGCAGGCTGCGCCCGCAATGCGGACGGCCCGCCGCCCCCGGCACGGCTGGACCTTTGCCTTCCTCTACGCCCTGGTGGTGCTGTTGGCCATCGTTTACCTGATCCCGGTCTACATGACCGTCATCACCAGCCTGAAGGCGCCACAGGACATCAATCTCATGACGGCCTGGCGGCCTCCGGCCCATCCCTATTGGGCCAGCTATGTGCAGGCTTTCCGGCAGTTCGCACCGACCTTGCGCAACAGCCTGATCCTGGCGGTCAGCGCCACCCTGCTTTCCGCCATGATGGGCTCGTTGAACGGATACGTCCTGGCCAAGTGGGGATTCCGTGGGAGCAAGTGGGCCCTTCCCCTCATTTTGTTCGGCATGTTCATCCCCTATCAGAGCATCCTGATTCCGCTGTTTCAGTTTCTGCGCAGTGTGGGGCTCTACGGCGGCCTGCCCGGGCTGATCCTGGTCCATGTGGTGTACGGCCTCCCCATCACCACACTGCTGTTCCACAATTTCTACGTGGAGATCCCCGATGAGCTGCTGGGATCGGCCCTCATCGACGGGGCGGAGTTTTTCAAGATCTACCGCTGGATCATCCTGCCGCTGTCTGCGCCAGCCTTTGTGGTGGTGGGCATCTGGCAGTTCACCCAAATCTGGAACGAGTTCCTTTTCGCAGTCACACTGACCCGGCCGGCATTCCAGCCCATTACGGTGGCACTGGCCAATCTGGCAGGCGGCAACGCCGTCTATTGGAATCTTCCCATGGCGGGATCCATCATTGCCGCCCTGCCCACGGTGCTCATCTACATCTTCCTGGGGCGCTATTTCATCCGGGGCCTGCTGGCCGGCGCCTTGAAGGGATGAGGGGGAGGCGGAAAGCCGCCCGGGCGCTGCAGCCTGCCTCCCCCGCGGCCTGCCTCACGCCTTTTGAATCTCCGCCACCGTGGCGGCGTCCAGGCGCCGGATCACCGCCACCAAAAGCTTGACGGCGGCATCCACGTCATCCAGATGGATGATGCCGGCATGGGTGTGGATGTAGCGCACCGGCACACCGTAGCTCACCGCCGGCACCCCCTGCCCGTGCACGGTGATGGCGCCGCCGTCGGTGGCCCCACCCGGCATGGTGGCAAACTGCAGGGGCAGGTTTTCCTGCCGGGCCGTCTCCATGAACAGATCCTTCAGCTTCCGGTTGGGGATCAGCCGGGCATCCAGGACATACAGGACCGGGCCTGCGCCCAGTTTCACCGGGGCTTCTTCCTCTTTGACCCCCGGCATGTCGCCGGCGATGCCCACATCGGTGGCGATGCAGATGTCCGGATTCACCAGATCGGCGGCAGTCTGTGCCCCCCGCAGCCCCACTTCCTCCTGGGTGGTTCCCACGCCGTAGAGGGTATTGGGATGGTCCACGCGGGAGAGTTCCTTGAGGGTTTCGATGAACAGGGCGCAGCCCAGCCGGTCATCCCAGGCCTTGGCCAGGACCATCCTGGGGTTCTTCAGCACTGTAAAAGGACTCACGGGCACGATGGGATCTCCGGGCCGGATGCCGAAGACTTCCATGGCCTCCTTGCGGTCCCGGGCCCCCACATCGATGAACATGTCCTTTTTTTCCACGACTTTCTTGCGTTCTTCCTCCGGCAGGATGTGGGGTGGCTTGGAGCCGATGATCCCAGGGACATCGCCTCCGGCGGCCTTGACCACCACCCGCTGGCCCAAAAGCACCTGGTCCCACCAGCCGCCCACAGGCACAAACTTGATGTAGCCCTCGGGCGTGATCAAATTGACCATGAACCCGATCTCATCCATGTGGCCCGAAAGCATGATGCGGGGCTGCGGCGCTGTGCCCACGTGGCGGAAGGCCAGGCTGCCCAGGTGGTCCTGGCCTGCCTCCTCCGCCACCCCTTGCAGATGCCGGCGCAGCACGTCGCGCACGGCGTATTCGTAGCCGGAAATACCATCCACTTCCGTGAGCTCCTTCAGCAGCTGCAGTCGTTGATCCACGCTGACCGTCCTCCTCCTGGCGAGCTGAGTCCTAGGCACCCTTTTGTATTCTGTCTCATCCTGCCGCTTCCTCCCCCGCAACCGGCCGGCAGCCTGCCGGGACGTGCCGAGCCCGGCCACAACGCACCGGGGTTGGAGTGCCGGGAGGGGGCGTTGATCCCTGGGACGGGAATGGATAGAATAGGCATACACCTTTGGAGGGATGAGCCATGAACCGGATCTTGGTGTTGTTGCGGCACGGCGAGAGCCAATGGAACCTGGAAAACCGCTTCACCGGCTGGACGGATGTGGACCTTTCGGAGCGGGGTGTCGCCGAGGCCCGGCGGGCTGCCACCCTGCTCAAGGAAGGCGGCTACTCCTTCGACCTGGCGTTCACATCCCTGCTGAAACGGGCCATCCGCACTCTTTGGATCGTATTGGACGGCCTGGATCTCATGTGGATCCCGGTGCAGCGGTCCTGGCGGCTCAACGAACGGCATTACGGCGCCTTGCAGGGCCTGAACAAGCAGGAGACCGCAGCCAAATACGGCGAGGACCAGGTGCGCGCCTGGCGGCGCGGCTACGCGGTGCGGCCTCCTGCCCTGGCGGATGACGACCCCCGCCACCCGCGCTTTGACCCGCGCTATGCCAGTCTGCGGCCCGATCAGCTCCCGGGCAGCGAATCCTTGCAGGATACGCTCCACCGCGTGCTCCCCTACTGGCAAGAGGCCATCGCCCCGGCCCTCCAAAAGGGGCAGCGCGTGCTCGTGGTGGCCCACGGCAACAGCCTGCGGGCCCTGGTGAAATATCTGGACAATGTCTCCGACGACGCCATCGTGGAGCTGAACATTCCCACCGGCTTTCCGCTGGTCTATGAGCTGGACGACGGCTTGCGCCCTGTGCGGCACGCTTATCTGGGCAACCCGGAGGAAATCCACCAGGCTGCCGCCGCCGTGGCAGCCCAGGGTAGCAGGAAACCGTGACCGAAGGAAGGGGGCGCTGGGCCGCCGGCCCGCCGGCCGCCCGCAGATCCGGCCGGCCCCTCCACCGGCCCGCCCGGCGCCCACCGCCTCAACCCCCTACGACAGAGGCCGGGCCAGGATGCCGCCAAAAAACAGATTGGCCAGGACGAAACCCATCACCAAATTCACCAGCACCACCACGGTGAAGGCCACAATGGGCTTGGCTCCCATCCGCTGCACGTCGCGAAAACGCGTCCCCAGGCCGATACATAGGAATGCCAGGGTGAAAAGCCAGGTGCGCAAAGTATTGCACACCGCGGTCACGTGGCTGCTGAAGGCGTCGCCGTAGCTGACCACCAGCTGGGTGGCCAGGAAAGACGCCACCAGGAACGCCAGGACGAATTTGGGAAAACGCTCCCAGATGACTCGGAGGCCGGGGCGCGTCCCCCCGCCGGGCCCTTTTTCCCAGCGGGTCACGGCGGCCAGGGCCAGCAGGAAGGCCAGGACGCCGATCATTACGTCCCGGTTCAGCTTCACCAGGGTAAACGCCTCCACGGCCTTTTCGGACACCATGGCTGCAGCAGCCAGGCCGGCGGCATCGGCCAGCTCGGACCCGCCGATCCAGGCTCCCGCCACCACATGGTCGAGGCCCATGACCCGTGCCAGAAACGGCAGGAGGAAAATGAGGACCAGCGCGTAAAGCACCACCAGGGACACCACATAGCCGACTTCCCTCTTGTCGGCCCGGACGCTGCTTCCCACGGCGATGGCGGCAGATACCCCACAGACGGAACCCCCGGCTCCCAACACGGCGGCGAAACGGTTGTCATAGCCCAGGCGGCGGGCCGCGAAAAAGGCCGCGCAGAAGCCCAGGGCCACGATGATCAGGGCCTCCAAGAAGCCCCAGCCGCCACCGCGGATCACGGTGGTAAACGGCAGGTTGGCGCCCAGAAGCACGATGCCCATCTTGATGAAGAATTCCGTCCGTCCCGCCGCCGCCTGGAACCAGGCCGGCAATCCACTCCAGGCATTGCCGACGGCGAGCCCGATCACCAGAGCCCAGAACGGGTACTCCAAGCCGTAGGTCTTCAGCTGCTGCTGGCTGCCTAGAATCAGGACGAGAAAGGCCCCAATGAACAGCACCGTGAACCCGGCCACATAATGAGCCAGGCGCTGCCCCATCCCCTTTACGGCGATCCCCGTGAGAAAAAGCAGGGTCAGGTACATCCAAACGTAGGCGGTCCAGTTCTCTGCCAAATGTTGGCCCAGGCTGGCCCTGGGCCAGGCCACGGGCATGGCCTGCTTCAGAACGTCCAGGGGAGATCCGGCCAGGAAAAACAGAAACAGACCCACCACCAACAAAAGCCCCAGGTAGACAGACCACCAATCCTCGCTGATCCGGTACGGGTTGGCGGAAACAGGCCCGCTGGCACCGGCTTCTCCGCCGGGACCACGGGGGGATGGTCCGGATGACATCCCAGCTCACCTCTCTTGTTGATCTCCAGGCCCGCAGGTACCGACTCCGGAGCATCCAGCCGGCGCAGCTGGCCGGCGCCCGGAATCCTCTCTACGGATATGCGGCCGAGGCAGGGGTCATGCGAAAGGACGGTCCTGACAGGAATCCGCTGGGGAAAGACGAATGGTGGAGTGGACAGGTTTATCAGCGCACCGGGCCGCATGCGGCGGCAAACGGGACAACGCCGGCCGGCCCGAGAAAGGAGCTCGGATCATGCTGTACCAGGGAAGGCAAAGGGCTGCGAGGGCGGCGCTGGCCGCGGCAATCCTTTTGGGCCTTTTGCAGGCAGGGCTTGCCGGCTTGCCGGCCGGAAATGCCCGGGCCCAGGAGCTGAAGGTCAGGCCCCTTCTGGATTTCTCTTCCTTCGTCTTCGGCGGCAGCGCCGCCTGGCAGCCGGAGTGGGCGGAAGAATGGTCCTGGTCCGCAGCTGCCGGATGGGGGCTCCCCACCCACCGCCTTCATTACCGGGTGGGGGCTGCCCGGCCCCTGGGCGACACCGGGGCGTTGAATCTGTATTACCTAAACTGGCCCAGCAAACTGGCCGGCCAGTCTTACCAAGAAGGGATCCTGGCTCAGGCGGCGGTGCAGCCCAGGCCCCGTGATCTGCTGAGCCTGCAGGGATTCGCCGGCTCCACCGTTCCGGACTCCGGGGCGGACGGCACTCCCACGGGTGGCGGGGAGGCTCTTCAGGTGCGCTATCTGCAGCTGGGCTACAAAGCCCAGCTTTGGCACAGTCCCGGCTGGGATGGCAAAGCCGTGGCCGTGGCGGTGCTGGGGCAGACGCCGGCGGACGGCGGGGCCTTCTACAGCCTCAATCTGGCGGTTCCCGTGCAGCGCGGGTTCTGGTATCTCATCCCCCGGGCCGGCTATTCCCAGGGCGCAGACCACCTACCGGGCTTCCAGCAATACCTGGGCGGTTATTCCACCGGCTGGCTGCGGGGGTATGCCTCCAGCCAGTTTGCAGGCCCGGCTCTGGTCAATTTGACGTTGGAATACCGGCGTCCCATCCCGCCTCTGGAACGGACGGGCATCCCCGTGCTTTCCCAGCTGCAGGCCGGTGCCTTCTATGACGCCGGCGCCATCCTGTCTCCCGGCCAACGCTGGTCCGCGGCCCAGTGGCACCAAAGCTACGGCCTGACGCTGGCGCTGCCCGTCATCGGCAGCCTGGTCGGCGCAGACGCCGCCTGGAACGAGACGGGAGCCTTGCGCTGGAACCTGCGTCTGAGCGGGGAATTCTAAGCTGAATGGGAGAGAAAAGCGTGCACATTCGCGACGCTGCCCGGGAGATTCACGCCACAGCGGTGGAAAAAGGCTTCTGGAACCCGGGAGAGATCACCTTCGGTGAAAGGCTCATGTTGGTGGTCACGGAAGCCTCGGAAGCCATGCAGGCCTACAAGAAAAAGCAGGATGACGAGATCCCCGAGGAATTGGCGGATATCGTGATCCGCGTGCTGGACATGGCGGAAGGCTACGGATATGACATCGAGGCGGCCATCGCCGCCAAGATGCAGAAAAACAAGGCCCGTCCCTACAAGCATAACGGGCGGCTTTGAGGAGGTCAGGGAGGGCTGCCCGGGCCGTCCGCGGCCCGGGAGATCATGCTGCGCAGGGAGGCCTGCAAGACGCGGAATTGCGGGTCGTCGGGCCACAGGTTCAGGGCCCGCTGGAGCACGTGCCGCACCTGCGAAACGGCACAGACAGGAGAGGCCCTGGCGCCGGGGGAGCTAGGCTCCGGCGAGGCGTCACCGGCTGGTTCTGCCCGGTTCTCCTGGCGAAGTTGCGCAGCCAGAGCCAGGTAGGCCTGCGCCAGGCCCATATAGGCCGGCCGTTGCGCAGGCTCCAGAGCCAATGCCTCGCGGAAAAGCTGGATGGCATATCGGGGAGCTTCCACCTCCAAGGCGTAGAAACCCAGCCGGGTGTAAGCCTGAGCCGCCACCTCCCGGGCCGGACCATACCAGGGGAGTTCCGCCACAGCCAGCCGGGCCGCCTGTTCCGCCTGGATGAGGTGCCCCCGGCGCAGATCAGCGCTGGCCGCATTGAGAAGGTGAAATCCCCGGAGAACAGGCAGAGCGGGCACGATCAACAGGGCTGCGGCCAAGCCCAATGCGGCGGCTGTCCGCGTTCTGGACCACGCCGACATCCCGGGGGCCGCATCAGAGGCGGGATGCGCACTCGGCGGCGGAGGCTGAGCCCCCGCCGCCGGCTGGGGCATGGTTGCTGCGGTCTGGCTGCCCTGCCTGCCAAGGGT
>JADBKO010000127.1 GCA_014896355.1 Bacillota bacterium
ACGGCTGGGCCGCGCCGGCGCCGGCCATCAGCACGGCGAAGACACGCCCCTGGCGCTCCGGCGGGACGCTTTCCTGCAAGAACGTCATGATCGGAATGTTCACCAGCATATTGAACAACCCGGTTGCGAACATCGCTGCGGCGCCTGCGGGTACGGCAGGCGCGGCCCCCACCGCTGCCATGGCGAGGCCTATGCCAGCCATCCCTACGATGGCGGCCCAGCCTTTACGCCATTTCTGCCCCAGCGTAGCCATGGCCAGGCTGCCGGCCAGCATGCCTGCCCCCTCGGCGCCGTTCAGGTAGCCAAAAGCCGCCGGCCCATTGGGGGAGATCATCCCGGCCAACAGCGGCAGCAGCACCGGGATGGGGCCGAAGAGGAAGTTGGCGATCACCGCGATGGGGATGACCAAGCGCAAGACGGAATGACCCACGATTGTGGCAAGCCCCTCCGCCAGCTGTTGCCGGACCTGCCTCAGGGCAGGTGTCCGGCCTCCGGGCCCGCCCGCCGCAGGGGCCATGGCCGTAGCGGTCCTGTAACGCATACAAGCCAAGGAAGCCGCGGATACCAGGAAGCTAAGGGCGTCCAATGAAAAAGCCACGGAGATCCCGGCCGTAGCCACGGTGATTCCGGCCAGCACCGGGCCGGCCATCATGGCAATTTGGCGGGTGAGGGCTGAGAAGGAATTGGCCTGCGTGAGCTCCTCGCGTTCCACCAGGCTCACGAGGCTGCCTTGCAGCGCAGGCTGAAAGAAGGCGGACGCCGTGCCGGAGAGGGCGGCATATGCCACAATGAGAGGGACGGAGATCCAGCGGAAGGCGTAAGCGGCGGCCATCAGGGCCACCAGGAAAAACCGGATCACATCCGTAGCCAGCATGACCTGCCGTTTCTGCCACCGGTCCACGAGGGTCCCTGCCGGTGGCCCCAGCAGGACAAGGGCCAACGACGCCACCGCCATGACGGTGCCCATCAAAAGGCCGGAACCCGTCCGCTCCTTCACCATCCAGATCAGAGCCAGGTAACCAAAAGAATCGCCCAGGTTCGATATGAGCTGACCTGCCCAGAGCAGCCGGAAGTCCCGATACCGGAACACGCCCAGGGACCGCTGCCGTGCCGCGGCGCCGTGAACAACGGCGGCAGTGGGCTGTGCAGCTATATCTGCATCGGCAGCCATTACGTCGGCAGCCACATCGGGGGTGACGCCGGCAACTACATCGACGGTGACGCCGGCGGCCAAATCCATGTTCCCGTTGGCAGAGGAATCTACATTCATTTTCTGGCCTTCTTCCTCCTTTTCGTTCGGGGGTGATGGAAATCTTATAAATACAATAACCTGGTGTGTTAATTATGTCAATATATGGCTAAACGTTTTTAACATCTCAATGGATTTCTTGCGGCTGCAGAACAAGGTTCGGGCGACCAATGGCCCCCCGATCTCGTCCGGCGGAGGAAGAGACGAGGAGGGAAGGGAAAAATGTATTCCGTCCCCTCCGCGCGGAGGGGACGGAACAGGCTATGACCGGATTAGGCGATGTCGTTCCGGAGGTTGGCGGGGAAATGCGGACCGTTGGCCATGCATCAGCGCCCATCCCGGCTCTCGGTGGCGTTCACCGCGCTGGGCGCATCCCACCCCTGTAGTCCTACTGTAGTTCTACGGCGTTGCCACCCGCCGTCGCTGTACCACCCAGGCCAGGTAGACAGCGACCGCCAGGAAGGGTAACGCCGGGATGCCACCGGCCAGCAGGACCGCAGTGATCCCCACGGCCTGGCCGTGTCGGTAATAGAGCCTGGCCAGGCCGCAAAGTGCGCGCCCGCGCAAAGCAAAACAGCCACCGAGGCCCATAAGAAAAGGCTCATCCCGACACAACCTTCCTGCCGGCCATTCTTGTGGCCTTATTCGCTTCCAGGGCGTCCTTCCCCAAGGCCGCAGCAACGAAGCGGCGCCCCGCCTGCGCATGGGCCCAGAGCGTGGTCCACGATCACCTTGTCCCGCACAACCCCCTTGGCTTTAGCCCTGGGGCGGCTCAGCCAGCCGCCTGAACGAACTCCCACCCCAGCAGCTCGGCCTGTTCCAGCACCGTCTGGGTGGCCTTCTCCTGCTTGCCGGGCGGATAACCGCGCCTGCGGAGGATGCGCTTCACGAGCACACGCAAGTGGGCGCGCACGTTCTCGCGCACTGTCCAGTCGATGGCCACGTTGGCGCGCACAATGACCATCTAGCATCGCGAGAACACCGTCAACCTTCCTGAGCCAGAAGCGCCGCCCCGTAAGCACCCATGAACACGGACATGGGGTGCACGGTTACGCGGGTTCCAAGCACATTTTCCAGGGATCTCTGAACTCCACGGTTAAGGCTTACC
>JADBKO010000128.1 GCA_014896355.1 Bacillota bacterium
CGCGCCGTCCCGGTCCAGCTCCACCAGTCGCTTCTCCACCCGGTCCACCATCCTGCGAACGGCCGCGCCGCACCTCGTCCGTGTTGGCCAGAGGGAAACCCACCAGGGCCAGCGAGCCGCCCCGCCGCACCTCGCCCAGCGCCTCCAGGCGGGAGATGAAAGACCGGTCCACGCCCAAAGCCTCCGCGGCCTCTTGCTGCGAGCGGCCGGCCACCCTCAACTCCAGGGCGCGCTCGATGCAGCGCCGGATCTTGCTGCGGCTGATGACCTTCTCTCCGATGCGCAGGAGGTCCATGGACGTCGCCCCTCGTTTTATGTGCACATTTTTGTGCGCATAGATGGTACTATTTTACCACGGCAGGTGCCCGGATGGCAACTATGCTTCCGCGATCTCCGCCAAAATAGCTGCCATCTCAGCCTCCGTGGTAGCCCGATACAGCCGATCCTTGAACCTGTTAGCTCCGGGGAGGCCTTTCAAATACCAGACGGCGTGCTTGCGCATCTCCGGCACCGCGATGCGCTCACCTTTGTCTTCCACCAAGTAAGAGAGGTGCAGGCGGGCCAGAGCCACCCGCTCGGCCAAGGAAGGAGGGGGGAGCAGCTCCCCCGTCTGCAGGAAGTGGACCGTCCGGCTGACGATCCAGGGGTTGCCCAGCGCGGCGCGGCCGATCATCACCGCCGCGCAGCCGGTCTGTTCCAGCATCGCCCGGGCGGCCTGCGGCCCGTCCACGTCCCCGTTGCCGATCACCGGGATGGAGACCGCTTCCTTCACCCGGCGGATGATCTCCCAGTCCGCCTTCCCCCCGTAAAACATCTGGCGCGTGCGCCCGTGCACGGTGACGGCGGCCGCGCCGGCCGCCTCCACCGCCCGGGCCACCTCCACCGCCGTGACCTCCTGCTCGTCCCAGCCCTTGCGGATCTTGACCGTCACCGGTACCCGGACGGCTGCCCTCACCGCGGCCACAATCCGGCCGCACAACTCGGGGTTGCGCAGCAGGGCCGCTCCTTCTCCGTTGCGCACGATCTTAGGGGTGGGGCAGCCCATGTTGATGTCGATGGCCACCGGCCCGTGGGCCTCCGCCAGCCGGGCCGCCTCGGCCAGCACGTTCGGATCCTTGCCGAAGAGCTGGATAACCACCGGACCCTCGTCGGGCCCGAGCTCCAGCATCCGGAGCGAGCGGCGGTTGCGCTGCACCAGGGCCGCCGCACTGATCATCTCGGTAAAGAGCAAGCCGGGGCCGAAACGGCTCAAGATGCGCCGAAAAGGCCGGTCGGTCACGCCGGCCATAGGGGCTACAAAGACGGGATTGGCAGGGCGAAAAGAACCGATGAGCATCCATGAAGCCAGGAGCAGGCTTTACTCCTGCTCCCCCTGACCCCGGTACTTCTTGCGGAACCGCTCCACCCGGCCGCCGGTGTCGATGATCTTCTGCTGCTTGTCGCCCGTGTAAAGCGGATGGCACTTGGAGCAGATCTCCACCCGGAGCTCTGGCTTGGTGGAACCGGTCTCAAAGGTGTTACCGCAGGCACAGATCACCCGCGCCGGGCCGTACTTGGGATGGATGTCCTTCTTCACTGGCGTCACCTCACTCGGGCTTTAGTATAGCACAGGCCGGTGGGGATGGCAATGGCTGTGCGGCAGGGTGTAGCTGCCCAGCTCCAGGCGGGGGAAACGGCGGCGCAGGGCCTTCACCAGCCCGGCCACGCCCAGCGGCCTCCCCTCCGCAGGCGGCAGGAGCGGGGAGAGCCAATCCGGATCTACGTTCAGGTTGCGCAGCTGCACCCGCTGCAGGCCGGTCTCTGCAATCAAGTCCCCAAGGGCCTCCACCTCTTCCGGGCGGTCGGTGAAGCCGGGCAGCACCAAGAG
>JADBKO010000013.1 GCA_014896355.1 Bacillota bacterium
TTAGTTCCCTAACAACCTCTGCTCTCTTTTCCGCTGTTCAGTTGTCAAGGACCAGTGGGCGCTGTTCGCGTCCGGCAATTGTTTATTCTACCAGGCTCGCCGCTCCCTGTCAAGGACGATTTCCGCCTCAAGACTCGCATCTCCGAGCGGAAACCGGGTTGCCTGACTTGCGCACGCCGGGCCCGGGCTCCAGACGGCCCTCCCACCCGTTCACTTCGGACGGGTCTTCGTGCCGCCGGGCGTCCGCTCGCCGTTTGAGCGGCGACGCGTTCGTTAATATACCACGCCGATCGCCGACAAGCAAGCCCCGATTCGCCCGGATTTGCTTGCAGTTTTTGCCTCGTTCACCACCTCTGGCCGCCCATCCGGCACCGTGCTGCGACACCATCGCCCAGGCCAAGGCCCTGTGGAAAGCCTGTTTGCCGGCTTTTCGGGTGCCGGCCTCCCGCATCGGTTTCACAGCCCTGTGCCGTCACGGGCTGCGTGGCGCAGTCCAGTTCAGGTAGGTCTTCGGAACCTCGCCGGGCAGAATGGCCTCCACCATGGGGACATCGGTAGCCACCTGCACGCGCTCCCGCAGCATGGGGGCCACGACCTGCACCGACGCTTGAATCCTCAGGTAGACCGAATGGCGGGTCTGGTTGATGCCTGCGGCCGAGAACTGGTCCTGGAAGCTGGCCTGGACCACTCCGGCGGGAAGCACCCGCAGCGGAATGGAAGGCCCGGCCCCAGCCAGAGTCTCCATGCCCAGCACCTGCCCCAGCGGGACCTTCAACGCGCGGCTCCCCATGCGATCCAGAGCTTTCTGCACTGCCAGCACGACCTCGGACTTCAGACGGGCCAGCTCGGCGGTGTTGGCCTCCAGCCACTGAATGCGCCCCTGGGCATCTTGGCGGATCCTGTAAAACCGCTCATAGCCCAGGCCAGGCACCACGTGATCAAGCACGGCCTGATTGATCAGCCGGATCATCTCCTGCTCGGCGCTGACTCTGGCCAGCATACGAAAGGAAGGGCCTAGCCTGGAGTCGAACCACCAGCCCGCCAAAAGAAGCAGGGACAAAACGAGCAGCGTGGCCAGTCCGGCCCGGCTGAGACCCACCGGTCCGAAAAGGCCACGCCGCCACAGGCTCCAACCTCCGCCCAACCGTCCTCACCAGAGGCGGGCCGCGGCCACCTCTGGTTCCACCCTATGCTGCCGGCCCGGAATTATGCCCGTCCCCGCCGCAGACGCGCAAAACGGCGCCGCCCCACCTGCAGCAGATCCCCTTCCTTGATCTCCAGGTGGGCGTCGGCGTCGGTGACCTGATTCCCGTTGAGCCGCACGCCCCCTTGCTGGATCAGGCGCCGTGCCTCGCTGCTGCTGCCCGCCAGGCCCGCCGCCACCAGCAGGCGCACGATCCACGGGTGCCCGTCGGCCCAGTCTGCCGCGCTAATCTGGACCTCCGGCGTATCCTCCGGCGCCAGATGCTGGCGAAAAACCCGGTCAAACTCCTGTTCCGCTGCCTCCGCGGCCTCCGTGCCGTGATAAAGCTCCACGACAGACTTGGCCAGCATCCGCTTGGCATCCCGCGGATGCAGCGTCCCTTCTGACAACTGCTGCTGGACCCGGCGCACCTCCTCCGGCGGAAGCCCCGAAGCCAGTTGGAAGTACATGGGCATCACGGCGTCTGCCACGGACATGATCTTTCCGTACATGACTGCGGGAGGGTCGGCAATGGCCACGTAGTTATCCAGGCTCTTGCTCATCTTCTGCACGCCGTCCAAGCCCACCAGAAGCGGCATCATCATGACCACTTGAGGCTCCTGGCCCCATTCGCGCTGCAGTTCGCGTCCCACCAGAAGATTGAATTTCTGGTCTGTGCCGCCCAACTCCACGTCGGCCCGCAACGCCACGGAATCGTACCCCTGCATCAGGGGGTAGAGGAATTCGTGAATCCCAATGGGCCGCTGGGTGGCGAAACGTTTGGCGAAATCGTCCCGCTCCAGCATGCGCGCCACCGTGTAGCGGGATGCCAGGTCGATCACGTCCCGGAAACTCATCTTGGCCAGCCATTCACTGTTGAAGCGCAGCTCCGTGCGTTCGGGGTCCAGCAGGGCCTTGAACTGGGCCACGAAGCTGCGGGCGTTTTCCTCCACCTCTTCGCGGGTAAGAGCAGGGCGGGTGGAGGATTTCCCTGTGGGGTCCCCCACCATTCCCGTGAAATCGCCGATGAGAAAAATGACCTGGTGCCCGAGCTTCTGAAATTGTGCCAACTTGCGGTATACCACTGCATGGCCCAGGTGGATGTCCGGGCGCGAAGGATCCGTCCCCAGTTTCACCCGTAGGGGCTCGCCGGTCTGCAGCGAGCGGGCCACCTTGGCTTCCAGTTCATCGATGCTGATAATCTCGGCGACGCCGCTGAGCAGGATATCCATCTGTTCACGAACCTTGCGTTGAAGCACAGCACTCATGGCCATTTGAAACGTTTCCGCCCTTCCACCCGTTTTTCACATTAGTTGGATTATACCTCTCCGGGTGTCGCTGCCGCAATGCTCTACGGATTGCCCGTCCTATTGCCGGTTACCTGCTTATGATATAATGACAATGGTTGCGGCTGGCATCCTGCGCCGAAGGCCCGGCTGCATCCGTTCTCCTGGTGATAGATCGGAGCCCGGCGGGCGCACGGCTCATTTTGGTTGCGACCTGCCGGGTTGCAGGTGCGCTGCGGGGGTCGGACAGGCTTCCGCAAATCTCTTGCCTGGGAGGCACAGGCATGCTCCCTCGAACGAAAAAGTGGCTGCTCTACGCAGCCTTGGCTTTTGCGGCCATCATGCTGGGAACAGCTGTGGGAGCCGTGGGCGGTGCCCTGAAAAGCGCACCCAGCCTGCAGGACGTGGAATTCAATCCCCAGCAGACCAGCTATATGTACGACGTGCACGGGCAGGTCATCACCCGTCTGTACCGGGAAAACCGGGTCCCGGTGCGGCTGGACCAGATGCCCATGGACTTGCGCAATGCCATTGTGGCCATCGAGGATCCGCGCTTCTACGAACATCACGGGATCGATCTGCGCGGCATACTGCGGGCCTTATGGGTGGATTTGCGCAGCGGCCGCATCGTGCAGGGCGGCAGCACCATCACCCAACAGCTGGCCCGCAACGCATTTCTGACGCTGGAGCGCACCTGGTCTCGGAAAATTAAGGAAGTCTTCTGGGCCATTCAGATCGAGCGCAAGTACACGAAGGATGAGATTCTGGAGACCTACCTGAACCAGATCTACCTGGGCGAGGGAGCGTACGGCGTAGAGGCTGCCTCCCAGCTCTATTTCGGCAAGTCCGTAAGCAAGCTGGACTTGGCGCAGTGTGCCATGCTGGCCGGCCTGGCTCAGGGGCCAAGCTACCTGTCGCCCTATGAGCACCCCGACCGCGCATTGGAACGCCGCAACACCGTCCTGGCCCGCATGCAGGAGCTGGGCTACATCACACCGGCCCAGGCGGCTGCTGCAGAGAAGGAGCCCCTGGGCGTCATCCCGCTGAAGCCGGCCAAGACCCGGGCTCCGTATTTCGTGGACTACGTGCTGCAGTACCTGCAGTCCCAGGGCTTTTCCAATGAGGATCTGTTTGCGGGCGGGTTGCGGGTGTACACCACTCTGGACCTGAAGATGCAGCAAGCGGCAGAGCAGGCGCTGGTCAGCAGCTTGCCCGACGGCTACAAGGACAAGGACGGCATTGAGCAGCCTCAAGGGGCCCTGGTGGCCATTGACCCCCGCAATGGATACATCATGGCCATGGTCGGTGGGCGCGGGGACAGCCGCTTCAACCGCGCCGTTGACGCTTTGCGACAGCCCGGATCCGCCATGAAACCCTTCGTCTATGCGGCGGCTCTGGACCACGGATACACCCTGGGGAGTATTGTAGACGACAGTCCGGTGCAGTTTCCCACGGCCACCGGAAAGCCCTGGGTGCCGAGCAACTATGACCATAAGTACCGAGGCCCCATCACGGTGCGCACGGCTTTGGAACAGTCCGTCAACGTGGTGGCGGTGAAGGTTCTGCAGAGCATCGGGGTGGATACGGCCATCGGCTATGCCCAGAAAATGGGGATTTCCACCCTGGTCACCAGCGGTAGGGCCAATGACCGCAACCTGTCCTTTGCCTTGGGCGGCCTGACCCGCGGCGTGTCGCCCCTGGAAATGGCGTCCGCCTATACCACCTTTGCAGACCAGGGCATTCACGTGGCGCCCATTCCCGTGATCCGGGTGGAGGACCGCAACGGGAACGTCCTTTTCCAGAACCGGATCCAGCAGAATATCGTGCTGAACGAGCAGGTGGCGTATCTCATGACGGATGCCCTGCGGGGCGTGATTGAGCGCGGCACGGGCCGCAATGCGCAAATCGGGCGCCCTGCCGCAGGCAAGACGGGCACCACCGATGACAACACCAACGCCTGGTTCGTGGGCTTCACACCCGATTTGGTGGCTGCGGTCTGGATGGGCAACGACCAGCAGAACAAGCCGCTGCTGTACCATGGCATCGCCTACGGCAGCGCGTACACGGCGTTGATCTGGGGCAAATTCATGAGCCAGGCCCTGGCCGGCACTCCCCCCAGCGATTTCGTACGGCCGCCCAATCTGGTCAGCGAACCCATCGACACTGAGACGGGGTACCTGGCTACCACAGCCTGCCCGAACGTACGCCAGGAAATCTTCATTCAGGGCACGGAGCCGACCCAGCCTTGCCCGGTGCACTGGTGGGGGGCGCCTCTGTCACAGCCTGCGCCTCTGGATGTCACAGGAGCTCCGGCGGACTCCACTGGCGGGTCAACGGATACCGGCACAGGGACTCTTTTTGGCACCCCCCCAACCGGCGGGACGGATAGCGGTGCACCCGCCGGGGTTGGGCCTGCCTCCCCGCAGGGAGAGTCCGGCGGCGCAACTGGGCAGCCCCCCACGGCTGCGCCGGGGCTACCCGACTCCAGGACAGGGGGAACGACCGGGTCCGGGGCAGCCCTGCCCGGATCCGGCGCCACCAATGCGGCCGGCTCCGGCGGCCCCCCGGGTGGTGTGCTTCCTTCCGGCACCGGGAATGGCTCCGCAGGCAGCACGGGTGCGGCGAACGGGACAGGCGGTCGCAGCCCGACCGGCACGCCGGGATCCGGCCAGCCGGCTTCCCCGTCTTCGCCGACCTCCGCCGGCCCGTTTGGCGCAGCGCCCCCAGTGCTGGAAACAGGAAGAAACGCGGCCGCCGGGAGCCACCGGCCCCCTGGCGGCCGCAGCGACCTGGTGGAGGTGCAGGTCTGCCTGGCCAGCGGCGAGCTGGCAACCCTGGCCTGCCCCCCGGACCAGGTTGTTACACGCTGGTATGAGAAGGACTCCGGTTTGGAGGTGACCGCCAAAGGGACCGTGCGGGTCCCGCATCGCAGCCTGCCCACCCGTTATTGCACGATCCACGGCATGTGAGCAGCCCCATGCATAGCGCCCGGGTCCGTACACCCTGCCCGGGACCCACGCCCGCCACCCGGCCCACCCCGCCGCGTCAGCGCGGCCTCAGCCCAGCTCCATGACGGTCACTCCGTCGCCGCCTTCACCGATGGACCCGGGCCGATAGCTTTTCACCCGCGGGTCCGACGCAGCCAGGCGCCGTATGGCTTCGCGCAGGGCACCGGTGCCTTTTCCGTGAATGACGCGCACCCAAGGAAGGCCTGCCAGCAAGGCATCATCCAGGTATTTCTCCACCCGGTCGCAGGCCTCCTCACTGCTGAGACCCCGCAAATCCACTTCCGGGCGGACGGACTGGCTCTTGCTGCGCTGCAGCCGACTGGTGGCGGTGCCGCTGTCACGGTATCCGCCGGCCGCTGAGGCGGAGGGGCTGGCCTGCCCCTTTTTCCCGGGTTCCGCGGCACCTTGGAGCGGGCCTGGCAGCTCCCCGTCTGCGCCCGTCTCCTCCACCGGCTCCACCTGCCAACGTGGCACGGACAGGCGCAGAAGACCTACCTGCACCAGCAGCTCCTCGCCGTCCTGCGGATCGCCCAAAAGGTAGCCGGTCTGGTTCAGCGTCCGTACCCGCACGGCCTGGCCAGCCTGCAATGGCCTGGAAACAGGTCGCACCGCTTTGGCCGTAGCACCCGCGGGTGCTGCGGGGCTCCCGGCTTCCCAGCCCTGGCGCCAGCGGGCGTCCTCCATCCGCCGCTCCGACAGAGCCCGCCGGGCCGCAGCAATGATCTCTTCCACGCCGGCCTGGGCGGGTTGACCCTCCGTGCCTGCATGATTTGCTTCGGAGGCCGCAAGGCCGCTCCCTGCAAGGGGAAGGGGGGCCTGCCGCCCCGCCGGGGCGGCGCCGTCCCCCGCAAAGCCAGAGCCTGCAGCAACCAGCTGCCGCCGCAACTCGTCCGCCAACCGCCGGCGTTCCATCTCCGCCTGGCGCAGGCTGTGGACCAGCTCGTCCATCTGGGCCTGGGTTTCTTTGAGGCGGCGCTCGCTTTCCCGCCGGGCCTGGCTCACTATCTGCTCAGCCTGCCGCCTGGCCGCTGCCAAAGCTTCTTCCGCCTGGGCTTGGGCCCGCCGGGCCTGCGCCCGCAGGATCTCCGCCTCCCGCTGGGCCTGGCGGGCCGCCTTTTCCCGCTCTTCGATGCTGCGGATCAGATCCTCCACCCGTACATCCTCGGAAGCCATGGCCGCTCGGGCCCGGTCCAGCACGGCTGCGGGCATGCCCAGCCGGCTGGCGATGGCAAAAGCATTGCTCCTTCCCGGCAATCCCATCTGCAGCCGATAGGTCGGCCGCAAGCTCTGGACGTCGAATTCCACCGAGGCGTTCTCCACCCCCGGGCGGGTATACGCATAAGCTTTCAGTTCCGCGTAGTGCGTGGTGGCCACCGTGCGGCAGTGCCGCCCGTGGAGCTCCTCCAGGATGGCGATGCCCAGCGCCGCGCCCTCGGCCGGATCCGTTCCGGCCCCCAGCTCGTCCAAAAGCACCAGGGTACCCTCGCCCGCTGCCTGCTGCAGGATGGCCACAATGCGGCGCAGATGGCCGGAGAAGGTGCTCAGGCTTTGTTCGATGCTCTGCTCATCGCCGATGTCGGCGAAAACCCAGGTGAACACTGCGGTCTCACTGCCTGCCGCCGCCGGAATCTGCATCCCTGCCTGCGCCATCAGGGCCAATAACCCCAGCGTTTTCAAGGTCACGGTCTTGCCACCGGTGTTCGGGCCGGTGATCACCAGCGTTTGAAAAGCGCCGCCCAGCTCCACATCGATGGGCACCACCTGCCCCGGCAGGAGCGGATGGCGGGCCTGCACCAGGCGGATATACCCGTGGGTGTTCAAGGTCGGCCGGTTGGCCCGTTGCTCTTCAGCCAGACCGGCCCGGGCGAAGACCAGATCCAGCACGCCGGCCTCCTGCAAGGCGGCTTCCAGGTTGCCGGCCTCCCCCGCCACCTGGCGCGAGAGGCGGGTCAGTACCCGGGCCTCTTCGTCCTTTTCGCGCACCTGCAGTTCCACCAGTTGATTATGCAGGTCCACCACGGCCAGGGGCTCCACAAACAGGGTGGCTCCGCTGGCGGATTGGTCGTGTACCACGCCGGGCACCTGAGTCCGGTATTCCGCCTTCACCGGCAGGACATAGCGCCCCTGCCGTACGGTCACCAATGGCTCCTGAAGATACTTGCCCACCTGGGGCGAGTGCAGCATCTCCTCCAATTTGCTGCGCAGCCTGGCGTGCTGCGCCCGTAAGGCACTGCGCACCCGGCCCAGTTCCGGGCTGGCGGCATCGGTGATCTGGGCGGAGTCGTCGATGCAGCGGCTGATTTCCGTCTCCAGGCCCGGGAATTCCCGCATCCGGTCTGCCGCCTGGGCCAGATAGGACGCGTCCGCGGCATTCTCCAGCAGAAAGCGGCGCAGCCGCCGCAGTCCGTAGGCGCAATCCCGCACCTGCAGAAGCTCCTCCGGCGCCGCCGACGAACCCAGGCTCACGCGGCGCAAAATGCCGCGGATATCCGTGATGCCGCCCCAAGGCGGCGCACCTTTGTGCTGCAGCACGGCCACCGCCTGGGCTGTACGCTCCTGTTCCTGTTCCGCAGCCTCCAAGGACGTCTGCGGACGCAGAGCGCGGACCGCCTCCTTGCCCATCTGGGTCGCGGCCAACCGCTCCAACCGCTGCAGGACCTTGTCAAACTCCAGCACCCGCAAGGTCTCTTCCGCGATGCCCCCGGGGGCCCGGCTGCCATAGTTGGCCTGCTCCAATCTCGCCTCAACCTCCGCCGCAGGTCAGTTTCCGCCGTCCATTATAACAGATCGCCCTCTTTTGTGGACGGACTGGCCGGCCATGACAGGCACCTGGCCGAGAAGCTGCCCATCCAGCAAGGCTTTCAGCCAACCGACGCCCTGCCCCGCTTGGACCGGCGGGATCAGCGGCGACTGGAGCAGCTCCACCACCCATTGCAGGCGGGAAATGTCCTCTACACGCAGCGGAAGTACCAGGGTTTGGGCCGCCAGAAGCGTCAGCTCCCGGCGGCTGGCGTAGACTTCCGCCTCCCCGACCTTCTGGCCCTTGGCCACCACCTGATGCGGGCGGAAATGGCTGAATCCGTATTCCAGCAGCCGCGCCGAGTCATCCCAGCGGTTGCTGCTGCCCAGGACCACCGAAAGCAGCTGCCAACCCTCCCGGGTGGCAGACGCCACCAGGCACGGGCCTGCGTCGCTGGTGGTGCCGGTCTTCACCCCGTCCGCCCCGGCGAACCCCCATAACAGCCGGTTCGTGTTGAACAGGGAGCGCCGCCATTCGTGTGCTCCCCAGGGGATCTGGTCGCTGCGAAGCCGGACGATCTGGCGAAATTCCGGCAGCTCCAGGCCCCAGCGGGCGATCATGGCCAGGTCATAAGCGGTGGTGTAATGATTCGGATCCGGCAAGCCGCTGGGATTCACGAAATGGCTGTGAAACGCCCCCAACTGACGGGCGCGGAGGTTCATGAGGCGGGCGAAGCCCTCCACACTGCCGCCGATGTGGTAGGCGATGGCGGTGGCCGCATCATTGCCGGACGGCAGCATCATGCCTTTGAGCAGCTCCAGAAGTGTCAGTTTCTCCCCCGGCTCCAGCCAGATCTGCGATCCACCCACCCGCGTGGCGCCCCGATGCACGGTCACCACTTCGTCCAGCCTCCCCCGCTCCAGGGCGAGAATGGCCGTGAGGATCTTCGTGGTGGAGGCGGGGGCACGCCTCTGCAGCTCGTTTTTCCCGTAGAGTACCACGCCGGTGCGGGCGTCCATCAGAACTGCGGCGCGGGCTGAGAGATCCGGCCCCTGGGTGTGGCCAGGAAAATATAAGGGACCGATGAGCTCTTTTTCCCCCAGAGTATCCCGCACTGCAGGAGAGTGGAGGTGCGCAAGGGCCAGAAGCAGCGCCAGAGCCAGCGCGCCTGCCAGCCCCGCCCACAGCCCCCGGCCCTGCATCCTCCCGCTCTGCGGCCCGGCGGGCATCGTCGGTTTTCTCATCCTCTCCGCCCCCCAGCCTCTGACAAGCCCCACCTCTGCCGCGGGCCCGCGCCTTCTAAAGATATGGGGCTGGAGCGCAGGGAAGAACCGGCCCCTGCTCCGGGGGCGCGGGCTGGAGAAATGTCTGGACCCCTGTCTCCAGCGGGATGGACCCCTTTCTCCGGCGGGAAAGGCAGCGTAGGAAAAACAGCGGCCACGGCCGGTGCGGAGCTAGCGTGCGGCGCGCCGGCGGGGCACCTGGGGAGAAGGCGGCCAAAGGCTGACAAACCATTTGCCGCCCATGTCGAAGCTGACCAGGAGAGCCTGGCGGGGGTCGGAGACTCCCTGGCTGGCCAGCTGCCTGCGCAGCCACTCTTCATCTCGGCCCAGTCGGTCCAGCACCTGGTGATCCACCCGACCGTCCGCCACCAATGTGGCGGGGATGGCCTCGTAGGCCGTGACCAGGCCCAGGTCCGCAGGCTGAACAGGCCGGTGCTGCGACTTCGGCAGCACACTGACCTTTCCGTTATTCTCGATGAGGGCGTAGTTCACGTCACTGACGCGGAAGAAGCCGTTTTCCCGCAGGGCGGCCTGCAGGTCTTCGACGGTCATGCGTGCCCGCCGCAGGCCGTCGGCCAAAATCTGCCCGTCGGCCATGAGCATTACCGGTTTGCCGCTGATGAGGTAGCGCAGGGGCCGGCTCTTTTGCGCCAGCCAGGCCACCAGAACCTCCAGCACCACGATGATGGCCAAGGGGACCAGACCGTAGAAGAGCGCCTTGTCGCCGTCTTCAATCGTGATGACCGCCAGGTCGCCCAGCATCACGGCCACCACGAAATCGAAAGGGGAAACCTGGCCCAGCTCGCGTTTGCCGCTCAGGCGGGTGGCTGCCAGAACGGCCCCGTACATCACCACCACGCGGATGGCCAACGGCCACAATTCCGGCCAACTCAGGAAGATGCGCAACGGTGTTCCCTCCCGTGGCGGCTACAAAGGGAGAAGGCAGCAGGCGCCGATGTGGGGCCCGGTAGTGCGTGCGTCAGATGGATTGCCCCGTCTCTGGAAGGTCCGGCGCCTGAAATACAGGCCAGGGAACAGGACCCGGATGCAGATGCACTCCCTCCGGGGAGAGCAACACCCGGGGAGCGCCGCCGGGAAGCAGGCGGTCCAACCCGTTGTACACCATGTTGGCGCCCTTCAGGAACGAAGGCCCCAGGGCCGACTCCAGAATGGACCCGTGCAGCGGCGGCCAGGGCACGGCCATGAGCAGGCTGAGAAGTACCATTACCACCAGGGCGGATTTGAGGAGCCCGAAAGCCACGCCGCCCAGATTGTCAGCCCAGGATAACGGAGTCAGCTGGATGACCTTGCGCAGGAAGGAGGCCAGAAAGCCGGCCAGCGCGCCCACTGCCAGCAGCACCAGCAAGAAGCCGGCTGCTCCCGCCGCCGGTGGAGGAACCAAAAAATAGTTGGACAGGAACTGACCTGTGCTGGAACCAAAACGCACAGCCAGGTAAATGGCGGCCACGGCTCCCACCAGATCCAGCACCTCGCGGATGAGCCCCCGGGCCATCCCTCGCCAGGCCGCCAGACCCAGCATGATCACGATCAGCCAATCCACCCAGTTCCAACCCGCCGTCAATGCCTCCACCCGCCTCCCATCTAGTTTGGACCATGTCAGGGAACTTATGCCTTCTGCCGACGGGTTCGCTGCCACCCGGACGCCCCGCACGGGGGCACATGCCTCAAAGGGGATCCTCGGCCGGTGACCGGAAAGACCTTTCCATTTCAAGTAAGGAAGGGGGTTTTGACCCGCCGGACTGCCGGAGCGCCTTAGGCCCGGCAGGTGGAGGAGGCTGGGACCGCAAAGGGGAGGCCGCCGGGGTGCGGGAGTCGGCGGACTCCGGTATGGTTTGCGCCGGGGTTTCGGAGGCGGCAGCCGCGGGAACGGCGGGTTCCACCCTTCCCGGAGTCGTTCGCGCGGATGCCAGTCCCGGAGGCCCTTCCGTCTGGGCCGGCGAAAGAGACGGTGGCAACGCTGCGGCTGCGAACTGCAGCGCCAGCAGCAGGGCCAGGCGGTGGCGGGGGACCGTGGGATAGCGCTGGTGCAACCGCGCGTATTCCCGGTTCACCATCCGGGCGGCCTGCAAAAGCGCTACTGCGTCGGAGGTCCGGAACTGGAAAAATTCCCCCGCCAGCTCTACCTGGACCGATTGCCGTTGTTCCCGCTGCCCGCCGCCGGCCATGGAACGCCACCTCTTTCCACGGGGTATTACTTGGCGGCGGCAGCGCGCAATCCCTGCTCTGGGGCCGAGCGATTCCCTGCGGCCACAGCTCCGGCAGAATGCCGCCGTGCCGCCCCGTCAGGAACGAATCTCCGCCCCGACCTGTTCCCGTAGGGCTTCCACCACTCTGGCCTGGGCGTGCAGCACCTGCGCGTCCGTGAGAGTCCGCTCGGCGCTACGGAACGTTAGGCTGAACGCGATGCTCTTTTTCCCTTCCGGTACCTGGCCACCCCGGTAGACGTCAAAGATCTCCACCTTTTCCAGCCAGGGCTTGCCCGCCTCCCGGAGGATGTTTAAAAGCCGCCGGGCCGGAATCTGCTGGCCCACCACCACGGCCAGGTCACGCCGCACCGCCGGGTGGCGCGGCAACGGCGCCACGCGCAAGTCTCTCTGCTGCGCCTCCAGCAGGGGCAGATATTCCAGTTCCGCGACCAACACCCGTCCCGTCAAATCGAACGCCTCCGCCACCTGCGGATGGACTTCGCCCAGATAGCCGAGGCGTACGGATCCCAGCCGGAGTTCAGCGCTGCGGCCCGGATGCAGGCTCGGGTGGCCTGTCAGCGGATCGAACTCGTACTCGCTGGCGGACAAACCTGCGGCCTCCAGCAATTCCTCCAAAGCCCCCTTGAGGTCGAAGAAATCCGCCGGTTCCGGCTTGCGGCTGAAGTGCAGGGCATCCCGGCGGCCCGTGAGCACCAGACCAAGCAGGGGCACCTCTTCCGGCAGCTGGCCCTGCTCGGTGGAGATAAACGCCTTTCCCAGCTCGAAAAAGGCCAGATCGTCGTTTTGCCTGTGCTGGTTGTAAGCCACACGCTGCAGGAGACCCGGCAGAAGCGTGGTGCGCAGCACTGCCTGATCGGCGCTGAGCGGCGCCAAAAGGGCCACGGCGCGGCGCCAAGGATGGCCGTCCGGCAAGCGCAGGCGCTCGAAATCCCCGGGATCCACGATGCTGGAAGTCATCACCTCGGAAAAGCCCAACCCGACCAGGATGTCCCGCAAAGACCGTTCGAAGCGCTGCTTCGGGCTTAAGCCGCCCCGTTGACTCACGCCTGCAGGCATGGTGCTGGGGATGCGGTGATAGCCCCACAGCCGGGCCACCTCCTCCACCAGGTCCACCTCGGCGGAAATATCCATGCGGTAGCTGGGCACCGAGACCCGCAGCGCGCCGGCATCGGGGGCCACACTGAAACCGGGTAGGCGTTGCAGGGTGGTCCGGATCTCCTGGTCCGTGAGCCCGGTGCCCAACAACGCGTTGACTCGCTGCGGCCGCAGCCGGATTTCCACCGGCCGGGACGGGGCGGATCCTTCCTGGACCAGAGGACCGAGGGGCTGTGCGGCGCCGATCTCCTGGAACAATGCCGCCGCCCGCAGACTGGCCCGGACCACGCCCTGGGGATCCACGCCGCGGCCGAAGCGGCTGGCAGCCTCACTCGGGATCCCCAACCGGAAAGCGGTGCGGCGTACGCTGGTCGCGGCGAACAAGGCGCTCTCCAAAAGAAACATGGACGTGGTGCCGGTGATCTCGCTGTTGGCGCCCCCCATGACTCCGGCCAGCCCGATGGGCCGGGTGGGGTCCGCGATGACCAGCATCTGCTCATCCAATGTCCGCTCCACCCCGTCCAGGGTCTGTAGCTTTTCGCCGGCGCTGGCCCGGCGCACCACAATATGGCCCTGGGAGACCTGGGCAAAATCGAAGGCATGCAAAGGCTGGTTGCATTCCAGCATCACGTAGTTGGTGACATCCACCACGTTGCTGATGGGCCGTACGCCTGCAGCGCGCAAACGGTTCTGCATCCACAGCGGCGACGGGCCCAGGCGCACCTGACCGAAAAGCCGGGCTGTGTAGAGCGGGCACAGCTGGTGGTCCTGCACCGTCACCTGCACTGCCGGCGACTGCCGGGCCGTGGCGCCTGCAGCCGCGCCGCCCCGGGCCAACGGGATGGCGAAAGCCTCCCCCGCCGTCGCTCCCGGTGGCTGCACCTGCGCCGCCGGACGCAACGGCGCCCCGGTCACCGCCGCCACCTCCCGGGCCACGTTAATCATGCCTTCGCAGTCTGCGCGATTGGCGGTGAGATCGATCTCCAGGACCACATCATCCAGACCCAGAGCTTCGGCGGCATCCTGCCCCGGCTGCACATCGCCGGGCAGAAGCAGAATGCCGTCCTTGCTTCCCTCCAGGCCCAATTCCGGAGCGGAGCAAAGCATGCCCTCCGACGTGACGCCCCGGAACACCGTGGCCTCAATGGGCCTGGGCCCCGGCAGCACAGATCCGGGCAAAGCCACCACTACTCCGGCGCCGGGCACCAGATTGGCAGCCCCACTGACCACCTGTACGCTGCGCCCGGCCCCCACCGTGACCCGGCAGACCTTCAGATGATCCGAATCGGGATGCGGGCGCACGTCCTCTAGTCTGCCCAAGCACACGGGCCCGCGCCAGCCGGGCGCCAGATGCTCCACTTGCTCCACTTCCAGCCCGGCCAAGGTCAAAGCTTCTGCCAATTCCTCCGGGCTGAGGGAAAAATCCACGTATTCCTTGAGCCATGCGCATGAGACCCGCATCACGCTTACCCCCTGGCGAACTGCCGCAAAAAGTTGAGATCATCCTGCAGGAACAGCCGGATGTCGTCGATGCCGTATTTCAGCATGGCAATGCGCTCCAGGCCCATGCCGAACGCGAAACCCGAGACCTCCTCCGGGTCATAGCCGGATTCCTGCAGTACGAAGGGATGTACGGAACCGCAACCCAGGATCTCGATCCATCCGCTGCCTTTGCACACGCGGCAGCCGGCGCCATTGCAGAAGAGGCAGCTGACATCCATCTCGGCACTGGGCTCCGTGAAGGGAAAATAGCTGGGACGGAAACGCACCTGACGTTCCTGACCGAACATGCGCTTTGCAAAAAAAGCTAGCGTCCCCTTGAGATCGGCGAAGGTGGTGCCCCGGTCCACCTCCAAACCCTCCACCTGGTGGAAGACCGGGGAATGGGTGGCGTCCAAAGCGTCCCGCCGGTAGACGCGGCCGGGGGCGATGATCCGCACCGGCACTTCGGGGGCCATGGCCTTCATGGTCCGCACCTGCACGGGGGACGTATGGGTGCGCAGCAGAATCTCCTCCGTGATGTAGAGGGAGTCGTGCATCTCCCTGGCCGGATGGCCCTTGGGCAAATTGAGGGCCTCGAAGTTGTAGTAGTCCAGCTCCACTTCGGGACCTTCCGCCACCCAGTAGCCCAGGCTCACAAAGATGTCCTGGATCTCCTCCAGCACCCGCGTCAGAGGGTGGCGGGTCCCCCGGCGGCGGCGGCGCCCAGGCAGCGTCACGTCCACCGCTTCCGCCTGTAGGCGGTGGGCCAGTTCTGCATCAGCTAGCCTGCGGGCCGTGCGGTTCAGCTCTTCCTCCAACTCCTGCCGGACCGCATTCACTTCCTGCCCCAGGCGGGGCCTTTGGTCCGGCGGAAGGGTCCCCACCGTACGCAACAGCTGCGACAAGGGGCTTTTTTTACCCAGATACCGGACCCGCACCGCCTCCAGCGCGGCGGAATCCATGGCACCGGCAATATCCTGCCGGGCCTGCTGCCTCAACCCTTGCAGGATGTCCAGGAACTCCTGCGTCTCCATCCATTGCGGCACAGGATCTCTGCGGGCCGGCGGGCCTGCAGAAACCGGCCTTCTCCCCTTTCTTCCGCGTGCTCGCCACTGCTTTTCCGCCTCCAGCAGGACTCGCCTTGCGGGTTCCTGCGGACGGATAAAAAAAGAGGGTACTGTTCCAGGGACGGAACAGGACCCTCCGCGGTACCACCCTGCTTGGCAGCAAGGCCGCCGACTGCTGCGGCGGCGTACCCCCGCCGGGCGCACACAGGCGCCGCAGCCGGAGGCGAACCTCCCTGCTACCCTCTCATAGACGGCCTGTAACGGGGCCACCGGGACAGCCTACACACAGGCGGCGGAATCCGGCCCGGATCTCCTCCGCGGCCTGCTTCAGCCTGCAACTCCGGAGCGAACTTCACGGCTTCATCCCCGCCGGCGCTTCCAGTCTGTGGCCACCGGCTCCCTGGAGGGTAAGAGGCCGTTACTTTTCTCCTTCCCAGTCTTTTCCCTGGCTATGTTGGTAAACTCGAATGCGATCCAACCCAGACGGTCATTGGGTGACCAGCTGCCTGTAGAGCAGATAGGCGTGGACCGAACCCGTAGAAGCAAAGATTCGCCACAACAGCTCTGCGCACCACTGCACCGCGGCTCACCCTTTCGCATGGGGTCGCTCGCCCATTTTCTTCATTATAGCATGAACGCCGCGGCGCAGACAATGAACCAATACCTCCCCTTCCGGGCAAAACCCTTACTCCCCTTCACGATTCGGGCATCCCTGGCAGAGACCACCTTTGCCGCAAAGCCTCATTGAGGATGACGGCCGCCGCGATGCCGACGTTGAGCGATTCCACTGGCCGGACTGCCGGGATTACCGCTCGCAACACGCATTGCTCCATCACCGCAGGGCGCACCCCCTGGCCCTCGTTGCCCACCACCAGGGCCGCAGGCTGTGTCCAATCCACCCGGAAATAGGGAACGCTCCCACGGGGATGGCTGGCCACCAGCAGCAGGCCCCTGCGCCGTGCCGCCTGCAGCCAAGCCACGATATCCACGCGGCTGTATACGGGAATTTGAAACAAAACACCAGCGGTGGCCCGCACCACCTTCGGCGAGCGGGGATCTGCGGAGCCGACGCTTGCCAGCACTCCCGTGGCACCGGCGGCAGCGGCAGAGCGGATGATGGTCCCGACGTTCCCAGGGTCCTGGACTTCGTCCAGCACCACCCAGAGCTCGGGCAGGGCTGAACCAGAGCCAGGCTCTTGGAGCGGCCCTGCCGGATCGCCGGGCAGCGTCCACGGCCATTCCGCGGCGGCCAACACCGGAGGCGGGGTGTCCAGCGTGGTGAGGGACGCGAGCAAAGAAAGGGGGCCCTGCACAGTCTGCAGCGGCCCACGGCCGACCCGCAGGGCCTCCATGACCTGCTGGCCCAGCTGTTCCCGCTTCGCCTCGTCCAGGGCTTCGGGCGCATAGGCCAGATAGCGGACATTCCCGTGGCTGAGAGCCTCCTCCGCGGCGCGCCGGCCCTCCAGCAGGAACAACCCCGTGGCATCGCGGCCCTTGCGCTGCCGCAGACTGCTCAGGAGCCGGATCACGGGATTCTGGGCGCTCGTGACGGGCCGTCCCGGCCAGGCATCACAGGAGAATCTTGCATCCGTGTTCCGCCGCTCCGTCCGCTACTCCTCCAGTTCGGCCTCCATGCGGGCCAGGCCTTCCACGTCGCCCATGGCCACCAAGACATCTCCGGCACCGACCTTGTCTTTGGCGCCCGGCGCCACATCGATCTCCTGCCCGTGCCGGATGGCCATGACAATGAGATTGTAGCGGTTGTGCAAATCCAGTTCCGCCAGAGTCTTTCCCTGAAAGCTGGGGGGGGCCACCACCTCTGCGATGCTGTAGCCCGGCGCCAGTTCGATGTAGTCCATCACGTTCCCCGACGCCAGGTTATGCGCCAGGCGAACCCCCATGTCCCTTTCCGGATAGATCACCCGGTCGGCGCCGATCTTGGCCAGCACCTTGCCGTGACGGTCGTTGATGGCCTTGGCCACGATATACTTGACCCCGGCTTCCCGCAGGGAGATGGTGGCCAGAATGCTCGCCTGCACGTCTTCGCCGATGCTGAGGACCACCACATCGAAATTGCGGATGCCCAGCGCCTTCAGCGCGGCGTCATCGGTGGCGTCAGCCTGCACCGCATGGGTAACCCGGTCCGCCATCTCCTGGACCTTGCTCTCATCGGCATCCACGGCCAGAACATCGTAGCCCAGCTGGTAAAGCGTGCTGGCTACACTGGATCCGAACCTTCCCAGGCCGATGACTGCGAACTGCCTGCGAGCCATGGTCTCCCCCTTTCCGATCCCTCTGATCGTGCTGTTCCCGGAATCATCCCACCATGACCCGGTCCTCGGGCAGGCGCACGTCGGCCACGTGTTGGTGTGCCGCCAGCGCCAGGGCCAGCGTCACAGGCCCCACCCGGCCGGCGAACATCAGCAGGATCAGCAGTACCTTGCCCGACCACCCCAAATAAGGAGTGATACCTGTGCTGAGCCCCACAGTGCCAAACGCCGAAGTGGCCTCGAAAAGAATCCGCAGAAGGCCGAAGTGTTCGGTGAAACTCATGAGCACCGTAACCCCTACCACCAAAAGCAGGGACAACGCCGCCACGGCCAACGCCCGGTCCGTGGTCTCCCTGCACAGCCTTCGCCCGAACAGATGCGCCTCCGGTCGGCCCTGGACAACGGATGCCACCTGTACAGCCAGAGCGCCGGCCGTGGTGGTTTTGATTCCACCCCCGGTGGACGCCGGAGAGGCGCCGATGAACATCAGGATGATGAGCAAGAACTGGGTTCCCTGATGGAGCCGGCCGATGTCCACCGTGTTGAACCCCGCGGTACGGGCCGTAGCCGACTGAAAGAACGCCGCCAGGAGCTTCGCAGGCCAACTCAGACCGCCCAAGGTGGCGGGGTTGTTCCATTCCGCCAGCAGGATCAGCAAAGTGCCGCCGCCCAGCAGAATACCTGTCACCGTCAGGGCCAGCTTGGAATGCAGGGAAAGATCCCGCCACCGGCGGTGGCGGCCCAGATCCAGCAGCACCGTGAACCCGATGCCTCCCACGATCAGAAGTCCGGCGATGGTGAGGCTCACCAGCGGATCCGTTACGTAGCCGGTGAGGCTGCGAAAATGCCCCATCAGATCCAGCCCGGCATTGGCAAACGCCGATACGGCATGAAACACGCTGAAATACAACCCGCGCTCCCAGCCGAACTGCGGAACAAACCGGATGGCCAGCAAGGCAGCACCCATACCTTCCGTGGCCATAGCCAAGAAGAACACCCGCCGGACCAGATCTACGACTCCAGCCAGCTTGAACTGGCTGAAAGCCTCCTGCAGGATCAGACGCTCCCGCAGGTTGATGCGCCTGCGCAGCACAATAGCGATCAGCGTGGCCATGGTTAGGATGCCCAGCGCCCCGAACTGGATCAGAAGCAGAATCACCAGTTGGCCGAACAGCGAATAGCGTGTTCCGGTATCCACCACCGTCAGCCCGGTCACGCACACCGCCGAGGTGGAGGTGAAAAGCGCGTCCAGAAAGGGCACGGGCTCAGGGGTACTGCTGGCCACCGGCAGGCTGAGCAACAGCCCGCCAACCACGATGAGACTGAAAAAGCTCAAAACAAGCACCCGGGCCGGAGACATGGCTTCCCAGCCAGCCCGGCGCCGGGCTTGCCCATGATGTCCGTCCAGTAGAATGGTGGTTCCCATGAACCCTCACGATCTCGGCGCACGCCGCGCGGGCTCGGCACGGCCTGTGTTTCAGGCCTGCAACGACGCCTTCGCCTTGTCCACCAGCGCCGCGAATGCCGCCGTGTCCTGAACGGCCAGCTCAGCCAGAATCTTGCGATTTACAGTGATACCGGCTTTGTGCAACCCCTCGATGAGGCGGTTATACGTCATGCCGTTGGAACGGGCCGCAGCATTGATCCGAGCAATCCACAACTGCCGGAACACGCGCTTGCGCTGGCGCCTATGAAAAAACGCATAGTTCAAAGACTTCAAAACCTGCGCATTAGCAGGCCCAAACATGCTTCGCCGCGCCTGAAAATATCCCCGCGCCCGGCGCAAGATTTTCTTGTGGCGGCGGTGAGTGACGATTCCTCCCTTGGCTCTGGGCATAGTCCTTCTCTCCTTTCAACCATAGGGCAGCGATAGTCAGCTGTAGGGCAGCATGCGGCGTACGCGCCCAGAATCCACCTGTGCCACCACTTCGTCCTTGCGCAGGTTGCGAAGACGTTTCGCCGTCTTCTTGCCCAGGTTGTGGCGGTGGAACGAACGCTGCTTGACGAATTTCCCGGACCCGGTGACCTGGAAGCGTTTGGCTGCGGCCCGGCGCGTTTTCAGTTTTGGCACGTTGTTTTCCTCCTCATTCCTTGGGGGATAGGATCATGATCATGCTACGACCTTCCACCCTGGGCTCCCGCTCCATGGCTCCCACTTCTTTCACTTCGTCGGCCAGCTTCATCATGATCTCATGGGCCAGATTCGAATGGACAATCTCCCGCCCCCGGAAGCGGATGCTTACCTTGACCTTGTCCCCGTCCCGCAGAAACTTCTCCGCGCTGCGCGCTTTCACGTCGAAATCATGTTCCTCGATCTTGGGGGTCATGCGGACCTCCTTGATGTTGATGGTCTTTTGCCGCTTGCGGGCCTCGCGCTCCTTCTTGCTCTGCTCATACTTGAACTTGCCGTAGTCCATAATCCGGCACACGGGAGGACGGGCCGCAGCAGCCACTTCCACCAAATCGAGGCCCCGTTCATAGGCGAGACGCAACGCCTCGCGCGTGGGCATGATGCCCAGCTGTTCCCCGTTTTCGCCAATCAGGCGCACCTCGCGGATGCGGATCTGTTCATTCACCCGCTGGTCTCGGTCGTTACTGATAGTTTTCACCTCAGGGAAAAGCACCGGCCGGTCATGATTCACCGAATTGGTCTTTGGCAGCATCGAACTTCATTGGCATCCTTACCGAGCATTATGGCGGCGCTTTTTCCTTTGTGGTTGGCTCCGGTGCAGGCGGTGGTAATGCCATTGCCGACCGGCACTTGCCGTATGCGGAAGCGGTGGCCGCTAAGCTCTTAGATGCTGGTCTTAGGGTGGAGTCGATAAACGCAACCAGAAGATAGGCTACAAGATCCGGAGGCCCAGCTGAAGAAGATACCCTACATGCTGGTGGCCGGGGACAGGAGTAGACGAGTCCGTACGCCGACCACCAGCATGTAGGGAACCTGCTGGACCTGCGCCTCGCGGATGCGGTAACCGATCTTTTCGTCCCGGGCATCCACCTCCGCACGGAAACCGGCATCCTCCAGAGTCCGGGCCACCTGCCGCGCGTAGCCCTCCAGCTCGCCGGTGACCGGCAGCACCAGCGCCTGCACCGGCGCGATCCAGGTGGGGAAAGCGCCGGCGAAATGCTCGATGAGGATGCCGATGAAGCGCTCGATGCTGCCGAAGATGGTGCGGTGCAGCATCACCGGGCGGTGCTTTTGGCCGTCCTCCCCCACGTAGGCCAGGTCGAAGAGTTCCGGCATCTGGAAGTCCAGCTGGATGGTGCCGCACTGCCAGGTTCGCCCCAGGCTGTCCCTGAGGTGGAAATCGATCTTCGGCCCGTAAAAGGCGCCGTCCCCTTCGTTGATCTGGTAGTCCTGGTGCAGTTCTTCCAGGGCTTCGCGCAGGGCGTTGGTGGCCCGCTCCCACTGCTCCTCGGTTCCCATGGAATTCTCCGGCCGGGTGCTGAGCTCCAGCCGGTACGGGAAACCGAAGATGCGGTAGAACTTGTCTGCCAGGGCAATCACCGCCCGGATCTCCGCCTTCATCTGCTCCGGCGTGCAGAAGATGTGTGCATCGTCCTGGGTGAAGCTGCGCACCCGCATGAGCCCATGCAAGACGCCCGAAAGCTCGTGCCGGTGTACGAGGCCCAGCTCTGCCAGGCGCTCCGGCAGATCCCGGTAGGAGTGGATCTTGCGCTTGAAGACCAGGATGCCGCCCGGGCAGTTCATGGGCTTGATGGCATAGCCCTGGTCGTCGATACGGGTGAAATACATATTCTCCCGGTAGTGGTCCCAGTGGCCGGACTGATGCCAAAGCGCCTCGTTGAGGATGATGGGCGTGCGGATCTCCTGGTACCCGGCCTTGTGGTGCTCACGCCGCCAGAAATCCTCCAGGACGTTGCGCAAGACCATGCCCTTGGGATGCCAGAACGGGAAGCCTGGCCCCTCCTCGTGGAGGCTGAAAAGGTCCAGAACCTGGCCCAACCGCCGGTGGTCACGGGCTGCGGCCTCCTCGCGCCTGTGCACGAACTCCTGCAGCTCCTGCTCCGTAGGAAAGGCCCAGCCATAAATGCGCTGCAGCATGGGCCGCTTGGAGTCCCCACGCCAGTAGGCCCCGGCAATGGATTCCAATTTGAATGCCGGCAGCCTTCCCGTGCTGGGCAGATGCGGGCCGCGGCAGAGGTCCATGAACTCGCCCTGCCGGTAGAGGGAGACCGTATCCTCGGGAATGTCATCCACCAGTTCCACCTTGTAGGGCTGGTCCTTTTGGACAAACATTTCCCGGGCCTGGGAGCGGGGGACCTCCTGCCGCTCAATGGGCAGGTTCTCCCGGCGGATGTTCTCCATCTCTGCCGTGATTTTCGGCAGGTCCTCCGGCGCCAGGGGAACCGGGAGATCGAAGTCATAATAGAAGCCGTTCTCGATGGCGGGGCCGATGGCCAGCTTGGCCCCAGGGAACAGGCGCAGCACCGCCTGGGCCATGGCGTGGGCCGTGCTGTGGCGCAGAATCTCCCGCCCTGCGGGGCTGTCCGCCAGCACCGGGAAAAGTTCGGCGTCCTGCTCCAGCGGGGTATTCAGGTCCACCAGGGCGCCATTGACCCAGGCCGCCACCTCCTGGTTGGCATCCCACTTCTGCATAGCCTGTTGCCGCAGGGCGTCCAGGGCCTCCCCTGCGGTGGCCCCAGCCGGCAACGCCACCCGGGGAACAGCGCCACCGGGCGGCGCAGCTGCCGGTGCCACCTGTGAGCCCACCGGTGCGCCTGCTTGAGGGCCTTTCCGCCCGCTTGCCGGAGGAGCTCCCAGGGAAACCTGGATGAGGGCGCGGCGGACTCCCGGGTCCGTGGCTGCGGCACCGGAGGCCAAAACATGTCGTTCGTCCATGCTCTGCCTTCCTTTCACAAAAAAATACCCCGTCCGCAAAGGGACGGGGTTGTGCCCGTGGTTCCACCCTTTTGGAAAGCGCCGCTGCGCGGCCACACGACCCGTGCGACGGGGCAGCTCGTCCTGGCGCCCTACGGCGCTTGGTCGCACTGCCGCAGATGCGCTTTCCACTCTTTTTGATAACGGTGCTGCTGGATCATGCCAAGCACCGGCTGCCCATACTGCGGCCCTCTCCCCTCGACGTCGGAGATGGCGCCGGTTCCGGGCGCGGCTCCGGGGTGGTTTTCGGGTGACCCGACCCAGAAGGGCTTGCAGCCTGTGGCCCTTCCTCTCTGTGGGGCGATGGACACCTTACTCGGCCCCATCATGGCTGTTCGCGTGCTCAGGCGCGATTTCATCGCGCTGAGCGGTGTTTTACGGGTGTTTTAGACCAGTATATCATTTCAGCGCCAGCATGGCAAGACCGCGCAATGTTTGCGAATCGCTGCGAGCCCGGCGATCTTCGTGGCAACCTCGGCACGTGTTCGCAACACGCGCCTCCTCAGCCCAGGCCCTGCACCAGCAGCAACTGAATCAAGCCGATGACAAAGCCCAACACGGCGCCGAAAACCACGATGAAACGCAGCTCCCTGCTGGCCACGTGGGTCGCCAGGCTTTCCAGGCGCTGGACATCGAACCCTTTGACCTTTTCTTCCACCATGCGGGACACCGCGTTGCTGCGGTCCAGGGATTCGCGAGCCTGCTCCACGAGCCCGTCCAACATCCGCCCGGTCTCTTGCTGCACCAGCGCCCCCACGGTGGCCGCCAGCCAATGGCGCCAGGAGGAAGGAATGAAAGCAGGAAGCTGCTGGATGCGGTTCTCCACCTGGCGCTGGACGGCTTCCAACACCATCTGGCGTAACTGAGGCTGGCGCAACTGTTGCACAATGTCCTCTGTGGTCAGAAGCTCCTTCTCTACCACTTCGCCCACGGTGCGGGCGATCTCCGCCTGGTATTTCGGCAGAACCCCTTGAAACGTCCAGCCTAGGAGAGGGATCCGGATGGGATTGCGGGGGACAAAAAGCATCCGGATGGCCACCAGATTTGTGATCCAGCCTGTGAAAGCCCCCACCACCGGCATGGTCACTGCGGTGGTCCATTCCATGTCATAAGCCCTTCTTTTCCGGGCTCCTCTGCAGGTCGCTGCGGGATTTCTGGCACAGTTCACACCCGGGGCACAAGTAGGCCCGGCTGGCAAAGACCGTGCCTATGGTGGCCGCCGCTGGCGACGTCGGCGGCACATGCAGAATCACCCGCTTGGGCGCCACGGATACCAGCAGACTGAGCAAAATGTCCAGAGGTTGCGGAGGAGTGGCGCCTTCTTCCAGTTCCACCCGGATCTCCAGGGGGTCACCGTCTTCGTCCAGCACCCGGAAATCCCCGGAGGGGCCCGGCAAAACGTGCAGCAAGGGGAGCCGGGGTTCTTGCAGCTCTAGATAGCGTTGAACCAGCACCGCAAAATCGCTGAATTCCTGGCTGGCCACCAGGCTATCGACTGCCGCATCCACACTGGCTTCCCAGCGCCGGTATAGCTCTTTCAACCTGAAACGCACAAATCCTTCCAGTGGAAACTCATGCGTTTCTTCCAACAGCCGCAGCAACCGTTCGGACACCGTCTGGGACCACGTGCTGCGGATGTCCGAACCGGCCGGTAACCCGGCCTCTTCCAGCTCAACCCGGACCCGGTCCAGGACCACGTGGCTTGCCTCAGGCGAAAAATCGCCGTAATGCTGCCTGAGGATCCGGCGGAGATAGTGCTCCTGGCAGTTGGCGAACAGGTGCTCCGTCAGTGCGGTGGCAAAGGCCGTCCGGAACTGGCGGCGGGCGTCGGTGCCAGCCAGGGCATACTCATTGACCAAGGTGTACTCAAGGAAAACATAGGGGCCGTGTTTCTTCTCACGAATGCTGATCTCCGCCCCGGCCTTGATGACAGGGTCCAGCTTCATGCCCAGCAGCTGGCGGGCCTGGTCGATGCCCAATTCCAACCCTACTGAAACGTAATCCATGGACCACCCCTCCTTTCCGCAGTAGTATATGAGGGCCGAAAAACCCGTATACTGCGCCACTTTGCCTGTTTCCCCAGGCCATGCCGGAGAAAAAAAGAGGCAGTCCCGAAAAGGACTGCCCTTCTGGTGGGGCTGATGCGAATCGAACGCATGACCTCCACGATGTCAACGTGGCACTCTAACCATCTGAGCTACAGCCCCGCGGCCTTCGCCTGCCTGCCTTGTGCCTACCCCCGCCTGCGGACTCGCCGGTCCACGCTGCCGGACGATCTTTTTCCCTGCGCGCCGTATGGTGCGAGAGGTGGGACTCGAACCCACACGGGGTGATTGGCCCCAGCGGATTTTAAGTCCGCTATGTCTACCGCTTCCATCACTCTCGCAGGGCAAAAAGATGGAGGCGGCACCCGGACTCGAACCGGGGGTGGAGGTTTTGCAGACCTCTGCCTTACCGCTTGGCTATGCCGCCACCTGGAGCGGAAGACGGGATTCGAACCCGCGACCCTCGCCATGGCAAGGCGATGCTCTACCGCTGAGCCACTTCCGCGCGTGGTGCCCAGAGGCGGAATCGAACCACCGACACGGGGATTTTCAGTCCCCTGCTCTACCAACTGAGCTATCTGGGCCCATTCTGTTTCGAAGCTGGTGGGCGAAGGCGGTTTCGAACCACCGACCCCCTGCTTGTAAGGCAGGTGCTCTCCCACTGAGCTATTCGCCCGAAACGGACCGCCTGCCGGCACCCGGCTGCAAAGAAGATTCTGGCTGCCGGACCCTGCACAGCCCCGGCTGTTCTGCGGCGCTGCACACCGTTAATATAGCGCAAATCCGGCGGCCCGTCAATGCCTTTCACGAATTCGCCTGGACGGGGATAAGCCCTGAGCCTGGCGGCCAGCCTGCGTCTCAGCTCACCTGCGCCTCCGGCGGATTGATCGCCAGGATCTCGTAGAGGATGGCTCCCGCCGGGGCCCGAACGCTGACCCGTTCCCCCGGTTTCTTTCCCAGGATGGCTTTGGCCACCGGGGCGTGGCAGGAGATACGATTCGCCAAGGGATCTGCCTCGCCCGCCCCAACGATCGTATATTCCAGAATCTCTCCGGTTTCCACATCCCGCAGATGGACCCGTGAACCTACGGTGATGATATCGGGCGCCGTGCCCTTGGCCACCACCCGGCCGTTGCGCAAAAGGAACTCCAAGGTCCGGATGCGGCCTTCCACGAAGGCCTGTTCACGTTTGGCAGTCTCGTATTCCGGGTTCTCCCAGGCATCGCCAAAGCTGAGAGCCTCGCGGATCTTGTCCGCCACCTCTTTGCGCCGGACTTGCCGCAGTTCCTCCAGCTCGGCCTCCAGCTTTTTCCGCCCATCCTCGGTGAGAATGACTTCACTTTCCGCCATTTTCCCCACCTCATCCTCCAGTCTGGACGTGGGCCACTCCACACCATGGCCCTGGAAAGCCGCCCCGGACCACACCGGCGGTATCCCGCCCTGGCCCGGCCAGGCAATACCGTTGCGGCCCGTGGGAAACTCCTGTCCCGCGGGCGTCACTGCGGCGGGATTGGACCGAAACACGGCTAGCAAAGGTTGCCCGTTCTATGCTGGAAATGATTTCACGACGACTTAGAATCTATAGATCCTTTCGCGAAACTCCCGCCGTTTCCTGCTGGCCTCCTGTCCCCATTCGCTGGCTGGGACCACCACCCCAGGGCCCATACGCTCCTGCAGCCGTGCCACAGCTTCCTCCACCTTGCGCCACCGTGGGGCTGCGGCGGAATCCCCGCCGGCGGCGGAACCGGCTGCTGCGAAAAGCGACAACTGCCTCGGTTCCCCTGCCCTGGAATCGTCGCCCCGGCCGGCGTCTGCCGGCCGCAGGCCTTCCGCACTGACGCCGATAAGACGCAGCGGCCTGCCCTGCCAGCCGCTTTGTTCAAACAACGCCTGTGCAGTCCGGCAAATCTCCCGGCCCACATCTGTCGGGTGAGGGAGCGTGCACTGGCGGGTGATGGTATGGAAGGCACTGTCCCGCAGTTTAATGGTGACCACTGACGCCAAACACCCCGCCCGGCGCAGGCGGCGGGCCACATCGTCGCTTTGAGCCCGCCAAACCGCATAGAGCTCCCGGCAGTCTCGTATATCGGAGGCAAAGGTCTCCTCGCGCCCGATGGACTTCACTCTGTCGGTGGTCTCCACAGGACGGGAGTCCAGTCCCCGCGCAGCCCGCCAAAGCTCTTCCCCCTGCCGCACTCCGAATTCGCGCTGCAAACGCGACAAAGGCCAGCTCTGCAGATCGCTTACCGTCTGGACCCCCACTGCCGCCAGCCGCCGGGCTGTAACCTTGCCGATGCCCCACAGCCTTCCCACCGGCAAGGGGGCCAGAAATGCCTCCGCCTGCCCTGGTTCCACCACCACCAGGCCGTCGGGCTTGTGCAGGTCGGAGGCGACCTTGGCCAGCAGCTTGTTGGGCGCCACCCCTACGGAGGCCGTGAGGCTCAACTCCTGCCGAATGGCCTGCTTAATGGCCCGCGCAATGTCCGCCGGACTGCCGAACAGCCGCTGGGAACCGGTGACGTCCAGGTACGCCTCATCCAGAGCGAGCCTCTCCACCAAAGGCGTGAAGCGGAGCAATATGGCCTCCAGCTGATTTGAAACCCGCCGATAACGGCCCATGTCCACCGGCAGGAAAACCGCCTGCGGGCAGAGGCGCCGGGCCTGGGCCAAGGGCATGGCGGAGTGGATCCCGAAGGCCCGGGCTTCGTAGGATGCGGTGGAAACCACGCCGCGGCTGCGGGGATCTCCGCCGACCACCACCGGCTTTCCACGCAGCTCCGGCCGGTCCCGCTGCTCCACGGAGGCGTAGAATGCGTCCATATCCACGTGGAGAATCCAGCGCTCCGCCATGGGTCCTCCCCCACCGTTCTTTCCCTTCTATTTTAGCACGAGCCCAGCCATACTACACCTGATACTGCACCTGAAAGCAGCCAGGGGCGTCCGGAGGCGATCCTTTTGCGACCGGTCTGGAAGGGGGCTCTCAGTTTCGGTCTGGTTCATATCCCCGTGCGGATGTACGCGGCCACGGAAAAGCGGGACGTGGCCTTTCGCTACCTGCACCGGGTATGCGGCGCACCCATCCGCTACGAGAAGGTCTGCCCAGTCTGCCACCGCACGGTGGAAGACGAGGAGCTGGCCTTGGGCTACGAGTACGAAAAAGGCCGTTACGTGCTTTTCGACGCAGAGGAGCTTTCGGATTTGGTACCCGATGCCACGCGTACCATCGACATCCAGAACTTCGTGCGGCTGGACGAGGTGGATCCCATCTATTTCAACCGCTCCTATTACCTGGAGCCCGATGCCGGCGGCCAGAAGCCGTTCGCACTTTTGCGCCTGGCCATGCGCGAAACGGGGAAAGTGGCGGTGGCCCGCCTGTTGATGCGCCGCAAGACCCATCTCGTTCTGGTGCGCACGCGGGGCAGAGCCCTGCTCGTGGAGACCCTGTTCGATGCTGACGAGATCCGTGACCCCGAGGCGCTCAGCGGCTTGCCGGCGCCGGATGAAGAATGGCTGCAAAGGCCCGTCGGTCCGCCGGAACAGCCCGCAGAGCCGCGGCTCACCGCGCAAGGCGGAGCAGGCGTACCGTTGGACGGCGCCCGCATCAGCGGCGCAGAACGGTCCATGGCTCAGGAGCTCATCGAGCACCTGACCGTCCCCTGGGACCCCCGGCGCTATCCGGACGTCCAGCGCTCACAGCTGAACGAACGGATCGCGGCCAAAATCGCCGGACGGCCGGCGGCCGAGCCCGCTCCGCGCCCGGCTGCCCAGGTCATCGATCTGGTCTCGGCCCTGGAGGCCAGCCTGAACAAAGTCCAGGCGGGACAAGGTCAAAGCCTGGGTGGACGGCACGCAGCCCCGGCCCAAGAAGGGGGCGGAGGCCTGTGAGCCGGGCGGAGGACGGCTCCGGCCTGCCGGGCCTGCCGGCTTTCATTCGGCCGATGTTGGCCGAGACGGCTCCCTACCCCCCCAGCGGGCCACAGTGGGAATTCGAGGTGAAATGGGATGGGTTCCGCTGTCTGGCGTTCGTCTCCGATCATACCCGGCTGCAGTCGCGCAGCGGCCGTGACCTGACGCCCAGGGTTCCCGAGCTGGGTGACCTGAGCCGGATCCTGCCAGCCCCGGCCCGGCCGCTGGTCCTGGATGGGGAGCTGGTAGCCTTTTCTGCCGGTACCGGGCAACCGGACTTCAGCTTGCTCTCCCGCCGCATGGCAGGATGCGGCCGCCGCAGCGCCACCGTGTCCCAATCTGCGGCGCCTCCGGCGGCGCCGCTGGCCTTCGTAGCCTTCGACCTGCTTTACCTGGCGGGGAGGTCTTTGATGCAGGAACCCCTTCAGAACCGCCGCCAATTGCTGGGGGACCTCCTATCGCCGGTGCAAACAGGCGAAGTTTCCGCCGGCGCCTTGGCGTATTCGCCCTCCTTACCCGGCAACGGACCGGAGCTGGCAGCTGCCGTTTTCGAACGCGGGTTGGAGGGCCTTATGGCAAAAGACCAGGGCAGCCCGTACTTGCCGGGAATGCGCAGCCGCCACTGGCTCAAGGTGAAAAAGCCCGAGGAGCAGCGCCTGTACATCGGTGGCTACTGGGAACGGGGCAGCGAGGCCGTTTCCCTCCTGGTGGGCAGCAAACAACCCGGCGCAGGGGAGCTCCAGCTGTGGGGCGCTGTTGGGAGCGGAATCTCAGCGGCGGAGGGCCGCCGCCTGGACACCCTTTTGCGGCCTCTGGAGACGCAAGCCTGCCTGTTTCAGGGCGGTGCCGGGCGTGTGCTGAACGCCTTGCGCCACGGCTGGCCCGCCCATCCTTCAGAGGCAGACGCGCAACCCGGCCGGACCCTCCGTTGGGTGCGCCCCCTGCTCAGCTGCCGGGTGGCTTTCTTGGAAAGGACCGAGTCCGGCCTCCTCCGGCATCCGGTCTACCGCGGCGGCCTGGCCCGCCAGGAACCATGAACCCGGCCGGCCCTGGTGTGGACCAGACCGTCTGGACCCGAGTGGACGGCCGGGACTTCCCGGTCAGCAATCTGCAGAAGCTGTTTTGGCCAGAGGAGGGGTACAGCAAAGCCCACCTTCTGCAATACTACCTGGCAGCCGGATCCACCATGGTCCAATACCTGGCGCGTCGTCCCTTGACGGTGGTCCGATACCCGGACGGGATCCACGGCGGCTCTTTCTTCCAGAAGAACTGCCCAGAAAACGCTCCAGATTGGATCGCCACCTTGAAGATTCCCCGTGCCGAGCCGGGAGAATCCCCCATCCGCTACTGTCTGGCCAACGAACGGGCGGCCATCCTCTGGCTGGCCAATCAAGGAGCCATCGAATTCCACCCTTGGCCCTCCAGGCAAGGAACCTTGGCATTCCCCGATTGGGCAATATTTGACCTGGACCCGGCGGAACCTGCCACTTTTCAGGACGCCGTGCAAGCGGCCTTCTGGGTGCGGCAAGCCCTGGATATCCTGGGATTACGGGGCTATCCCAAAACCTCCGGCGCCACCGGCATCCACGTCTATGTGCCGGTGTACCCGGAACTGACCTATTCCCAGATCACGCGTTTCGTGCACGCGGTGGCCCGCCAGATCCAGGCCGCGTTTCCGGACCGGATCACGTTGGAGCGGCCCGTGGCGCGGCGCAAAGGCAAAGTCTACATCGACTACCTCCAGAATGCCCCCGGCAAGACCATTGCGGCGCCTTACACGGTCCGCCCCCTCCCGGGAGCGCCAGTTTCCACGCCTGTCACCTGGCAGGAGCTGGCCCGAGGCCTTCTCCCCACACAGTTCAACATCCTCACGGTCCCACAGCGCCTGCAGCAAGGGGTGGATCCGTTCCGGCCTGTGCTGAACGAGCCCCAGTCTCTGCTGCCTTTCCGCAAGTTGTGGCAGCAAGAGTAGAAACTATCAGGATACCCGCCGGGCTTCGGCGCGCATCTTAAGCGTGCGGAGGTGATGAGACATGGCCAAGGGCGCCGATACCACCAATAAGCCGTTGATCTTCCAGGCGGGCAATGCCCTCAACAAGTTTAAGTACGAAGTGGCCCAGGAGCTGGGACTGGACCAGAACAAGGTCCAAAGCGGGTACTGGGGTGACCTGCCAGCCCGGGAATGCGGGGCCGTAGGCGGACATATGGTACGCCGGATGATCGCCGCTGCGGAGCAGGCCCTCATTCAGCAGGCTGCAGCCAACGTCAGCGCCGGCTTCCAGCAGGCCCTGCAGCAGCCGGTGAACCCCAACCCCAATCAGAACCAGGACCAGACGCCTGCTCAGTGAGGAGGGGCCGGGCGGCGGAGGCAACAGCCTGAAACACCACAACGTCGGCAACCTGCGGCGGTTCGCCGTCCCGCCCCACCCGTGCAGCACCCGCCGCAGGCCCGCCTTCCGCCGCGTTTATGCCCGGCGTGCCCAAGCATGGTGCGTTCAGGCATGGAGAAGGCCTTTCAGCATCGTACGCGCCGTGGCCAGTCCCAGACCGGCGAAGCCTTTGGCTTCCTGGAGCACGGCGTCCAGCGCGTCCACCACCGCCTGCATCTGCGCCTGCGTAACGACCAGAGGCGGTTCCAGTCGGATCACATTGGGATTGTTGAGGGTATAGGCCGTGATGATGTGATGCCTTTCCAGCAACTGCCCCGCCACCAGGGCTCCGGTGTATTCCTGGGCCAGGTTTTGGAGAGCCTGGCCTCCCACCCGCGCCAGCCATCCCTCCGGCTGATTGAATTCCACGCCCAGGAGCAACCCGCGGCCGCGAACTTCGCGAATCAGGCGGTGGCGTTTCTGCAGGTCCAGCAGCCTCGCCTTGAACCACTGCCCCTTCTCCCTGGCCTGGTCCGCCAGTCCCTCCTGGACCAATTCCTGGGTGGCCGCGATCACCGCCGCCATGGCCATGGCATTGCCGCCGAAGGTGGAGGTGTGCAGCAGCGCCTTTTCCCAGCCACCGTACGCCTGGTCCCAGATCTCCGGGGTGGTCACGAATGCCCCCACGGGCACCATGCCGCCTCCAAGGCTCTTGGCCAGACAGAGGATATCCGGAACGACCCCATCGTGCTCCACCGCCAGGATCGTGCCGGTTCGGCCGAAGCCGGTCTGGACTTCGTCCACGACCAGAAGAGCGCCATAATGGTGGCACAGGTCCAGGGCGCCGGCGAGGTAGCCGGGCGGCGCTTCGTGGACGCCGCCTTCGCCCTGGATGGGCTCCACGATGAAGGCTGCCGCCTGCCTCCCCTGCAAGGCCTGCTCCAGCTGCTGCAGATCGCCGAAATCCACGGCCTGGACATGTTCCAACAGGGGCTGAAAGGGCCGCTGGTACTTGTCACGGCCGGTAACGCTCAGGGCGCCGAAGGTCTTGCCATGGAAGGACCCCCTGCAATGAATGAACCCCGGTCTGCCTGTATAGGCGCGGGCCAGTTTCAGCGCACCTTCCACGGCTTCGGCCCCGCTGTTGCCGAAAAACACCCGCTGCAACCGCCCGGGGCAGAGGGATGCCACGTTGTGGGCGGCGGCGGCCGTCAACGCGCTCAAGGTGGCCTGAAGGATCACCGGACGCCCGGCCTCCATGACTTCTTTCAAGGCTTCCTGAATCCGGGGGGGATGATGGCCGAAATTCAGCGAACCGTAGCCGCCAAGAAAGTCCAGATACTCCTGCCCCTGGTCATCCCAAACCGAGACGCCCTGAGCCCGCACGTAATTCCGGTCAAAGCGCAAAAGCCCCAGCATTTGGGCGAGGCCGGGATTAAGATCTGCCTTGTAAAGGTTAAGGGTCTCGCGCCCGTCAAGACGAAGCGCCTCCGCCAGGGAATAAAGTCTGTCGCCTGCCACCAGGTGTTTTGCCACTCCTTCCATTCCACCTTGTGCACATAAACGTGCACAACCTGAGAAGAGCATTCGCCCTGCGGCCTCCGATTCCTTCTGACCCGGCAACAAACCGCCGCCTGCGCGGCGCAAGGCGGAGAGCCCCACGCCGGATTCAGGCGGCGGATGGAGGCGAGGCGAAGCGGAGGTGGACGTCCGGCCGGCATTCAGTTCAGCTGCTTGGCCAGAAACTGGGCCGCCGTTTCCGTGAGCTTTTTTTCCAGTTCCCCCATCTGCTGGTTCTTGGAAGCCAAAGCGACGGCGCCAGCCACATTCCCGTCCTTGAGAATGGGCGAGACGCACAAATGGGTGAACTCCAACCCTGGTAGAAAGTCGGAGGCATGGTCTGTCAGGATCAGGGTGCGGCGCTGCTCCAGCAGCTGGCGGTTTTCGTCGCTGAGGGTCCGGCCCAACAACGCCTTTTTCGGGGCTCCGCTGACAGCCACGACTTCTTCATCGTCGAAAATAAAAGCCACATGGCCAGTGGATTCATGGAGGGACTCCACGTATTCCTGAGCAAAGTCACTGACTTCGTTGATTGGCGAATAGCGCTTCAAGATGATTTCGCCGTCCCGGTCGGTGAAGATCTCCAGGGGCGACCCTTCCCGGATCCGCAGGGTGCGCCGGATCTCCTTAGGGATGACCACCCGGCCGAGATCGTCGATGCGTCGGACAACTCCCGTCGCTTTCACTGCTCGCCCCCCTTTCCGGTCGTTATCATGCTCCAAATTCCGGCCTTCTAAACGCGTGCCGGCTTCCCCCTTCTGGCGCACGCAAACGCGACCCTGGCCGGCGCCCATCAGGGCGCGGCAGGCACGGCCTTCATCTCGCCGGTTTCCAGAGGGCCGGCAAAGGCCGGCAGGACCAGGCTGCCCTTCTTCACGATCTTGACCTGGATCCCCCAGGTGGCGAGCCGGTCTGCCACCCCTCCCCTCATGCTCAGGGCATTGGCCAGGGTCGCCGGGTCTCCGATGGCCGTGATGACATAGGGCTCATTGATCGGAACGTTGTTGACGACAATGGTGGTTCCAGCCCGGCGGATTTCGGTCATGGCCACGCGCCGCTGGCCGTTGATGGCGATGGCCTGCGCCCCGGCTGCAGCCAGTTCATTGACCACCAGCTGTAAGTCCTGATCCTCCACCTGGGGGGCACCTACGACGGTTTGGCCCTGGCCGGCAGAGGATGAGGGGTTCTCCGGCCCCCCACCGCCGCCCGAATTGCCTGGAGCGCCCGGGCCGCGGCCTGCGGCGCCGGATGGAACCACACCCTGCACCGTGACCTCCACTCCGGGGCCCTCCACGGCCGTCAAGCCAGCCCATAGCCGCGTCCGCTCCAGCTCCTTGGCCAGGACCTTGGTCTGCTCCTGGCCCTGCATGGCCTGCAAGAGCTGCTCGCGTTGCTGGACCACCTCTTTTTGCAGGGCGTCCCGCTCGCTGGCCACTTCCTGGTACATCTGGGCCAAGGTTCCCATACGTGCCGTTCCCAGGGGCACAGGCCGGCCCAGCTGGGAACGTAGCTGTACCGCCACCAGCGCGCCCAGCACAAAAAGAACCAATGCCATGGACCACTGCCAGTGGGGCGGCAGGACCACCCGTCCTGACACGCCACCGCGACCGATGCCTTCTGCCATGATTTTCCACATCCATCCGCCGTTTTGGGGCGTATAAGCCCCCGGCTCGCGAACATACTATGACCGTAACACGGAGGTTCAAGCAAAGTTTTCCTCCCCCACAAGCCCAAGTCAAAAAGGATGCCTTCTGGCATCCTTTTTGACTTTCCAGCCGCAGCGGCTGAGTCGCAGCTCCTGCCACTACCCCGGTGCCGCCAGGCCTTGGCGAAACGCCTGTGGGATGATCCGCACGTCCCGGAGCCGCTGCAGGCAGCGTTGTTGAGCCTGCAGGAGCCGCAACGGCGAGACCCGTTCCTGAACCTTTCCATACGGAGTCACAGGCTGAAGAATTAAGGGAATGGCAGGATCCTCCTCCGCCACCAGGGAGGTCAGCAGGTCCAATTCTCCATCCGGAACGTTACCGGTGAGAACTGCCTTCACGAAAAGCCGCGGTTCAGGCAACCGGCGGCCCTCAAAGGCCGGAGGACGGTCGGTCAGATGCCTGGCCTCGTGCAAAAACGCGGCATGGGCCCGCCACAGCGGCCCCAGGCCGGTGGCTGCCGGCAACTTGATGTCCACGCTGAGGTAATCCACGAGCCCTGCCAGCTGCCGCAGGGCCCGGGGAAGAGTTCCGTTGGTTTCTAGATATACCGGCAGCTGCAGGTCATGGATCCCCGGCAGGAGCTGGCGCAGGAACACTGCCTGCAGCAGAGGCTCTCCACCTGTGATATCCAACGCCTGGTGCATTTCAGGGTGTAGACCTTGCAGCCATTGCAGCACCTGAGGAGCGGTGAACGGATTGGGGACCACCAGGAAATCGCGGCTGCCGGGCTGTCTTTCGATGCGGCACTGCCGTGCCGGGCTGAACGTGCCGGGCGTGTCACAAAAGGCACAGTGAAGGTTGCAGCCCAGCAAACGCACCACCAGTTGGCGGTAGCCGAGCAGCGGCCCCTCCCCTTGTACGGTGGAGAGGATCTCCCCCAGGTAGCCGTTGGTCCCGTCCACGAAAACCGAAGGTACGGCCTGGGCCACACTTTTGCTGGCGCCTGTCCCCTGCCCCATGCCCACCTTACCCTCGCTCGTCGTTGCCTGGCTGCAGGTCTAACTTACAACACCTTCGGAGATTGTGCAACAGCCGCCGGCCCCGTTCACCCGGGGCGGTCAGAATGTCCGGTAAAACAAGGGCAGGACGGTTTCGGCGTGGGGATCAAACAGCCGGGAGCTGCCCCGCACCTGCCGCGACGCCAGCAGGCCCAGCAGGGCGCCGGCTACCACATCCGAGGGCCAATGGGCCTTTTCGTAAACCCGGCTGTACCCCACGGCTGCGGCGCCGGCATAAAAGAGAGCCGCGCCATCCGGATACCGATGGGCCAGCACATCCGCTAGAGCGAACGCCGCCGCGGTGTGGCCCGAGGGGAAGGAGTCGTGGTCTCCGTTCACCCATCCCTGCCCCGGCCGGAAGCGGTGCCCTTCCCCGGCCCTTGGTCGCGAGGACCCCACCGCCCATTTGAGGCTGACGGCCCAGATATCCGCCAGCGCCACGGCATTGAAGCCCAGATATCCGGTTTCCGGGTCTAGCGCAGCCAGAAGCAGTGGAGCCGTCAACGTGAATGCAGGGCTGCCCAATTGGGTCACGGTCGCGCTCCAGCGGGAAAGCTCCGCCGTGCGGTGGCGCTGAACCCAGTCATACAGTTCCTGGTCCCGCCCATAGGTGAGGACCACGGCTGCCAGGCCCGCCGCGCCTTCCGCCGGGGACACCTGCGGCCAGTGCAGGTAAATGCGCTTCAGGTCTTCCGCCACGGACCCCGCGGCCCTCTCCGGGGCCGTCCCAGCGGCGCAGGCTGGCAGCTCCGGATGAGGCGCCGCGCCCGCCTGGGCTGCCGAGACGCCGGTTCCGCCCAGGAGGAAAAACGGCAAGAGGGCCGGAAACAGCCACGCGGCTGCCAGCCAGACCAGCGTTTCCTGGCGTCTGGATGCTCCGGGGGACGTCATGAACGGCCACTCCCTTCGGCGGTGCCAAGCTGCTGCTGTAGGGCTTGCTGCAGCCGCCAGGACAACAGGCTGAAGCGGCTCAGAGATTGCTCCTTCTTCACGGCAATGGCCAGGGCCTTGCGGGATCCCACGATGACCAGGTAGCGCTTGGCGCGCGTGACGGCGGTGTAGAGCAAATTGCGCTGCAGCATAGGAAAATGCGCGGTGACCAGCGGCAGGACCACCACCGGAAACTCGCTGCCCTGGCTCTTATGGACGGTGATGGCGTAGGCCATGGAGAGCTCGTCCAGATCCTCCCGCTCATAACGCAGGCGCGAAGGCCCGTCCACCGCAGGAAATTCCACTTCCAGCACGCCGTTTTCCCGGTCCACAGCGGCTATCCGGCCGATGTCGCCGTTGAAAACCTGCTTCTGGTAGTCGTTGACCAGCTGCATGACCTTGTCGCCGGTCCGGAACAGCCTTTGTCCCACGGCCAGCTCGCCCTTGGCAGGGCCCGGAGGGTTCAGCACTGCCTGCAGCAAAATATTCAACCGATCCACGCCGGTGTCGCCCCGGTGCATGGGCGACAGGACCTGGATATCTTCCAGCGGGTCACAATGCAGGTAGTCTGGCAAACGCCGGCTCACCAGGTTCACCACGGTCTGGGCCACTTGCGTGGGGTCGTCCTCGGCGATAAACCAGAAATCTCCATCCTTGGCGTTGCTCTCGGGCATCTGCCCGGCATGGATGCGGTGGGCATTGACGACGATCAGGCTCTGCTGCGCCTGGCGAAAGATCTTGTCCAGCTTCACGGAGGGGACCGCCGGGCTTTGCAGCAGGTCGCGCAACACGTTTCCGGGGCCCACCGAAGGCAGCTGGTCCGCATCTCCCACCAGGAGGAGGCGGGTTTCAGGCCGCAGGGCGTCCAAAAGGGCCCGGAAGAGCGGCAGGTCCACCATGGACGCCTCGTCCACGATGACGACATCGGCGTCCAGCGGATGGTCGTGGTTGCGCTGGAAGCCCCACTGCTCGTCCCCTTCGCCGGGGCCGTATTCCAGCAGGCGGTGGATGGTGCGGGCAGGCCAGCCGGTGGCCTCGGACAAGCGTTTGGCGGCCCGGCCGGTGGGAGCGGCTAACAGAACGCGGCGGCCGTCCCGCTTGAGGTCCGCCAGAACAGCGCGCACCGCCGTGGTCTTCCCTGTTCCCGGGCCACCGGTCAAGATGCCGACGCCGGCCCAGCGCCCCATGAGCACAGCCTGCCACTGCCCCTCCGCCAACGAAAGCCCAGTGGCGGCTTCCAGCTGCACCCGGTCGTCTGCAGATTGCGCCTCGGTCCCGCCGGCTGAGGCCGCCGGTGCTTCCGCAACGCCCTGGCCAGGTTGGTCCCCGCGGGCGCTGCGGACCCTTGGAGTGCCATTCTGGGCGTCGGAGCCACCGGCGGCCAGTCGGGCGGCCAAGCCCTGGGCCACCGCCACCTCGGCCCGGTGCAGACGGGCCAGGTAAACCACCGGCTCCATCCCGCCCACGGGAGGCGCGGCGCCGGAGCCTAAGCCGGCAGCGGCGGAGACACCCGCCCCTCCCTGCCCCGGCCGCGCCGCTTCCTCGCGCAACCCCGCCCAGGCTTGCGCGAATTCCTGGACCGGAACCTGCTGGCACACCACCGTGCCGGCAGAGGCCATCGCCTGCAGGGCGGCCACCAGGGGCGCCGTTTCGGTCATCCCCAGCAGCTGTGCCGCTTCCTGCAACAACACCCGTTCGGGCAGGAAGAGGTGCCCGTTCTCCGCCCGCTCCTCCAGGATGTGGCGCAGCCCCGCCACCAGGCGGCGGGGATCGCCGGCTGAGAACCCCAGATTCATGGCGATGCGGTCTGCCGTCTTGAAGCCGATGCCCCGCACATCCTGGATCAGGCCATACGGGTCCTCCCGCACCTTGTCGGCGGCAGCAGGGCCGTACGTCAACAGAATGCGCTTAGCGTAGGCCGGGCTGATTCCCTGCCCCACCAGAAACGCCATGATCTCCTGGGTGGCGGCCTGCTCCCGCAGGCTTTGACAGATACGGCTGGCGGTCTGAGGGCCAATGCCGGGGATCTCCACCAGGCGTTCGGGCTCCTGCCGGATCACCCGGAGGGTATCGGCGCCGAACCGTTCCACCAAGCGTTTGGCCAAAGCCGGCCCCACGCCCTTGATGAGGCCCGAACCAAGATAGCGCTCGATGCCGCTCTTGCTGACGGGGAGAACTTCCTGGCTGTACTCGGCGGCAAACTGCAGACCGTACTCGGGGTGGCGCTGCCAGTGACCCACGAAACGGCAGCCCTGTCCGGGGCTGATCTGGGGAAAAGTGCCCACCACGGTGATCAGCCCGCCATTGAGGGCCCCCGCCGGCAGGTTGGGGGGCTCCGCGCCCTTCCGTCCCCGGGTGCGCCCCGCAGTCCCTGGCCGCACCCGCAGCACGGTATAATAGGTTTCTGGGTTGCGGAATGTCACCCGCTCCACTGTGCCTTCCAAGCTCGCCGAAGGCTGGGAGGGGGCGGCGTCAGGCGGAGTCCCTGGCGCCGGACGCTTCTTGCGGGCGCTTCCCATGCTGCTGCCACGCCCCTTCTGCCGCCAACACTGCCTGGACCCCCAAAGCGCACTCCAGCCTCTTGCGCTGAATGCGGCACCCCAGCTCGTAAGGAATATGAATGTCGCCGTTGACGGCGTGGTTGTTTGCATGGCATCCGCCGCTGCAGAGGTAACGCGCCCAGCAGGTCCGGCATTCTGGCTTGGCAAGGACATGGTTATGCCGGAACTGCGCCGAAAGATCCAGCCTTTCCAGCCCGGTTTCCACGTGCCCCAGGGCGAAGCCCGGCCTCCCCACGAACTGATGGCAGGGGTAGAACGTGCCGTCCGGCGCCACCGCCAGGTATTCGTAGCCTGCTCCGCAGCCGCTCAGGCGTTTGCTGAGGCAGAGGCCGTTGTCCATGTCCATTTCGAAATGGAAAAAGCGGAACGGCTTGCCCGCGCGGGCCCGTTGCAGGTAGAGCTCCGCCAGGCGATCATACTCCCGCTCGATGGCCGGAAAGTCCTCCGGCCGCAACGCCAGTTCCTCGTAGCCTGGATCACCGGCGGCCAGCACCACGGGTTCCATGGAGATTTGGTCAAACCCCAGCTCCAGATAATGGGCCACATCGGCAGCGAAATCCAGGTTGTCATGGCAGTAGGTGCCGCGCACGTAATACCAACGGCCCTGCCGCTGCAAGACCAGCGCCCGCATGGCCGGCACCACCCGCTCATACGTCCCGTCTCCAGCCAGCGGCCCTGGGCGATGGCGGTCATGGACTTCCTGCCGGCCGTCCAGGCTGAGGACCACCGCCACATCATATTTGTTGAGAAACGCGACGACGTCCGGGGTGAGGTGCGTGCCGTTGGTGGTCAGGGTGAATTTCACGATCTTCCCCAGGCGGCGCCCTTCTTCCCGGCCGTAGCGGACGGTATCCTGCACCACGCCGAAGTTCAGGAGAGGTTCCCCGCCGAAGAAGTCCACTTCCAGGTGGCGGCGGGGTCCCGAGGACCGGAACAGGAAGTCCAAGGCTTTCCGTGCCGTAGCGGCGCTCATGAGCTGATGCGGCCCGCCGTAGGTCCCCTGGCCGGCAAAGCAATAGCGGCAGCGCAGGTCGCAGGCATGGGCCACGTGTAAGCAGAGCGACTTGATGATGGGGACCCGCTCCTGCTGGTGGCGGCTGGCCACCGCCTCCTCATCTGCCCTGGGCAGAAGCAGGCCTTGCCTGCGCAGAGACTGCAGCTCCTCCCAGGCCTCGTGCAGTTCCGGGGCCGGAGCCAGATTCAGCCGCTGCAGCGCCTCCCGGAGGGTCTGTCGGCCGGGCGGCTGACCCGGATCCAGGGCCGGCAACAATTCCCAGGCCGCGGCATCAAAAACATGGGTGGCCCCGCTCACCACGTCGTGGACCACCCGGTAGCCATCGAAAATGAAACGGAACACCCGCCCGCCGAAAAGAACCTCCCTTTGGCGGACGAGAAGGTCTTCGCTCATGCCCTCGCCCTTTCACAAACCTGGTTTCCCACGGTGCAGGAGGTCTTGCAGGCAGATTGGCAGGACTGCTGGCACTCTGCGCATTGCAGCGTGTCCTCGTCCCAGTACAAGGCATGGGCCGACAGAGTCAGGATATGTTTGCCGCGCTGGCGGACCTCCGCCCGGGGCGGAATGGGGAAATCATAGGCACTCGTCTCTCCGACAGTCAAGAACACTTCCTGGGCCGATGCGGCCATGGAGATCACGGCTCCCTTCCAATGTGTAGGGTTGCGGTCGGTGGGCCATGGCACCGGGGCCACGGCCGGGCGACAAAAAAGACCCGACCGGCCACGATCGGGTCTTGCTGGTGGACCTGAGGGGATTCGAACCCCTGACCTCTGCGATGCGAACGCAGCGCTCTCCCAGCTGAGCCACAGGCCCCTGCCAGCCGCTATTCTACCACAACCCGCGCCGGCACGCAAATATTTATTCGCGCACCATCAGGAGATTCCTGCCTGAAAGCCCCCGCCGGCTAGAGCTGCGTACGCGGGTCCAGAGCATCCCGCAACCCATCCCCCAGCAGGTTGAAACAGAGTACCGCAATGAAAATGGCCAGACCCGGCAGCAGCAACCAGGGGTATTGTGCCAGCACCACCAAATTCATACCCTGGCTCAGCATGTTTCCCCAGCTGGCGTCGGGCTCCTGTACCCCCAGCCCCAAAAGGCTGAGGCCGGACTCGCTCAGGATATACCCCGGGATGGACAAGGTTGCCGCCACGATGACGTACGTCAGGGTGTTGGGCAGCATGTGGCGGACAATGATCTGCAGATCGCTGGCCCCGATGGCCCGGGCCCCCTGCACATACTCCAGCTCCCGCAAACTCAAAAGCTGGCCACGGATCACGCGAGACAGCCCGGCCCAGTCCACGAAGCTCAAGGCAGCCACGATGAGGATGAAGCGCTGCCCCGACGGCAGCCCTGCCGGCATCATGGCGGCCAAGGCCAGCAGCAGGTAAAAGGTGGGTACGGACATCACCACCTCCGCCACCCGCATCATGATGTTGTCCACCACCCCTCCGTAATAGCCGGCGATGCCGCCGTAGAGCATGCCGATGACGGTGGTGATCAGAACAGCCACGATGCCGATGAAAAGGGAGATCCGGCCGGCATAAAGGAGCCTGGACCACTGATCCCGCCCCAGGCTGTCGGTCCCCAGGAGGAACAGGCGGGCCGGGGCATCCACTCCCATCAGATGCAGGTTGGAACGGAGCCCCAGGAACGTGTAGCTCCAGCTGCGCACAAACAATCGGATCGGATAGCGCCGGCCCTGGACCTCGCGATAGGTCCCCGTGGCCGGATCCCGCTCTGTGGCATACACGTACGGCCAGGTGAGGTGCCCGCCGGCCCGGAAGTGGATCCGGGTGGGCGCGTGATAGAAGTTCTCCCGGTCACTTACTTCATAGGGGTAAAGCGCAAAAAAGGGCGCGAAAATCGCCAGAATGTACATGACGGCCAGCACAATCCCGCCGGTCATGGCCAACTGGTGGCGGCGAAACCGGGCCCAGGCCAGCTGGCCCAGGGAACGCGGTTCCGGCTCCGGCTGTGCCGCCTGGGGCAGCGGCGCCCCCGGCAGCGGTGCTCCTGCTGCAGGCGTAGCCGTTTCAGGCACGATGGTTCCCTCCTTTTTCACGAGTAGCGGATCCGGGGATCCACTACGGCCAGCAGAATGTCCGCCAGCAGGTTGCCTGCCACCAGCAGCACCGAGCCCATCATGATGGCCCCCATGACCAGATAGACGTCCTTGGCCATGAGGGCCTGCAGGATGAGCTGCCCTAACCCGGGCCAGGCCACCACGTTCTCCGTGAGGGCGGCACCGCTTAAAAGGCCCGCGATCCAGAAGCCGAAGATGGTCACCAGCGGATTGATGGCATTGCGCACCGCGTGCTTGTAGATGACGATGCGCTCTGCCAACCCCTTGGCCCGGGCCGTCGTCACATAGTCCATGCGCAGCACGTCCAAGAGATTACCGCGCATCTGCCGCATGAGCCCGGCGATGCCCGCGGTTCCCAGAACCAGGGCCGGCACCAGCAGGTGCTTCAGGAGGTCCACCACTTTCTCGCCGAAACTCATGTAATCAAAGTCGATGCTGGTCATGCCTCCCACAGGCAAGGGCAGGTGCGCAGCCACGATCACGTACAGCAGCAGCAAAGCCAGGAAGAAGTTGGGGATGGAAAGGCCCAGGAATGCGAACACCGTCAGCAGTTTGTCGCTCCAGGAATAACGGTGCGTGGCCGCATGGATGCCGATTGGTATGGCTACGCCCCAGGAGATGATCATGGCGGTGACAGATAGAATCAGCGTATTGAGCACCCGGGTGCCGATGACCTGAAACACCGGCATCTTGTAGGAAAAGGAGAGACCAAAATCCAGGTGCAGCATGCCCCACAGCCAGCGGAAGTACTGCTCCGGCAGCGGCTTATCCAGCCCGAAGCGGGCTTCCATGACTTGCAGGGTTTCCTGGGAGATGTCCGGATTCAGCCGCGCCTGGGTGAGGAAATCACCGGGCGCCAGGTGGATCATGATAAAGCTGAGCAGGCTCACGCCCAGCAAAAGGGGAATCATATTCAGAAAACGGCGCAATATATAGGCCCACAATTTCGGTTCCCTCCGATCCGCTCCAAGGCATGCGGGGCCACAGCGTCGCAGACAGTCGGTACTTCCCCGGCCAGCCCGTTCACTGGCCTGCAGGCATAGCCCGGCGCCGGCCCGAAGCGTACAAGCATGGGGCCGGGCAGCGGCGCTGCCCGAGCCCCATTTCGCCCTGCGGGACCGGCGCGATGCAGCCGCTGCTTACTTCTTGATGAACAACTGCCAGCTGTTCCAGGCGTAGCCGCCGGCAGCGTTCACTTTGGCGTTGCCGAAGGTGTTGCGGATGGCGCCCAGGTAAGTCGGGGTTACGGTGTAGATCATGGGAACCTGCTCGGCCAGGATATCTTGCACTTCAAAATAGATCTTACGGCGCTCGGAGGGTTCCATGGTCACCGCGCCCTGGCGCATCAGCTCGTCGATGCGGGCCTCCCACTGGGTGGCGGGCTCTTTCTGACGCGGCCACCACATGTGCAAGCCGCCCCAGGACCCGAACGTGTTGCTGCTCCCGTTGGGGTCATAAGTCCCCGTCAAACCGATGAGGATGGCATCCCACGGGTTCGGAGTGGTGAGATTTTCCACCAGCTTGTTGAAGTCCATGGGCTGGGCGATGGCCTTGATGCCCAGTTTCTTGAAGTCTTCGCTGATGATATTCAGGGCCCGCTCGCGGACGCTGTTGCCGGAATTCGTGTTGATGACGAACTCCACGGCGTTCCCCTTCGGGTCGCGCAGAACACCCTGGGCGTCTTTCTTGAAGCCGGCCTCCGCCAGCACCGCCTGCGCCTTTTTCAGGTCATAGGGGTATTCTTTGACCTTGGGGTTGCTGTAGTACTTCTGCGCCGGGCTGATCGCCGCCCACTGGGGAACGGCGTTGCCATCGTAGATGGTCTCGATCATGGTCTTCTTGTCGATGGCATAAGCCAGGGCCTGGCGGAATTTGACGTTGGTGAACCAGCTCAGCTTGGGCTCCTTGGTCACGTTCGGATTCTGATTGAACACCAGAAACAAGGTAGCGTACGTGGGTCCGCCGTTGTAAACCGTGTAGTTTCCCTGCTTCTCACCCTGCTTGTAGAGGCGGTACTCCTCGCCCCGGACTTCATAAGCAGAGAGCTCTCCGGATCTGAACTTCAGGGACGCCGTCTCCAGATTAGGCACGATCTCGATGATGTAGCGCGTCAGGTAGGGCAACGTGTGTCCGGCCTTGTCCACCCGCCAATAGTTGGGGTTGCGGGTATACACCAGGCGCTGACCAGGCTTGAAATCGGCCAGGCGCCAGGGCCCCGTGCCCACAATCTCCTTCACCGGAGTGTTGATACCCCACGTCTCCGTCAGCTTGCCTTCTTTATAGGCCTTTTCCAGTTTGTGCTTGGGCAGAATCTCTGCGGAGGCGTTGACCAAGAAGGGCGCAAAGGGCTTGGGAAGAATGAACTGCACAGTATACGTATCGATTTTCTTCACCTGTGGCAGCTGCCCGTCGATCATGAACACGTCACGCGTACTGGAACCGACGGCGGGATCAAAATACATCTGGTAGGAGAAAACCACGTCGTCGGCGGTGAAAGGCTGGCCATCCTGCCACGTCACGCCGCGGCGCAGCTGGAAGGTGCAGACCTTGCCGCCATCGGAGAACTTCCAGCTCTTCGCCAGGGCTGGCTCGATCTCCATGGTTTCGTAATTGACCTCTGTGAGTCCCTCAAAGACCAATAGACTGAGGACACCGGTGCTGGAGGTCTCTTTCGCCGTCACCAGATTGAACGTCTTCGGGTCATTGATGCTGTAGTCCACAAAGGTTCCGCCGTACTTGCCAATCTGCCCGGGTTCCACCTTCGGATCCAAGACCTTGGCCAGGGATACGCTGGCCAACCCCAGAATCAAAACCGCCGCCAGAACCAAAACCAGTGACTTCCTCAATTTCGCTACTCCTTTCACCAGTTTGCACCGGGGCTGCGGCGGCAGCCCCCTCTGAACCGATGTGCTATGTGCCCGGCCCGGGCTGCAGGCCCTGTGGCTGCGTTCGCATCCTCCTTTCAGGCTGCCCTGCTTACTGCAAATCCGGCCGCGGCCTTCCCCCGGGGCTAGGCGTATAATATGGTATTCTCTGCTGGAACAGGGTTCTCCTTCCATCTGATATAATGCTGCCAAAGGCAAAAATCCCGGGTTTGCGGCAGGCCTGGCGGGCTCCCGGAGGTGCCCCGCCGGGGCCTGCGCCGGTCGAAGTCAGGGGGGGACGCGCGTTTGCCGGAACGGCTCCGGATGCATTTGTGGATCACAGGGAGGGTGCAAGGGATCGGGTTCCGCTGGCGGGCCCGGATGCAGGCCCAGGCCTTGGGGCTGGCGGGGTGGGTGCGAAATCTGCCGGATGGCCGGGTGGAGGCGGCCGTGGAAGGTCCGGCTGCGGCAGTGCAGGAGTTCGTGCTCTGGTGCCAGGAAGGCCCAGCCGGCGGCTGGGTGGAGCGCGTGGACATGCGTTCTGAGCCACTGGCTGGGGAAACCGGATTTCAGATCCGCTGAGGCCTGCATGGAGGCTACCGGCCCAGACCCGCCCCGGGGACTCCCAGGCCCGCCCCGGGAGCGAACAGGGGAGCTAATTCAGGATGCCGGCAAACCACCGCTCCCGCATGGGTCCCACATAATCGTCGGCCAGGATGTTCAGGAGTTTGCGGGCCACCACGAAGTTGTCCGCCAGCAACTGGAGGACTTCCGTCAATCCGCTGCTGGCCGCATCTGCATGGCTGGCCGCCAGCTCATAGTAGTGCCTGCCCCCCGCCACGAATTCCTCCAGGGGCGGCGTATCTGTGTTGCGGCTGCGCCACGCTCCTCCCGAGGCCCGGCCGCTGATGACAAAATCCGGGAACATGCCGGTCAGGAACAGGGCCAGATCTCCCAGGCGACGATAGAGCATGAAGCGATGCCGGTCGTCCAGCAGCTGGTCGGTGGCTGCCAGAGCCTTCCAGTCCAGATCGCTGTGCCGGTGCTTGTAGATATAGCCCCTGCGGCGATAGACCACCGTAGTGGATTCCACCCGCGAGAAGCTGCTCAGTAAGGAAGCCAGGTATTCCTGGACCGGCCGCTGCTGGAGAAGCCAATGCACACGACCGGTGTCAAAGACCGGAACGCGCTCGCCGCTGGCCGTAATCTCCAGCGTGTAGGCCTGGCCCGACAACGCCTTCTGCATGTGGCGCATGAGCACCGTGAAAAACAGTTGCGGCGTGATGCGCAAAAACACCTGCTCATCGGACTGGATCTTATCAAAAAGCCTGTCATGGCTGAGCAAGTCGTCGAGCAAGTCCGGGTGGGCGCGGAGGAATTCCTGGACGTGGTCCAGATCCTGACGGTGGGTGACACAGGTGGCCACGATGAACGGCAGATCCTGCTCCAGCCACGCAGGCAAGGGGCGAGTTTCCGTCATGGTTTTCCACCTCCCGCAGTTCTATTATACCAACGACGCGGAAGGGAAGGGAAGTTGCCGCCGGGCACCCCGACGCCCGTGGTACAATTGACACGGAGGTCATCGGGATTGAGCATGACGATGGAACCGCAGCCAAGGCTGGGGGTTATAGTCATTCGACGGCAGCCTGCTTCCCGCAGGCGCGGGGAGGGCGGCACCGCCTCGGACGACGCGTTCTGGCAGATGTTGTCCTCCTGCCGGCTCTGTCCGCGGCGTTGCTCTGTCAACCGCCTGGAAGGTCAAGCCGGCTTCTGCCGCGCCGCAGGCCGCGCCGTTCAGGTGGCCAAAGCGTTTCTGCACCCCTGGGAGGAGCCTTGCATCAGCGGGACCCGCGGCTCCGGGACCGTGTTCTTTACCCACTGCAACCTGCGCTGCGCATTCTGCCAGAATTTCCCCATCAGCCAACAGGGGCTGGGACGGCCCTTGACGGTGGAACAGCTGGGCCGGATCTTTCTGAGGCTGCAGGCGGCCGGAGCCCACAATATCAATCTGGTCTCCCCCACCCACTATCTGCCCCAGGTGGCCCTGGCTTTGCGGCAGGTCCGCGGCAGCGGCGACCTCACCATCCCGGTGGTCTGGAACAGCAACGCCTACGAGGCTCCCGAAGCCCTGCGTACATTGGCTGGACTGGTGGATGTGTATCTCCCGGACCTGAAATACGCCGCTGATGCTCCGGATTCCCCTGCGCGACGTTATTCACGGGCGCCTGGGTATTTCGCTGCCGCCACAACGGCCATCCTGGAAATGTTCCGCCAGGTGGGGGTGCCGCGGCTGGGCAAGGACGGGATGATCCGCCGCGGGCTGATCATCCGGCATCTGGTGCTTCCGGGCCATCTGGACGAAACCCGCGCGGTGTTGCGCTGGATCGCCGACAATCTGCCGCACAAAGTCTTTGTCAGCCTCATGGCCCAATATGTGCCCGTTTATGGCGCCCGGCAGTTTCCGGAGATCAACCGCCGCCTGACCGTTGCGGAATACCAGCAAGCCCTGGACGAGTTGGAGGCCTTGGGTCTGGAACATGGATACCAACAGGAGGCAGGTGCCGCCAGCGAAGAATTCATCCCGGCCTTTGACCTGGACCTGGCGGGAATCTGAGTCGCCTGCTCAGCGATGGGTGGCGGCGAAAAAAATGAGTCCGGCGCCACCGGCGATGGCCGCCAGCTTCCAGGCAGGGAGCTTGCCCACCAGGGCGGAGATCCCCAAGGCCGTGGTGGTCAGGAGAACTACGGGCCCCACCAGGGAAAGAACGGCATTCACCCGCAGCGCCTTTTCCGCACTGCCGAAGTGAAACATCAGCACGGCGCCGGTCAGTTCCGCCAGAGCGGAAACCATCCGGATGGCCCCCATGCCGGATGCTGCCACACGGTCCGCCAGCATTCCCGGTCCCTCCCCGTGCGGATCGTCTGCTCTTCAGCATATTGGGGAGGCCCCCGGAAGGAATCTCTTCCCGGAAGGGGAAAACTGGGAACACCACGCTTCGGCGCCTGATCCGGCATCCCCGTGCGCTCCCTGCATCACCGCCGGGAGCGCTGCGCAGCCGCGGGGAGCGTGCAGGAGCGGGCATCCGTTTGGGAGGAGCATCGTTGCAGATCACGTTGGCGACGCTGAATGCCAAGTTTATCCATGTGAACCTGGCTCTTCGCTATCTGCGGGCCCTGCTGAAGCCGGAATTTCCCGCAGTGCGGCTGGAAGAGTACACGTTGGGCGAGCCCCTGTCCGAAGTGGCGTGGGATCTGGCCCGGACCCGGCCTCAGGTGGTGGCCTTCTCCTGTTACATCTGGAACATGGCTCCAACCTTGCATTTGGCAGATCTGCTGCGGCGCATTCTTCCGGAAACCGTGATCCTCCTGGGCGGGCCGGAAGTCTCGTTTGAGGCGGAGGATCTGCTGCGGCAAAACCCGGCGGTGGATGCCATCCTGCCGGGCGAGAGCGAGACCCTCTTTCTCGCTGTCTGCAGGCGACTGGCGGCAGTGCCCGATCTGGCCCGCCTGCGGGAAGCCCTGTATGAGACCTTCGCCGCGACCGCGCGCCCGGTCGCCAGAGAACGTGCCCAGCATCCCGGCGCCTGCGCTTTCCCGCCTCTGGAGCCTGCGGCCCCTCCCGCTCTGCTTTTTGCCGCCCCCACGGTACTTCCGGACCTGTCTCAGCTGCCGCCGCCATACGCGGACATGCCGGAAGAACTGCCCTCGCTGGCCGGCCGGACCGTATATTACGAAACCTCCCGGGGCTGCCCGTTTCGCTGCAGCTTCTGCCTTTCGTCCACCACCCGCGGCGTGCGTTTTTTCCCCCTGGAGCGGGTTCAGAGCGAACTGCAGCTGCTGGTGGACGCCGGCGTCACCACTATCAAATTCTGCGACCGCACGTTCAACGCTGACGCGAAGCGGGCTTTGACCCTCTGGCGGTTCCTGGCGGAGCTCGCCGAACACCACCACATCCGCCGACCCCGGGCGCCTTGGCCCCGCTTCTATTTCGAGATCACGGCCACCACCCTCACCCCGCCGCTGCTTCGGTTTCTCCGAGCCGAGGCTCCCCCCGGCCTCTTCCAGCTGGAGATCGGCGTGCAGAGCAGCGATCCGGAGGTGAACCGGCGGGTGGGCCGGAGACAGGATTTCGCCCGCTTGGCGGACCATGTGGCCATCATCCGGCGAGGCCGCCGGGCCCGGGTTCACCTGGACCTCATCGCCGGCCTTCCCGGCGAAGGCTATGCCTCATTCGCCCGCAGCTTCGACGCGGCCATGGCCTTGCGCCCGGACGAGCTGCAGATCGAGGGCCTCAAGCTTCTGAAAGGAACACAGCTGCGGTCCGAAGCGGAGCGCTGGGGATACCTGTGGGATCCGGAGCCGCCTTACGCCGTGCTGCAAAGCGCGGCCCTCTCGTATTGGGATTTGCGCCGTTTGCTGCGGGTGGCGGAGATGGTGGATCGCTACTACAACGCGGGCATCGGTTGGTGGGCCGCGGACTGGTTGGTGGAAGCCGGGCTGTTTTCCGGGCCCTTCGCCTTGTATCAGGCCCTGGCGGATCTTTGGGAGGAAAAAGGGTGGTACCGTCTGGAACCTGCCCGGCCCGCTCTTTACGACCGCCTGGCTGAATTCGCCCGGGATGTGTTGGCAAAAGCCCAACATGGGGGTCCTGCCGGCGGTGGTGCCGCCAGCGAGGCCTTTTGGGAGTGGTTGGGATTGGACTGGTTCAGCCAAGAGGCCGGCCACAAGCCGCCCGCATGGTGTCCTCCTCTGCCGCTGCCCGGCGACGCGCAGCGTCGATGGGCCGCAGCTTTGTCCGAGGCGTGGCGCGACGCCGAGGGGCCGGAAGGCCCGCCCGGACCCCGGCGCATCCTGCAGGAAGGCCTTTTCCTGGCTACGACCCTGACGGCCGAAGCCCTGCAGAGGGCATTCCATATACACGCCGGCAGCGGCGCGCAGCAGATCCTGCCCGCCAGCCCTCCGCCAGAGCCTGTCCTCTCCGGGTCCCAGAAGGACGCGGCCGGCCGGCATACGGTGGTCTACATGCAGTATGGCTCCCGCCTGCGGCGGCACGGCAGAGCCACCTGCTGGCTTCTGTCGCCGGCGACGCCGGCGCCCATACCGCCCGCCCCTTAAGACCGCCCCGCCAGGCTCAGAATCGCGCCCAGCACCAGAAGCAAGCCAGCCACGGAGACACCAATCTGCTCGGCGCTCCAACCCGTCAAGCTGGACAGCAACGCCACGACCAGGGCTCCCACGGCGGCCGCGTACGCTCCCTGCGCCCACGCTCCCCGGACGCGCGCCCTTCCGGATGCCATGGCCTTCTCCCTCCGCGCACGGACCTCTACGCTGCGATCCCCGCGCAGCGCTCCCTCCGAGATGTTCATCCTGGATCGCCCCAATCCTCCCGCAGGGGGAGGATATCCCCAGAGGTCAGATCCGGAGAGACATCCTGCCCGGAGAAAATGTGAAACCGCCGGCGGCTTTCTGCCTGACCAGCGGTTTCTTGGAGTGATGACGATTGACTTTTTCGGGGCCGTGCATGCGCTGCGGCGGCGCACGGCACGCGCACCTTCGTTCTGTGGTGCCCGGGACCGGACTTGAACCGGTACGGATTGCTCCATACGCCCCTCAAACGTACGCGTCTGCCAGTTCCGCCACCCGGGCATGAACAGCAAGACTAATTATAGGCAACCCGCCGACACCTGTCAAGCGCAGCCGCACAAGCGGCATGCAAACGCCGCCGAAAGGGCGGTGCGGGCCGGTCAGGAGCCTTGACCGAACTGCACCCCGCGGCCGGCACGGTCCTCCAGCCTTCCGCCCCGCCTGGTGCGGGCGCCCGTGCACCCGCCGCCCGGCGCCCGCGCCCGCTCACCCCCGGCGTTACGGCGTCACGCGGATGCCGCCCCCACCCCCGCGGCCGCGGCCTCCGCGGCTGCCCTACCCCCGTTCGCGCCCAGGCGCAAACGCTCCTGGTAATGGCACGCCACCCAGTGGCCGCCGCCCACATCTACAAACTCCGGCTCCTCGGCAGCGCATCGCTCATCTGCATACGGACAGCGGGTGTGGAAACGGCAGCCCGGAGGCGGATTGATGGGGCTGGGAACGTCGCCCTGCAAGATGATCCGGCGCCGCTTCACCGTCGGATCCGGGATGGGGATCGCCGACAGGAGGGCTTGCGTGTACGGATGGCGCGGATCGTCATAGAGGGACCTCTTGTCCGTGAGCTCCACGATCTTGCCCAGGTACATCACAGCCACCCGGTTGGAGATGTGCTTCACCACGCTGAGATCGTGGGCGATGAACAGATAGGTCAGGCCGAATTCCTTCTGCAGGTCCTGCAACAGATTCAACACCTGGGCCTGAATGGAGACATCCAACGCAGAGACCGGTTCGTCGCAGACAATCAGCCGGGGGTTCACCGCCAGAGCCCGGGCAATGCCGATACGCTGCCGCTGCCCGCCGCTGAACTCATGCGGATAGCGCCGGGCGTGGTGGGCAGCCAGGCCCACCTTGTCCAGCAGCTCGCGAACCCGCTTGTCCCGCTCCCGACCGTGGGCCAGGCCATGAATCTCCATGGGTTCACCGATGATATCGCCCACCGTCATGCGGGGATTCAGGGACGCATAGGGGTCCTGAAAGATAATCTGCATCTGGCGCCGCATTTCGCGCATCTTGTCCGGCCGCAGCGTCAGGATGTTGATCCCGTCGAAGATCACCTCGCCCCGGGTGGGCTCGATGAGCCGCAAAATCAGCCGCCCTGTGGTGGACTTCCCGCACCCGGACTCCCCCACCAAACCCAGGGTTTCGCCGGCCTGGATGTTGAAGCTGACGCCGTCCACCGCCCGGACTGCCCCGACCTGACGGCTGAGGATGATTCCCCGGGTGATGGGAAAATGCTTGACCAGCCCCCGCACTTCCAGCAGATTGCCACTGTTTGGCGCAGTTTCCGGCCGCGACTGCCCCTGCGACGCCGCGGCCGCAGCCCGGGCCTTTTCCGGTGCCACTGTTGCCATCACATCGGCCTCCTCACTTCTCCGGTTTCCTCATCTACACTTAGGCAGTCTTCCGCTGAGCCGTTCCGGCTCCCTGCCACTGATAGTCGGTTAGCCGCCAACAGGCTGCCTCATGCCCCTCGGCCACCTTCATCAGAGGCGGTTCCTGCTGCCGGCAGATGTCGCGGGCGAACTCGCAGCGTGGATGGAAGCGACAACCGGTCGGCATGGCGTACGGGTTCGGGACTGTGCCCTCAATGGCGCGCAACCGCTCGGCGTCCTCGTGCAGCTTGGGGATGGAGCCCAAGAGCCCCAGAGTGTACGGATGGCGCGGATCGGCGAAGATCGTGCGGACATCGGCAGATTCCACCACCTTGCCGGTATACATCACGGCTACCCGATCCGCCATCTCGGCGATTACGCCCATATCATGGGTAATGAGAAGAATCGAGGTATTCAACTCATCCCGGAGCTTGCGCATCAGGTCCAGGATTTGCGCCTGGATGGTCACGTCCAGGGCGGTGGTCGGTTCGTCGGCGATGAGCAGCTTTGGATTACAGGACAACGCCATAGCAATCATGACGCGCTGGCGCATGCCGCCGCTCATCTGGTGCGGGTATTCATCCACCCGCTTGTCCGCCTCCGGAATGCCGACCAGCCGTAGCATCTCAATGGTCTTGGCGCGGGCCTCGGCCTTGCCCAGCTTCTGATGAAGGATGAGAACCTCCATGATCTGGTCGCCCACGGTGTAGACCGGGTTGAGGGAGGTCATGGGCTCCTGGAAGATCATAGAGATCTCGTTGCCCCGGATATGCCGCATCTCGGCCTCGGATTTCTTCAGCAGGTCCTGGCCGTTGAAGAGGATCTCCCCGGACACGATCTTTCCCGGCGGCTTGGGGATCAGGCCCATGATACTGAGAGAGGTGACGCTCTTGCCGCAGCCCGACTCTCCCACCAGGCCCAGGGTCTCCCCTTTATCGATGGTGAGATCGACGCCGTCCACAGAAGGAACCACGCCGTCCTCGGTGTAGAAATACGTGCGCAGATCACGGATTTCCAACAGACGTTCTGCCAAATCTACCACGTCCTCCCTGCTGCAACCTTGCTCGGCCATTTCGCCCACCACAGGCTTGCATAATGGTTACGCATTTCGAGGGTTCCTTCAGATTTCCTGCCAAAATCGCGGGTTCTCCGCAGGGTTCCAGCGAACGTGTCGCCGGACCGCAGCCGGACGGCTGCCGTCCGGCCGCTGTGCCCCGTGCTCAACGCTTGGAGTGCGGGTCAAAGGCATCCCGCAACCCATCGCCCACAAAGTTGAACGCCAAAACCGTGAGGAAAATCGCCAGACCGGGCCAGACCGCCAGCCAGGGTGCGTTCCACACGTAATCCTGGGCATTTGTCAGCATGTTGCCCCAACTGGCCGTAGGCGGCTGAATGCCGACGCCCAGAAAGCTCAACGCGGATTCCGAAAGGATATTGCCACCCACACCCAGGGTCATGCTGACGATGATGACGCCCAGGGCGTTTGGCAGAAAATGGCGGAGCATAATGCGCCAGGTGGGCACGCCCAAGGCGACGGCTGCCTCGGCGTATTCCTTTTGTTTGATGGCAAGGAATTCCGCCCGGATCAACCTGGCCAGCCCCATCCAGCCAAACAGCCCCAGGATGAGAACCATGGCCTTCACATCGATTCCCGTCGGGATCAGCGACGCCAGGATGATCAAGAGGAACAGAGAAGGAAACGACAGCATGGCCTCCACGAAGCGCATCAGGATCGTGTCGATCCAGCCGCCGAAATATCCGGATACAGCGCCCACGACCAATCCGATCAGCGTGGACAGCAAAGTTGCCAGCAGGCCCACAGACAAGGAAACCCGGGCACCGTAAAGCAAGCGAGTGAGCTCATCCCGGCCCAGTTCGTCCGTGCCCAGCCAATGCTGCGCGGAGGGCGGCGCCTTGATATTGAACAGGTCAATGGCGTCGAACTTGTACGGAGCGATCACTGGGGCGAAGAGGGCCATCAATGTAACAAAGGCGATAAATACCAACCCAGCCACAGCCAGGGGGTTGCGGGCAAAATGCCGCACGGCCAAACGCCAAGGGCTTTGGACGAGCTCCTTGGGTTCTGCCGCTGCCGGCTCTGCCAGCTCCAGTTGCATGTCTTCCACAGCCTTCGCCCCCTTTCTAATCATAACGGATCCGGGGATCTACGATCCCATACAGCACATCAGCCACCAGGTTCCCTACGACCACCATAAACGTGGTGAGCATCAGCGCACCCATCAACACCGGGTAGTCGCGGCTACCCACGGAGTCCCAATAAAGCCGCCCCATCCCGGGCCAGGCAAAGACCGTTTCCGTAATCACCGCCCCTGCGAACCAGGAAGGAATCTCCAGCCCCATGATCGTGATCACCGGGATCAAGGCATTCTTCACGGCGTGCTTCCAGTGTACGACCCGCTCTGCCAACCCCTTGGCCCGGGCGGTGCGAATGTAATCCTCGGACAAAGCATCGAGCATACTGGAACGCATGTAGCGCGTCCAGCCAGCCATGCTCAGCAGGCCCAACATGAAGGCAGGCAGGATCAGGTGGCGAATGCGATCCAGGAGGCTGAACGGCGCCCCAATGGTCATCATGCCCGCCGAGGGCAGCCAGCCCAGCTGCACAGAGAAAAGCAGCTGCAGCATGAGGCCGAACCAGAAGGAAGGGATCGCCACCCCCATGAAGGTGAATACCGTGACCACATGATCCCCAAAGGTGTAACGCCGCACCGCCGAGAAGATGCCGGCGGGGATGGCCACCGCCACGGCCAGGATAAACGCCGCGATCATCAGTTCCAGAGTGTTGGGCAGCCGGCTGAGAATCATGGCCAGCACAGGCTGGCCGGTCTTGTAGGAGAAGCCGAGGTTCCCGTGCAGCAAGGCCCACAACCACTTAAAATACTGGACGTAAATGGGCTGGTCCAGCCCGTACAAGTGTTCCAGGCGGGCGATATCCGCAGCCGTGACCTTAGGATTCATCAGATACATCGCCATGGGTCCGCCAGGTGTGAGTTGCATGATAAAAAACGATATGATTGAGACCAGGAGTAGCAGGGGGATCGCCTGCAGCAGGCGCCTCAGGATGTATCTCGCCATCTTTTCTGCCCCTTCGACTGTCCTTACTCCGCGCCTGCAGTCGGCGCTTTCATCATCTGTTCGGGCTTTCTTTCACCACCGGGACCGCCTGCGGAACAGACTCTCTGGGATCCTCAAGCAGGTGGGCAGCCGTGCTCGCCGGCTGCCCACGCCTGATCGTTTCCACAGACTCGCCCCGCAACAAAGCCGCGAAGGAAAACGGCCTGCCTACTTCTTCAACTGCCAGAGGGCGATGTTCCAGCAATTTCCGACCGTGGTGCCAGAAGGCCGGTAGTTCAGCAGGTTCGCATTATAAGCGTGGATGTCCTGATAGTAGTACAGATAGAGCAACGGTAGATCCTCGTGCAGGATCTCCTGCTCGCGCCAGTACAGCTTCTTCCGGACGGCCATGTCCGGGGTGGCCACGGCCTCTTTGAGAATCTTGTCGATCTCCGGATTCTTGTACCCGGCGTAGTTCTGGCCATTGGTGTTGCCGGTGGCGGGATCCGGAATCTGCCAGGAGGCGTAAAGGGTGGTCTCGTCCGGATCCGGCGGCGAGACCCAGGCGAACAGAGCGAGGTCGAACTTCATGTGGTCCAGAATGTCGCCGAAGAACGTAGTGGGCTCGTAGTTCTGGATCTGCAGATCGACACCGATCTGGCGCCAGTACTGCTGGGCAATCTGCTCGATCATCTCGCGGGTCTTGTTGCCGGCGTTGGTGCTGATGGTCAGCTTCAGCGGCCTACCGTCCTTCTGCAGGATGCCGTCCGGCCCCGGTTTCCAGCCCGCCTCCGCCAGCAACGCCTTCGCCTTGTTCAGATCGAACGGATACGGTTTCAGGTTCGGGTTGAAGGCCCAGTTGGTCGGCGTAATGCTGGCTGCGCTGGCCACGCGGCCAATGCCGCCCAGCACCTTGGCCACGATCTCCTGGCGCGGCAGGGCGTACTCCAGCGCTTGGCGCACCCGCTTGTCGGCCAGAATCGGGTTTTTGATGGTGTTCGGCGTAATGTGGGCGTAGATTGCCGCATCTTTCTTCAGGATCTTGATGCCCTGGATCTTGGTCAGCTCGCTGTACTGGTTCGGCTGCGCCCCCGGCAGGATGTCAATCTCGTGGGTGCGCAGCTGGGTCAGCAGGGTGTTGCTGTCCGGCACGACCTTGAAGACCACTTCACTGAGGTAGGGGCCCTGGCCGAAGTAGTTCTTGTTGGCCGTCAGCAGGACGTAGCTCCCGCTCTTCCATTCCTTGAACATGAACGGGCCGGTGCCGATGGGGTGATGTGAGAATGCGCCCGCCTTGGTGATCTGGTCGGCCGGAACCTTCGCCAGGATGTGCTCCGGCACGATTCCCGGGCCGGACCAGTTCAGAAGAAATGGAGCAAACGGCTCCTTCAGGCGCATGATCACCGTGTAGGGATCGGGTGCCGTCATCTGGGCGATCTTGTCGAACCCGCTGCGGCTCACCACCGGCACTTTCGGATTCATGATGGTTTTCCAGGTGAAGATGACGTCCTTGGCCGTGAAGGGCTGGCCATCGTGCCACTTCACATCCTTGCGCAGATGGAAGGTGTAGACCAGACCGTCCTTGGAAATGCCGCCGTTTTGGATGGTAGGCACCTGCGTGGCCAGGTCGGGCAGGAAGTTGCCGTGATCGTCGACTTTCAGCAGGTTGTCGAAGATCCCGTTCAAGATGTCTTGTTCGTTCTGGTTTTCACTCAACAACGGGTTCAGGGTCTCGGCGTCTCCCAGCATTCCCACCACTATGCGGCCGCTGGGATGGGGATTGGCTGCCAATGAGACAGCCGGCAGCGCCAACACCAACAAGGCAATGACGAAGGCGATGGCAGTCAGTCGTTTCACCGGTTCTTCTCCTCCTAAGTCCTTGACTTCTACGTTTCGGTCCTGTGCACTACAGGTTTCCTGTAAGACCCTCTACTGCCACCGTGTTCTCGGAAAACGGGAACGCGGTTCTAATATGAAGATACCACGAGAAATCGCAAGTTCCTGCCGGGAGCGCGGCATTCCGGGAAAATCTTCTGCCCCGCCCCATGAAGCCATCCCTGCGAGCTTCCGGCCTGTGGTAGTTTAGCACTTCGCCCCCGGGAGCGCAAGGGCTGGAAGAAGGAATCTCTATTCCCGTAGGGAAATAAAGAACAGCGGAAAGGAGGCGCTTTGCGTGGCGGAACGTCTGCTGGAAATCCATGACCTGCGCACGTACTTCTATACCGAGGACGGCGTGGTGCCGGCGGTGGACGGCGTCGACTTCACGTTGGACAAAGGAGAGACCCTGGGGTTGGTGGGGGAGTCCGGCTGCGGGAAAAGCGTGACCTCCCTGACCATCATGGGCCTGATCCCCAAGCCGCCCGGGAAGGTGGTTTCCGGCCAGATCCTCTTCGGCGGTGAGGACCTGCTGAAGAAGACCGAGGCGGAGATGCGCCGCATCCGCGGCAACGAGATCTCCATGATCTTCCAGGAGCCCATGACCTCCCTGAACCCCGTGTACACCGTCGGCGACCAGATCATGGAGGTCCTCATCCTCCACCAGAAGCTCTCCAAGGCCCAAGCCCGCCGCAAAACCATTGAGATGCTGAAGCTGGTGGGGATTCCCGAGGCGGACAAACGCATCGATGAGTATCCGCACCAGATGAGCGGCGGTATGCGCCAGCGGGTCATGATTGCCATGGCCCTGTCCTGTAATCCGAAGCTGCTCATCGCCGACGAACCGACCACCGCCCTGGACGTGACCATTCAGGCCCAGATCCTCGATCTGATGCGCAAGCTCCGCGACGAGCTGAAGACATCCATTTTGCTGATCACCCATGACATGGGCGTCATCGCGGAGATGGCCGACAAAGTGGCCGTCATGTACACCGGCAAGGTCGTGGAGGCGGCGGATGTGCGAACCATCTTCGCCGATCCCCGCCACCCGTATACCATCGGGTTGCTGGGCTCCATCCCCAAATTGCACGAGGACCAGGACCGCCTGCATACCATTGCGGGCACGGTGCCCAACCCCTTCGCCATGCCGCGGGGATGCCGGTTCCATCCGCGCTGCGAGTTTGCGCGGGACATCTGCCGCCAGCTGGAACCACCCCTGCTGGAGGCAGGCGGCGGCCATCAGGTGGCATGCTGGCGTATGACCAACTACCAGGCGCCGCCAGGGTACGCCATGCAACCGCAAAGCGGCGAGGCACGGCGCACGGCCTGACCGTTGCGGCGGACCGCACGGCACCACAAGGCCCAACAGGCTTCCTTGCGACTTTTCCGGGCAAGACCAGGGAGGTTGGCGAATCATGACAGAGGCACAAGGCCAGGTCCATACAAACGGCCCGGCAAACAGGCAGACCCCCACAGCAGGGCCGCCGCACCCGGTCACACAGGCGCAAGCCGGCGCAAACGCGCAACCGGGCGGCGATCTCCTGCAGGTCATGAACCTGAAAAAGTACTTTCCCATCATGCGGGGCATCATCTTCAGCCGGCAGATTGGCGCCGTGCGGGCCGTGGACGGGGTATCCTTCAGCATCCGCCGCGGCGAGACCCTGGGGCTGGTGGGCGAATCGGGCTGTGGAAAGACCACCACCGGGCGGCTCATTCTGCGCCTTCTGGAACCCACGGCTGGCAAGGTCATCTTCGACGGTCAGGACATCTTTGCTCTCCCTGCGGACAAGATGCGGGCCATGCGCCGCCAAATGCAGATCATCTTCCAGGACCCGTACGCTTCCCTGAACCCCCGGATGACCGTAGGAGACATCATCGGCGAGCCCATGGAGATCCACGGAATCGCCCGGGGGAAAGAGCGGGAGCGCCGCGTAAAGGAGCTGCTGGACGTGGTGGGATTGGCGCCGCACCATGCCCGGCGTTACCCACACGAGTTCAGCGGCGGGCAGAGGCAGCGCATCGGCGTCGCCCGGGCTCTGGCCGTCAACCCGAAGCTGATCATCTGCGACGAGCCTGTATCCGCCCTGGACGTGTCCATCCAGGCCCAGGTCCTGAACCTTTTACAGGATCTGCAGCGGGAGTTCGGCCTCACCTATCTGTTCATCGCCCACGATCTGAGCGTGGTCAAGCACATCTCCAACCGCGTGGCGGTGATGTACCTGGGGAAAATCGTGGAGCTGGCCGACAAGAGCACGATCTATGACGACCCGCGCCATCCCTACACCCAGGCGTTGCTGTCGGCCATTCCCATTCCCGACCCCACCGTAAAGAAAGAGCGCATCATCCTGCAGGGAGATGTACCCAGCCCTGTGCGGCCTCCCTCGGGCTGCCGGTTCCACACGCGCTGCCCCCATGCCGATGAGCGCTGCAGCGCCGAGGAGCCCCAGTTCGCCGACGTTGGCGGCGGCCACTGGGTGGCGTGCCACTACCAGGAGCGCCTGCGCCGCCGGGTCATCCGCAAGGAAGAAGAGACCCGCCGGAGTGCCCCGGCGGCCCCGGCCGTAGGTTAGAGCCCGGCGCAGGCGCTGGCCGGCACCGGGCCTCGTGGGAGACGGGCCCTCCGTGCAGACCCCAGCAGGGGCGCCAATACGGGCATCCGCACAGGCGGGCGTACAACATTCAGTAAACGCTCAGTATAAGCGGGCGTACAAATCCCGCAGACGGAACACCGCTTCCACATAGCGGCGGGTTTCACCATAGGGGATGGTGGCCAGTTCCGTGGCGCGGCCGGACCAGGCGCCGGAGCGCAGCCAGGTTCCCACGTTCCCCATTCCGCCGTTGTAGGCGGCCACGGCGGCAGCCAGATTGCCGTCGAAATGATCCACCAGGTAGCGCAGGTAGCGGCAGCCGAGGGCCACATTTCCGCCTGGGTCCAAGAGGATTTCCAGGATGGCCTGGTCGCCGACGGAGGCGGGATTCTGGCCCGGCAGGAACCGGTCCCGCAAATCTGCCTCGGATTCCAGCAGGGAGCGGGCCGTGAGCGGCAGAAGCTGCAACAGCCCCACCGCTCCCCGGTGGGACACGGCCTTGGAGTTGAAGTGGCTCTCCACCCGCATCATGGCCGCCACCAGATAAGGATCCAGGCGGTTGCGCCGGGCCTCATCCCGCACCAGCTGCTGGAACGGGAACGGGTAGAACAGCCGCCAGAAGGGCTTGCTGCCGGCCAGCGCCAGCAGCGAAAGTATCAGGAGCGCCAAAAGGACGCGGCGCCATCTGGATACGGTCCGACGCATGGCCTGAATTCCGAACCTACGCTTTCAGCCGCACATCCGGCGTGATGATGGGACGGGTGGGGAGATCCGACCAGGACCCAGCCAAGCCTGCCAAAATCAGCTCCGCGGTGGACAGGTTGGTGGCCAGCGGGACCTTGTGCACGTCACAAACACGCAAGAGGGCGGTGACATCCGGTTCGTGAGGCTGGGCGGTCAGGGGATCCCGCAGGAAGATGACGGCGTCGATCTCCCCCGCGGCCACCCGGGCGCCAATCTGCTGGTCCCCGCCGAAGGGGCCGGAGAGCATCCGCTCCACCGGCAGGCCGGTTTGCTCTGCCACCAGACGGCCTGTGGTCCCGGTGGCCACCAGCCTGAAGCCGGCCAGCAGACTGCGGTGCCGCTGGACAAACGACACCATCTCCTCCTTCATCCGATCATGAGCGATCAGGGCCAATCTCGGCTCCCGGCGGCCTGTGGCCCCGGCGCCGGTCGGAGCCTCTGGCACCCGGTCCTTCGGGATATGGTCATCGCGCTCCCGGTCTTGTGTCATCTGTCATCCCCCACCTTTTCAGGAGCTCCTCCACTTGCCGGCGGGTCTCCTCCACCGTGCCGCCGTTTTGGATCACCACATGGGCCCGGCGTACCTTGTCCTCCAGTGGCCACTGGGCTCGCAGCCGCTGCCGGGCCTGCTCCAGGCTGAGGCCGTCCCGCTCCTGCAGCCGCCTCAGCTGCACCTCCGGAGGCGCGTAGACCACCACCACCTGGTCTACGCGGCCATCCCATCCTGCCTCAAAAAGCAGCGGCACGTCCAGCACCAGCACCGGCGCAGCCTCCGCCGGCTTTTGGGCCCGGCGCCGGCGCCAAGCGTCGACCGCCTCCTCCATTTGCCGCTGGACCCAGGGATGCACCAGCGCCTCCAGATCCCGCCGGGCCTGGGCATCTGAGAAAACCAGCTCCCCCAGCCGGCGGCGGTCGATGGGCCGCAGCCCTTCCTGACCTGCCGCCGGCCCGGTCCCGGCCGTTGCCTCCGCCACAGCGGCCCCTGTGTCCGCCTCCGAGCCGGCCAGAATTTCCGTGCCAAAGCGCTGGAGAACCGCCCGGTATACGGGCGTCCCAGGTTCCAGAGCCGCATGGGCCAACTGGTCCGCGTCCACCACCGGCACGCCGGCTTCCTGTAACAAGCGGCTCACCGTGGACTTGCCGCTGGCAATGCCGCCGGTGAGGCCCACCAACAGCCCGGTCCGGCCTGCCGGGGCACGTCGCGCCGCCGCAGGCTCAGGTCCGGTGGCACGCCCGGGCACGGGCGCAGACAGTCCCGCCGGGGGGTCCAGCGCCGGCCGGCGCCGCCCCCCGCAGAAGGTCCGGGCACCAGGCTGCCCCGCCAACGGGGTGGTTTCCGGTTGGCAGCGCGGGCAGAATACGCTGCTGCGCCCACCTACCCGCATCCGCTGCAGGGGGTGGCCGCAGCGGGCACAAGCTTCGCCCTCCCGGCCATAGACCTTCAGGTGATCCTGCATCTGGCCCGGGTTCCCCTCACCGTCGGCATAGTTCCGGATGCTGGTTCCCCGCTTCTGAATGGCCTCCTGCAGCACCTGCACCACGCTGTGCTGCAGCCGCTGAATTTCCGGCAGGGCCAGGCTTCCGGCAGGCCGCGCCGGATGGATCCCAGCCGTGAACAAGGCCTCATCCGCGTAGATATTCCCGATGCCGGCCACAATCTGCTGGTCCATGAGCAGGCTTTTGATGGTCCGGCGGCTGCCCCGGCATTTCTCCGCCAGAAAAGCCGGGGTGAAATCCCCGCTCAATGGCTCCACGCCCAGGTCACACAAAGGCGGCAGGCGCCGCCAGTCCCCCTGGGGCCAGAAGTACCCCACGCCGAAGCGGCGGACATCTTCAAAGTGGACCTGCCCGCCGGAGTCCAGCCAGAATACCGCCGCCGTATACTTGCCGGCCGGCTCCACGCCCGCAACAAAGAACAGGTGGCCTGTCATACGCAGGTGCAGCACGAGGACAGGCCCGCCCTCCAGCTCCCACACAATATACTTGCCGCGCCGCAGGACCCGCTGCACAGCGCGGCCGCGGATACCGCGCAGCACCGTATCGGCGCCGGCATTCTGCCAGATTTCCGGGCGCAACAGGTCCGCCGCCCCCAGAACCTGCCCCTCCAGATGGGGCCGCAGAGTGCGGCAGATTGTCTCCACTTCCGGCAACTCAGGCAACGCTCTCTCCCCCACTTTGCGGCTGCCGGCCTCACCTCACAGCCGCCACAGCCGCCGCCCACGTCGATCCCGCCCCGGCCGTCTCTGCCGGTGGCCACCGAGCCCGTCAATCTGCGCCCAGCCAGTTGCTGGCGATCTGCACGCCGACGTCCAACGGCACAGCCAGGTCTGCAGCCTGGCTCATGCAGCGGCGGATGATCTCCGCAGTCTCCTGGGCTTCGGCCACCGGTGCCTCGAAAATGAGCTCGTCATGGACCTGCAAAAGCATCCGGGCGCGGCGGCTCTGCCCGGCCAGTTCCCGCTCCGCCCGGATCATGGCGATTTTGATGATGTCCGCCGCCGTCCCCTGGATCGGGGTGTTCATGGCCATGCGCTCGGCGTAGCTGCGCAAGGCATAGTTGCGGCTGTGGATGTCCGGCAGGTAACGGCGCCGGTGGAACAGCGTGGCCACGTAGCCTTTTTCCCTGGCTTCTTCCACCATGCGCCTCTGATAAGCCTGAACGCCCGGATAACGAGCGAAATACCCCTGAATGTAGCGCCGGGCTTCCTCGCGCGAGATGCCGGTGTTGCGAGCCAGCCCGAAGCTGGAGATCCCGTAGACGATGCCGAAGTTGATGGCCTTGGCCGCGCTGCGCATCTGTGGAGTCACCTGATCGGGAGAAACACCGAACACTTCCGAGGCGGTCCGGGTATGGATGTCCTGACCGGAGCGAAAGGCCTCGATCAGCACCGGATCCTGCGCCATGTGCGCCAGGACCCGCAGCTCGATCTGGGAGTAGTCTGCGCTGATCAGAACCATGCCCGGGCTGGGTACGAACGCCTCGCGAATGCGCCCGCCGATCTCGGTGCGGATCGGAATGTTCTGCAGGTTCGGATTGGTGCTGGAAAGCCTGCCCGTGGCCGTCACCGTCTGGTTGAACGTCGTGTGCACCCTCTGCGTGGCCGGGTCGGCCAGCGAGGGTAAGACATCGATATAGGTGGACTTGAGCTTTCCCAGCAGGCGGTACTCCAACAGCTTCTCGGCAATGGGGTGCTCTTCGGAGAGCTCCTCCAGAACCTCGGCGTCGGTGGAGTAGCCGGACTTCTTGCGCTTGCGCGGCTTCAAGCCTAGTTTTTCAAAGAGCACGACCGCCAGCTGTTTCGGCGAGTTGATATTGAACTCCTCCCCCGCCAGCTGGAAGATTTCGCGCTCCAACGTCTGCAGCCGACCCCCCATTTCCTTGGCCAGCTCTTCCAGACGCTGCGGGTCGATGCGGATGCCGCGCCACTCCATCTTTGCCAACAGGGGGACCAAAGGCATCTCGATCCGGCGGAAAAGCTGCTCCTGTCCGGATTTTTCCAGTTCCGCAGCCAAGGCGTCAGACAGGGGAAACTGGGCCAGAGCCTCAAAGGCCGCCGGCCGCAGGCCTGCTTCCACGCCGGCCAGCACCTCCGCCGGCAGAGCCCCAGATGGCTCCATGCCCCAGCCCAGGTAATCCAGGCACAAGGAGGCCAGATCCAGCTTTCCGCGGCCGCCGGCTGCCACATATCCCGCCACCAGGGTGTCAAAATCCTCGCCGGCGTCCTCCTCCCGGCCCAGTCCCTGGATCCTCCCGGCCTCGTGTTCCCGCAGCCCGCCGCCGGCATGCAACAGGAGCAAAAGCTGTTTCAGGTCATACCCCACCAGGGACGGCCGGTCCCTCCGGGCCAGCAGCGCCAGGATCACGGGCGCCTGCCCCGCGCCGAACGGCCAGAAATACGCCGTGGTAGCCTCCGGCCGCGGCACCACCATCAAGCCCAGGAGCCTCCCGCGCAGAGCGCTGGGGCCTTCCCACACCGGCGCCACGGCCACCTGCCTGGCCTCCCGCAGCCGGGCCAGCGCGGCGTCCTCCGTATCCCCCGGAATCACGGGCACCACCTGCCAACTGTCCCATGGGAAGCGCCCGCCGGCCGCAACGGGCTCCCCGGCCGGCTGCTCCGCGGTGGCACCGCCCGCCTCCATCTGCTGGATGCGCTCGGCAATCTGCCGGAACTCCAGTTCCCCGCACAGCCGCAGCAGCTCATCGCGGTCCCCGGGCCTGCGGCGCAGCTCGTCCCAGTCCACCTGCAGCGGCACGTGGGTCTCGATGATCGACAGCTTCTTGCTGAGTTCTGCTTGTTCCCGGTGAGTGCGCAGAATCTCCGCCGTCCGCCCGCTCACCTGGTCCAGGTGAGCCAGCAGATTCTCCAAGGTTCCGAACTGGCCCAGCAGTTTGGCCGCCGTCTTCCCGCCCACCCCCGGCACCCCGGGAATGTTGTCCGACGGGTCCCCCACCAGCCCCCTCCAGTCCGGCAGATGCTCCGGCGGGACGCCGAAGCGCTCCTCCACCCGGGCCGGGTCGTACGCCTCCAGTTCCGTGATCCCCTTGCGGGTCAAAAGAACGGTCACATGCGCGTCGGCCAGCTGCAGTAGGTCGCGGTCGCCGGTGACGATGGCCACCTGCATTCCCCGCTCTCCCGCCTGCCGGGCCAAGGTGCCGATGAGGTCATCGGCTTCGTAACCATCCAGTTCAAAGCTGCGGATGCGAAACGCCCGCACCATTTCCTTGACCCGGGGAATTTGCGTGCGCAGATCCTCGGCCATTTCCGGCCTTTGCGCTTTGTACTCCGCGTACATCTGATGCCGGAACGTGGGCGCCGCCCGGTCGAAGGCCACGGCCACGTAGTCGGGCTTTTCGTCCTCCAAAAGCCGCAACAACATCATGGTGAATCCATACACTGCGTGGGTGACTTCACCGCCGGAGGTGGAAAGCGGCCGAATGGCAAAATACGCCCGGTGGATCAGGCTATGCCCGTCCAGGATCATGAATTTGGCTGCCGGTTCTGCTGCCGGCGGCTGCGAAGCAGTGGCCGGCCGTGGGTTTTCAGCGCCCATACGGATCTTCCCTCCCGGGACTGTGGCGGAGAGTCTCAAAGCACTTTTCCAGTTTACCACACGCTTGCTGATTCTCCCATAGCCTGCCGCCGCAGCCCGGAATTACCGAAAGGCACAGGGCCGGGCGTCGCGAAACCCCGATACAGGCACTGTCGAAGCAATCGCCCCAAGCACGAGCTTCGGAGGATCAGCTGAAGGAGGAAACGCCTTGTACTCCCTGTTTCGCGATGCTAGGACAGCCTCTTCCCGCCAAAAGAAGACGCGGCGCGGATCGGGACTCCGGTCCCTGGCTGCAGCGCTGGTGCTGGCAGCCGCGGCGGCGGTGGCCCTGGCTTGGCCTGGTTCCGCAGCCTCGGCTGCCCTGCCGGCGGATGCCCGGACGTCCTGGGCCCGTTCCGCCATTGCGGACCTTTTGACCGACGGCATCATGGCCGGTTATCCGGACGGCACGTTCCAGCCCCAGCGGGCCGTCACCCGGGCGGAGTTCGCCAAGATCCTGGCTGCAGGGATGGGGCTGAAACCCCTCCAACAACAGCTGCCTTTCAAGGATGTGCTGGCACGCTCCTGGGCCTCCGGCTGGATTGCCGCCTTGGTGAAAGACAAGGTCCTGACCGGCTATCCGGACCAGACCTTCCGGCCCGGCGCCGTCGTGACCCGGGCGGAAGCCATCACCATGCTGGTGCGCGCTCTGCACCTGGATGTGACCCAGGCGGTGGTCACTGCCGGGTATTCCTCCTGGGGCGCCTCGTTTTCCGATCTTCCCAGCGCCCATTGGGCCTATGTCCCCGCGGAGATCGCCCAGCAACTGAAGCTGTTGCCGGATTTCTTCGCCGGCAATCTGCGACCCGGCGCGGCTGCCACCCGGGCGGATGCAGCCTACATGGTGGACCGCGCCCGGCAGCTGGATCTCACCCGGGGCTCCCTGGTGTCTGTGAACGCGGATCTGAACACCCTCACGGTCCAGCCCGCCACGGGAGTGAGCCATTTCCTGAGCCTGGCGCCCGGTACCCTGATCGTGCGCAATGACCGGGTGGTGGGAGCCGGGGATCTCCGGGTGGGGGATGCGGTCCTGGTGGCCAGCACACCGGACGGTACGCCGGCCGTGATCCGCGCCTACGGGCTCGTGACCCAGGCAGATCTGGCGACCAAGGCCAGCCAGCTGACGCATGGGCTGTTGACACCGGAGGAAGTCAGCCAGGCCATGCAGGGAGATTGGTCACAGGTGCGGGCCAGCCTGGGAGATACCCTGCAGATCCGGCTCCTGCAGGCAGGGGCCACGCCGGACGAGGCCAGCGCCATCCTGAACGGAGACTGGACTGCGCTGCAAGGGCTGGCCCGCCAGCGCCTGGGGCAGGCCCTTTCCACCACTTTACGGGTGCCCACGGATCTTGTCGATGCGCTGCTTTCGCGGGATTGGAAAGCCCTGGAGACCTTGGCTCAAATGGAGCTGACCACCCGGCTGCTGGGCCAGATTCTCAACCAGCAGAGCTGATCAGGCTGAATCCGTGCACTACGGGCGGACAGGCTGCGGGGGAGAGGCCTGCTGCGCCCCGGTGACCGGCTCCGGCGCCGGAGCCGGTCCCGGTGCGGCCCTGGACCTCTGGGCGGCAGCAGCCGATTCCTGCCGGGTGTAGTCGGCAAGGCGCTCCAATTCCACGCGGCGGACCGGGTTCCCTCGCCCGTCCAGCAGGCCTTTGGGCTGCACGGTGACGGCCAGGATGCCAGATTGCTGCAGTACCGGCTGTAGGCGCTGCAAAGGCAGATACAGGCGTTCCCGCAGAATCCGGCCGCCAGCCACGGCCTGGCCAGACAGCCAGGCCGTGCCGGTGGCGGCGTCCCAGAGCAGATTCCAGCCCAACCGGACAGCCAGGACCCGCACGGGCAGCCAGGCCTGACCCTCCAGCCACAGCACCGGCTCCCCCAGTTCCTGGCCGCCCAATGCCAGCACCCCCTGTACGGGCACCGGCAGCGGGATGCGGCGCGCCAGGGCCAACTCCCGCTGCCACAAAGCCGGATCCAACCAGGCGGCCAGCCCGTCGGCGGCCAACCGCTGTTGCAGACGGACCAGGTTGTTGGTTCCCAGCTGGTAAATGTCCGGATAGATGGTCACATGGACATCGCGCCCGCTGTCCTGCACATCCAGCATCAGAGTCTCGTACGTGAAGCAGACGGGCGTGCCGGGGGCCACCAGTTTGGCCAGTTCCGTCACATCCTGGTCGTACATGCGGATGCAGCCCCCGCTGGCCGCGGTTCCGATGGATTGGGGCTGGTTGGTACCGTGAATCCCGTAGCCCGGCACCGCCAGCCCGAGCCAGTATGCCCCCACGGGGTTCTCCGGGCCCGGGGGAACCGGTGGCCGTCCCCTGGGGTACCAGGTGGGGTGGGGGACCTTGTTGACGATGCAGGTCCAACCCAGAACCGAGGGGGTGACCATGGCGCCTACGGCGATGGGATAGCGCCGCAGAAGCTTTCCGCCTTCCCGCAACTCCAGTTCGAAGGACGGGATGTTGATGTAAATCACGCGCGTCGGCGCAGGAGAGGCAGGCCGCGAAGGCAGAGCGGGCGGACGTTCTTCATTCCGGCTCGGACGGCCGCGCGAATCCGGCTCTGGAACCCCGCCGGGAACCTGGGCCGCCTGCTCATCCGCCTGTGCCGGCACCTGTCCCCCCGACGCCAATGCCTGGCGCGCAGCCGGCAACAAGAAGGCCCCCAGCCCTGCCAACAGCAACAAAAGCGCGGCACCCACGCCCCCCCACCTGAGCCACGGACCACGCATGTCCCCAACGCGCCTCCAGCAGCAGTCTGCCCGGCAGCCCTTTCGGGCCACCGGGCCGTGCGATAGCAATCTATGCTGAAGGCGGATTCCGATTCCAGGAGGCTGTTCCTAATGCCGGAATGCCGGAGGCCGCCCCGGCCATCCGCTCCGGAAACCTTCTGGCGGTGGTCCGCGCCCGGCAGCGCGCCGTTACTCGCGGGGCACCTGTTGCCCGTTGATGAAGACCGCCTCCGCCTGGCTTTGCGCCTCCAGAGGCCAGCCGGACCAGACCACCACATCGGCGTCTTTTCCCGGCTCCAGGCTTCCCAGGCGGTCCGCCACGCCGATGATATCGGCGGCGTTCAGGGTCATGGCCCGCAGCGCCACATCCTCGGGCAACCCGGCCCGGACCGCCATGGCGGCGCACAACGGCAAGAACTGGATGGGAATCACCGGGTGATCGGTGCACAAGGCGAACTCCACTCCCGCCTCATAAAGAACCCGCGGCGTGGCAAAAGATTTGTCCCGCAACTCCACCTTGCTGCGGGACGTCATGTTGGGCCCCACTACCGCCCGCAGGTGCCGCTTGGCCAATTCGGGGGCGACCTTGTGGGCTTCCGTGGCATGTTCGATGGTGATGACGATGTCGAACTCCTCCGCGATGCGGATTGCGGTCATGATGTCGTCGGCCCGGTGGCTATGGACCCGCATGGGCAGTTCCCGCCGCAACACCGGCAGCAAGGCCTCCATGGCCAAATTGCGCTCGGGCTTCTTCTCCGGGTCTTTGCCGCCGGCCTCCCAGCGCTCCCACTTGTCGCGGTAGTTCTGGGCTTCCACCAAGGCTTTCCGCATCAAGGCCGCGGTCCCCATCCGGGTGACGGGCGTTTTCTTCTGCTGCGAGTAAACCCGCTTCGGGTTCTCGCCAAAGGCCGCCTTCATGCCTGCGGGCTGCCGCACCACCATGTCATCGATGACGTGCCCCCAGGTCTTGATGGCCACGCTCTGCCCGCCGATGACGTTGGCGCTGCCGGGGCCGGTGATCACCGTGGTGATCCCGTTGCGGGCCGCGTCCTTCAGCCCCTCGTCCTCGGGGTTGATCCCGTCGATGGCCCGCAACTGCGGGGTGACGGGATCCGTTGTTTCGTTGTAATCCCAGCCTTCCCACCCGATGCCTTCCTCGCTGATGCCCAGATGGGTGTGGGGATCGATCAGCCCCGGCGTCACCACCTTACCGCGGGCATCCACGATCCGGGCGTTGGCGGGCACCGCCCCGGCCAGATCCGCATCGCCGCCCACGGCCTGGATCTTGCCGCCGGCGATGATCACCGTGCCGGGATCGAACACCACGCCGGTGCCGGTGTACACCCGCCCGTGGACGATGGCGATGGACGGATGGTCTCCTGCAGCCGAACCGGCGGGATTCTCCCAAAAAGACATGGACATCTGCTGCCTGCCTCCCCAACGTGCCGCCGGCGCCGGAACAGGATCTACAAAGGCACAGATAACGAATCCCCATCTGGCCGAACCACGCCCAGGGGCCTTGCCTTCCGTAACGCCGGCTGGATCAACGTTCTCATAGGAGTTCGCCCCAGGTTTTCTTCTTCCTCCCCAGCCGGATGCAGATCCTCGCCGTCGGCCAGGATTTTGACGAGTTCCTCCCGCTTCATGGTCGCAGTTCTCGCTCTTGGCAGGGATTGGGCGACTCTCTGGCGAACTTTAAGTGTTTAAGCGAAATGTTGGGTCAGAAACCACAACAAATCCCCCGTGCTGCGCTACGCAAGCCGAGGCGCAGCCGAAGCAACCGAATACCTTCGCCCATTCGTGAGTAGACTATCGTGCTCGCTCCAGACCATGCTTGAGAGGAGGGAGAAAGCTCTGGCCAAAATCCATCTCGGCCGGCCGATCCTGATCGACGTGGACCTGGACTTTCTCTTCGCCCCGGGAGAACGCGAGGACCGTTCCGGCCCGGAGGATATGCCCAGCACCCTTTCGGCCCTGTGGTTGCAGCCCGAGGACTTCCTGGCCGGGCTGAGGCAAGCAGGATTCGTGTGGAGCGGACGCAGTACGGCCAGCCCTCCCCGGCCGCCTCACGTCCCGGCAATCTGTGGCCCCGATCATGCCTTGTCCTACCATGCCTGGGCTCTGGCCCGCCTCCGGGAGGCCACGGTCTTCCATTTCGATGCCCACTCCGACTGCTACCCGAGCCTGCCGGAAATCGTCCACTGCGGGAATTACCTGATGCATGCCTGGCACAGCGGCGTGGTGCGCCGGGTTTTCTGGATCGTTCCTGACTGGTTCAGCCGCTTTCCTCACCATCCGGCCGCGGAGGACGCCGTGCGGTTCTCGTGCTCTCCGCCCAGGCCAGGGTGCCGCGCCATTCCCGCCGATGGGGATCCCGGCCGGCAGGCCGCAGCCTCCTCCCGGCAAACCGGCCAAGGCTCTGCCGGCCTCGTCCTTGAGATGTGCCCGTGGGCTCATCTGGGCAGCCTGATGCGCTCCCTCCTCCCCGGGCCCACCCCCGCCCTGATCCCCACGATGATCACCCTGGCTTCATCGCCGCAGTTCGTCCGCTCCTTTCAGGCAGAAACGGCCTTTGAGGTCCTGAAAGAGGCTTTTTCCGCCCGGGACGCGAAAATCCTGCTCCTGGGCCCGGCGCTGGGAGACCGGACGCAGCCAAACCAGCTCAAGCAGGCGTAGGGCGCAGGCAGGCCCAAGGCCCAAGCAGGCCCGGTGCGCAAGCAGCCCCCAGCCCCCAGACGCAGGAGCTCAGCGCTCCACACCCTCCGGCAGATCCTCCCACATGACGGGGACGTCCGTCATGAAAGAAGGCAGTTCGCCCGACGTGGGCAATTCCCGCTGCGGCGTGCCCAATGTCAGTAGCTCGCTGACGGTCACCAGCTGGTATCCCTGGTCACGCAGGCCCTGGATGACCGCGGGAAGAGCCTGCACCGTCTGCCTACTGGAGTCGCTGGCGTGCATCAGGATGATGGCCCCGGGCTTCACCAGGCGCAAGACCCGGGAAACGATGCTGTCCACGCCCGGGTTCATCCAATCCAGAGAGTCCACGCTCCATTGAATGACCTCGTAGCCGATGTCGCGCAAGGCCGTGACCACCATGGAATTGTAGTCCCCGTTGGGCGTACGGATCAGCCGGGTGGTGGCCCCGGTAACCTCCCGGATGGCTTCTTCGGCCTTGGAGACCTCCTGTTGGATCATACTGGACGAAAGGCCGCTGTAATTCACGTGCCGCCAGCCGTGGGAAGCAATCTCATGCCCATCGGCGGCGATACGCTTGGCAAGCTCCTGGTGGCCTTGCACCCAGGGGCCGGAGAGAAAAAACGTGGAGCGCACTTGCTGCTGCTTGAGAATATCCAGGACTGGCGGAGCCGTGACCTCGCCCCAGCTGATGTCAAAGGTCAGGGCGACCTTTTTCTCCTGAGTGGGCACCTCGTAGACGGGAATGATCCGTTTCCCCGCCACCGGGATGTAGCGCTGGCCCAGGGCGAACAAGCCCACCCCCACGGCAGCCGCTATGATCCCGACGATCCCATATACGCGCCACAAGCGGCGCCGCGGGCCGATATAGACGATGCGCACAGCCCTCACCTCGCGGGCATTGGGATGGCCGGCGTACGGCGTCCGTCTGGATGCACGTCTGCGCGGGGGGCCGCGCGGATGCGCCTTCAGGTGCCCGTGAGCCGGTCTTGCGTCCACCAATACCTATTCGGGGAGGGCCGCCGGTTATTCGACAACCGCCACGAAAGGCAAGCGCTACCCACATCCTCTGCGCGTGAGCCCTGTTCAAAGCTTCCGCCCCACGTAAAGCATGTGCTCGGCGGCGCCCCACGTCACCGGGTCGGCCCCGAGGCGGTAACAGACGTCGACCCAACGCGCAAACAGATCGTCGGGCAGGTTGTTGACGGCCGGCTCTGCTGGCGCAACGATACCTTCGGCTGCCGCCAGCCGCACAGTCCTTAGACCATGCCCGGCCATGAACGGCTCAATCTCCGCCGGATGGGCGAAATAGGCGTCGGTAAAGCCGGGATTCTCCTCAGATTCGATATTGATGCCCGTGCTCAGGAGTTCCTGCTGGACATGCGTGTACGTTCCGATCGCCTCAGGCGAATGCTTCAGGACGTCGATGAGAAAGGCGTAGCGTGTAACGAACGCTGCGAACAGGAGCCCACCCGTCTTGAGAACGCGTAGGGCCTCGCGCACCGCCCGATCCCGCTGAGCGGGATCGACGAGGTGGTAGAGCGGGCCCATGAGCAGCACAACGTCGAACTCGCCAGCCCGAAAGCGGGACAGATCGAGGGCGTCGCCATGAATGAAGCCGGCCAGCGGCGCGTTCATCTCAGCCGCCTTGCGCCGGGCCAGTTCGACGCACGCCCGCGAGAGATCGAGCAACGTCACGCGGTGGCCGGCTTGGGCCAGCTTGATACTGTAACGTCCTGGACCTCCGCCGACGTCGAGGATGGTCGAATGGGCAGGGATGAATTCCTCCATCGCGCGCCAGGTGGTCGCGAATTCCATCTTGTGGTGTTCCAAGCGCGCCCATTCGATCTCCGCATGGGAGTCGTAAAATGACTCCACTTTTGCTGTCCTCTCCATTCCGACTTTCCT
>JADBKO010000014.1 GCA_014896355.1 Bacillota bacterium
CCCCGGGATCTGGAAAAAGGCTTGGCTGGAAGGGGTGGAGGAGGCCAAGGCCGCCTCGAAGCCCCAGCCACCCCATCAGCCGGACTGACCGAACAGGTCCGCGACTGCCCGCAAAAAGCCGACCCGCAGCAGCTCCGCTTCATGCTCGTCCAGGAACCGGGCCCGCGCCGCCAAGTCCGTGAACTCGTCGTCATCCAAGGCATCCAGCTCCTGGCGGGACAGGCCGAAACGGTACTGGATGAGCGCCTCCGCCTGCAACAGGCCGTTTTGCCGATAATCCTCCAGCCGGTCTATAATCGGCTGCGCAAAAAATCCTGGTTCGAGCCCACCAGATGCTGCAGCTCAGCTCCCAGCGAGATCACCAGCCCCGGCCGCTCCTCGAACAGGCGTGCCAGCTCGTCTTTATCCGGCCACACCACGGTGTCCAGAATCAGGGTGGTGAGGGCCTTGAACGTGTCCCGGGTAGCTTCCTTGGTAAACCTGGACAAATGGACGCGATGGGGCCGGCGCGCATAAATGCGCAGCTCGCTGAGCCGGCCATCCGCGTCTTCGAGTTCGGTCTGGAGCCGGTACAGTTCGCCGTATTTGGCTTTCAGTTCGCTTTCCAGCTTGTCCGCCTCCGTTGCCGGGTGAGCCTTGACATCACTCATGGCGATCCTCCCAATCTATCATCGTCCCCGCTACTTCTTTTCCGGGTTCGCATCGAGGTCATTCCATTTGATGCCATCCAGGATCAAGAAGCTCAAATCCACCTTAACTTCCTTGTCCCCCTGTTTGCTGGACGAGCTGGTCTCTGTGAAACTGCAGCTCTTAAGAGTATCCATGGTGGTCTGGTCGCCATCCTTAGCATAGGCCACCGTGATGGTGAAGGGCTTGAGTCCGTACAGAGATCCACCATTCTGCTTCGCATGGGCGATCAACTTTTCGAACTCCTCGCGGCGCAACGACAGCTTGCCCTCCGCGGAGTAGTTTCCGAGGCCGTATCCCTGCGCATTGGAGCCCTTGCCATACAGCGCTTCCTTTTCGATCTTGTCGCCATATTCGATACTGTCCACATCGATCAGGGTGCCGTGGGGCAGCTTGATCGTGATGTCCTCCCAGCTGTACTTCTTGCCGTTAATGGGCATTACCTACACCTCCTTCTGCGCTAGGATTGGCGGTAGGAGCTGCAGCAGGGGTCGCAGCGGGCAACTCGAAGCCGATCTCGACTTCAATGGCACGCATGATCCCGATGGGGACGATGCGGACCTTGGTCCGTAGCTTGGCCCCGGCAATGATCTGCTGGTCTCGGGGGATCACCACGCGGCCGGCCGCGATTTCCCCAGCCCCGACCATGGCGTCCAGCGGTTCACTCAACCGCTTTTCCATGTCACTCAGACCCGCTTCGGTCCCCTCGTCCTGGACGAATCCCAGGGCGGCCAGGCGGACTTCCCGGCACGCTTTATCCATGGTGCGGCGCAGTTCCACATAACGGAAATCGGAGGTCGAGTCGGCCATCATGCGCCCATTCGTGACAAAAAAACCCGGGAGGCCTTGATATTGCCGGAAAGTCACATAACGCGCCTCATCCAACATGGTGATGTGGCCCTCGTTGATGCCCGCAGGGTTGAGTGCCACAACGCCTGGGATCGGCCCGTCCTTTACGCGGCCGGGAGACCGAGACACTTTGATGGCCGCTATCCGGCCACTGTAGAGCCCAGCCACGTTGCGGTCCACGACCCGGCCGGTATTGGCGTCGGAGATCTCCGCACGGCCCGCCACCACACTGACCCGGGTGCTAGCGAATGTTTGGGCGGCGGTCTGCAGGGCCGTGACCCACTGATCCACCGACTCGCCCGCGTTGGGCCCTCTGGCTTCCATCAGGAAATGGATATAGCGGAAACTGGTCTCTGCGTCCTTTGCGCGGGTATCCATCGCGGCCCACATGGCCGCGTCCGATTCGCCCACCACATGGATGAACTCGAACGGCGTGTTGGAGGCCATGATGGCGTCAATAGCCCCGTTCACACTGGCCACGCTGGCTTTAGGTGCGGTTGCCTTGAAGGCATACCGGTCCCCAGCCAAAAAGCTGTTCCCGGGATTCGTGTTATCCGCCGTGAAGGACAGCGTAAGGCCCGTGCCATCGATGGGGTAGCTTCCTCCAGCTGGCACCGTGATCTCTTTGGAATAGGTGTCTCCGCCATCGAGAGAATACCGGAACGTCGCGACATTCAGCGATCCGCTGCTTAGGACCTCAATGATCACATCATAGGCGTCCAAGGGAGCCCCGGCCGCGGTCACGTTCCCTGTCCCAGCCTTGGTGGCCGTGACCGGACCCACCGCACCCGCGATGTCTCCCACGGCGCGCACGGCATAGATGAGACTGGCCCCGGTGCCGATGGCGTCAAAGAGCGCGTCTACCAGCGGGCCCGTGCCGAGCTTGGCGACGATTTGATCCCGATCGCTGATGGGGATGATCTGATTGACCTCACCCCTCGAGCAGACCCCGACCTTAAAATGAAGCCCGGACGCGTCGGGGGCCAGGAGCCCTAGCCCTCCGTCTGCGACTACGATTCTGGCATCCGGTAGCATACTTTCACCCCTCTACAGACTCTTTAGCCTCAGACTCTTTAACCTCGCTTTAACGGTGCATCGGACCCTTCAGCCAAGCCTCGATCTGTGCTCGAAAATCCGACTCGGGAAGCCGCTTCCCGGCTCCCCATCCATACGCGCGTTTGGCCCCTTCCAAAGCCCAGGTTTTCACACCCAATTTCTCCGCCAGTTCCTCAATGGTTGGGTTCGGCGCACCAGCTTGCGGCTCGGTCCCAGCAACCTTCTTGTCCACCATCTTCATTCGCCTCACATAGATGAAATCTCGCCCTCGAAGCTCAACACCCCGACCAAGGGCACGTCGCGTTCCGCATACACTCCCCCATGGAAGATTACAGGAATCTCCACGGCGGCCTTACCCTTGAGGAGGCTGCCGTCGCGGATCCACTTCTCCTCATGGCACTCCAGGGTAATGACATTGCCGGCAGGGTCCAGAATGCTGGCCTGCATCCCGGCGAGAAAGGCATCGCTCAGGGTCCCCAGAGACTCCACATCCTTGTGGACCAAGGTCACGACGACGGTCAAGTCGCGGCGGAATATCCGGTCCCTGTAAGTCCGGAGGCAACGCACCGGGTCATCCTGCTGGGCGATCTTCACATTTTCGCGGGTCAGTGCTCCTTCATCCGGCAGGATCACCGCATAAGGGAGTGGATTCTGCTGTTCGATCTCCCGCTCATCCAGGTACACCCGTTTGCACCCGGCAGCCACGAGCGTCTGTTTGAGGAATCCGAAGACCGTCTTAATCATCGTGTGGCCTCCGCAATGCGCTTTTGGATGATCTCCTGAATGGCGGTCTTGTCGTCATCGTTGATCCCCATGAACGGCCTGGCCGGAATCTCGACGGCTCGCTTCATCGCCCAGCGCCTCCCGATGCGGAAACGCAGATACTTGCTGCGTTTGGCTTGAATCTTGGCTCCCGTCTGATGCACGCCGGCATAGACCACGTTCGTGCCCACGGCCACTTCGCTAGCGGTGGCGTGGTAAGAGAGGGAGGCCATCAGCCGTTTGGTCTTTACCAGGGTCTGCCCGTGCTCCGCTTTGGCTCGCATGGATTCCGGCCACTTCTTCCCGTCCGGCCCAACGCCTTGGCGGAAGCGTGCCTCGGTCGCAGTCACGATCTGCTCGCCGATCTCCTTATGGAGTCCTACGAAGTCGAACCCCACCAGGCGTTGCAGACAGCCCTCAAACCTCGACCAGTCACCAATGATCTGGACCGCCATCAGAATCCCTCCAGCTGACTGCGGATGAACTTGCGCTCTGGGTTGTCGATCCGCACCGTCTGTTGCGGGGGAGGAGAAGGCTGGCCGATGGTGACCAGCCCCTTGGCCAGGTTTTCCAGGAACGCCACCGCCCGCTGATACCGGGCGGCCACGATCTCATCGTTGCTGTCCTTTTCGATCCCCCGCCGCGCAAAGAGGTTGTAGAGGGCAATGTCAATGGCCAACTTGCGGATCATGGTTGGCACCGGATTAAAGGGCACCGGCAGCCGGGCCTGCGCATAGGCGTCGATTTCGGCCCCGGCATTCTGGATGGCTTCGTCCACCCGAGCCTGGTTGATCGCGCCGGTCTCCTCGTCATCCGTCAGACGCACGAGCGTCTCTGCCGGCGCCTGTCCTAACAGATCTTCCAGCGTGCAATAGGCCATCGGCGCCCCTCCTCTCGCTCACTCCCCGGCTTTGGAGCGACCCTTGCCCTTCTCCGGTTCATCAACTTCGTCCACGACGAGCATGGGCTCTGATTTCAGCCTGGCCAGCTCTTCTGGCGAAAAGCGGTCATTAGGGTACAACACGGGTCTGGAGGGATGCTCGATCCCGCACCGCCGGAACCCGTCGCGCTTGGATACGATCCGGATCATGCAGCTCACCCTTTCTCGGAATCACATGGCTTAGGCGACCGTGCCGGTGCTGCCGAAGGCCAGTTGCCAGAGGCCATAGCCCGCATTGTCCCGGCTGTCCGTGCCATATATGAACTTCTTGCGCATGAAGACCGTATCGTCATCCGGGCGGTCTTTGGCCACGAACTGCGGATCACGCCGGCGCTGGAAAATGAGCGGCTTGATGGGCTTGCTGGTGTCCACCAGGTACCAAGCCGTTGGGCTGGAGGCCAAGTATGGGCTGACCAAAAGCTGTGCGCTGTTGCGGTAGATGTTCGTGGCACCGTTTGCCAGGCGGTCCGCCTGAAGGATCTCGAGGCCGGCCTTCTCCAGCTGGGGCGGGACGATCAGCAGGTCCGGCATGATTTGCATCGGATTCCCACGCTCGTCCAGCAGACTCATCATCTGGGCCCGCGCATCAGCGTAGGACTGGGCGGTCAAGACTTTGTCGCCTCGATTGCTCTGGACTGGCCCGTCGCCGTCCTTATGGTCCGTGTCGAAGAAATATTGGCCGTCATAGCACGGGTTGGTGAATCCCGCGGCCAGCAGCCCGAAGACCAGCTCGTCGGGGTGGGTCGCGGCGGCCTGCCCCATGGCCTGGATGAGGGAAGAGTACAGGCCCAGCGTGTCGTCCTCAATATCGTTCCGGTCCACTTCGATCGTGGCTTCCCAGTCCCGGTTTTTGATGGTGAACCCGGCATTGGATAGGTTCTGGACTACGCGCTCGCCTACCCACTCGCGCATCCGCGGGAGCCGCCCCAGCCACCTGTATTCCTCTTGGCTGGTGGAAGAGGGGATCAGCGTCGCAATCTGCGGCCACTTCGGCTGGGTGGCGGCGAGGGCCTCGAGGAACAGGACTCTAAATCCGCGATATACCGCCTGAAGGTTTGTCTGATTGATGATCATCTCGTTCAACTCTCCTTCTCAAGCCCTAATGGCTCAATGTCAGAAGCTGAAGGCGCCGCCGATCTGCACCCATACCCCGTCCGAGTCCACAGCTAGGACGATCCCGGCAGGCGAGCGAGTACCGGCGCCGTCCGTAGCCGCCACCGTTTCATCGTCTACGATGTAGCAGTTGCCCAATACATGCTGCCGACCCATGGCGTCCGCAGCCGCATTCTTATACTTGAACACGCCGCGCCGCACTTTGATCGAGACGGCGCCGTCCGCACCGCCGGTATTATCCACCGCCTGCTCGGCGCGGCCGGCGGCTCTCAGGCCCACCGCCGTGCTACCGGGAACGGCGTAGCCGTTGGCATTCAGGGTCACCAAAGCGCCGGCGTAGATCTTCGCGTTCGCCGCCACCGGCAGTACCAGGATTTCGCCGGTCCTCCGCACGGTGTTTCGGTCATGCGTCAAAGCCATATCCTCTGCCTCCCAGTTCAGATCTTGCTCACTCCGCATACTTCTTCCAGCTGTCCGGAGAGATCCCGAGCATCTTGTTCACGAGGAGTTGGGCCTCGTCCGGCTGCCGTGCGGGTTCCTCCGCTTCTTTCGGAGCCGGCTGGACCGGCACCACCACCGGCGCGCTGGCCAGGTAAGTGCGGAACCCCTCAGGGTCTTTCAGCGCATAGGTCTCCGCCCAGCTCTTCTGCGCCGGAGCCACCTTGCCGGACCGTAGGGCCTCCGCCACCAGCTCGTCCCGTTCCTTCTGGGCCAGCTTATCCTGCAGAGTCTTGAACTCTTCGGCCCGCACATAGCCTGATGGGTTCTTGAGGGCGAGAACCTTGGCCTTCGCCTCGCTCAGGCCGGCGGTCTCCGGCAAATCCATCAGGGCGAGCAGTTCCTTGTGCGCCACCATCTCGGCTGGAGCCGGTGCCTGCTTCGGTGCGTAAACCAGCTTGTCCACGGCCTCCAGCACCTCTGCCTCCGATTTGTCGGCCAGCCCCAATTTCGCAGCCAACTTCTGAAGAAAGTCCATATTTCCGTCCTCCTCCGCGGAATCTTTCGCCGCCACCGGCTGCATACCGTCGATGGCCGGCGTATTGGTCAACCCCACTGAATGTAGGGCCACGGCTCGCTGATCCGACTTGCGCACCAGAATCACGGGGGAAAGGTAGCGGTATTCCCGGTTCGCGATATACTGGCGCGCGCGCTCGTTCCACTGGACCTGCGCCCATAGTCCATCCGGCCCCTTGTCGATCAGCCGGGTGATCCAGCCGGCTGCCGGCGCTTCGGCGCCGCTCAGGGTCTGATGCTCATAGTCCACAACGATGTCGTTCTGGCGGGCATTGAATGCCTGCAGGATCTCGGCCACCGCCTGGTCATCCACCAAGAACGTCCCGCGGGCGCTCTTCACCCAGCCACGCGGCAGGATCTGGATTTCCTGCGTCCCATCCGGCGCCAGGGCGGACAACGGCAGCAACATGATGGCTCTCTGGACCATCCCGGCTCACCCCCTCATCGTGACCCCGTTTAAAAACCGTTTAACGTTCGTTTCCTGCGTTTAAAAACCAGTGGACATACATCTGAACCCTCCCGGAATTTGCCAGGCCCTGTAGGGCATCCTGGGGCCAAATTCGCGCCCTCCCCGATACGTGGGAACATTTGTTTCCGCTTCCCCGGCCCGTTTTGGCTCGTCTTTGCCTCCCTTTTAAACGGCCTTAAACGGCTCCCAGAGGGCGTTTGAAGGTTTTTTTACGCCGTTCATAGGCCGCCCGCAGGTCTGGCGGGAACTTGGTCAGGTCCGGCTGCCAGGCTGCCTTCCCCGGGTTATACCCCCAGCCCGGGTCGGGCAGCAGGGCCTGCGAGATGCCGTCCCGGGTCTGGACCATCTGCGGGATCTCCGCCTCCACCGTCAGCCCCATCCGGTCCACGTCCTCCTGTGAGAGGCTCCGCACGGAGCACCGGCAGCGGAAACCGTTCGGCGGATACCAGGTATCCCAGATCGGGTGATTCGCCGGCCAGACCCTCCCGTCCATGGCCCGGTGGCTGGGGCGGGTCCGCCTGTCGTTCACCGCATCGTATTGCCAGTACGGCCGCCGGCTGATCACGTCCGGATCGGTCATCTGCTTATACCGGCCCACGTTGTAGGCGGTCTGGAGGTTGGTGCGGAATACGTTGTCTGCCTGATAGGGGGTGAGTCCCCGCCAGCCGCGCCGGGCCAGGATCTCGTTGGCTTGCGCTCGGAAATCCTCCAAGGTGGTTCCATCCGCAATGGCGGCTTCCAATGCTGTTTGGATATCCCGGAGGATCTCCAGCGCGGTGATGCCCGCCACCGTAAAGGCCTGCGCTCGCACCTCATTTTCCAGCGCCAGGAACTCTTCTTTTGTCAAAAGAATGCGCGATCTGAAATACTGGATGGCCTCCTCGAATGGCAGCGGCAGCAGCTCCATCTTGTCAGCCATTTGCGCTCCACCTGCCAAGCAAGTCCGCCACGTACAGAGCCCGCGCGATCAAATCTTCAAGCCGGGACGTATCCATGTGCCCGTAGACCTCGGCGATTCTCGCCCGGAGATCCTCCAGAGAGCTGGCCTCCGCGATCATGCGCAGCACGGGCCGGATCAACTCGTCGAGCATGGGCAGGGCCTCCTCCATGGTACGGTCCGCCAGCAGGTCCACAGCCCGCTGGGCGGCTGTGGACCCCGGCGGCGGTGCCGGCTCGGGGATGGCCCCAGGAGGACCAGCAGCCTTCAAGGGCAGAGCTGCGGACTGGTTTCGAGGCGCCACCAAGGCTTGCCCCTCATTCGGTTTCGGAACCCCGAACGTCTCGTAGATATGCTCGGCGGATATCGGCAACCCAATATCCCGCACCAACGCGGTATACACCCGGGCTTTTTGCACCAGGTCCTCCGGCGGCTCCGCATGGAATTTGATCCAGGGGAGCCGGGTGGTGTCGCCGAAATTGAATTGCACGAGGGGCCGGATCAGATCCCGGCGCAACGTCGCCGCCAGAGCCTTGCAGTCTGCCTCCACAAGATCCTGGCGGACGGCCGCGTGGGTCTTGCTGGCAGCATAGGAGCCGCGGTCGCTGACGTCGGATGTCAATGTTTGCCCCAGGACCGCCTTGCTCATTTCCTTGTTGCAGAACTCCGCCAGGGCGGTATACACATCCGCGGTGCCGACCTTGCTTTCAACGAACTCAATATCCGTGCTCTTGGGGACGATGCCGGCGGCGTCAGTCCCCAATTCCCGGACGGCCTGCAGGAGCACCTCCTTGTCCTCGGGCGTAGCCGATGCATCGTACTTTCCCAGCCGCAGAGGCATCCCATAGACTTCGGCGAACACCACCCAGTCTTTCAGGTCGTAATTCTTGAACAAGTACATCCAGGCTACAACCCGCAACAACCCGGCCCGCGAGGGATGCCCGGAACGCGCTTTGTAGTGGTGGACAATGAACTTGTTGGCTGGCAATTCTACGCCCCTTACAGGGTCCGATGCGGTCAGCAGGCGCGGCTCATCCCCCACGAGGAACGAGAACTTCTTTTGCGGGCGCCATCTCAGGTCGTAGGGCATCGCCTTGCCCTTCTTCACTTGCCACAAGATCTCCGAGATGGCGAATCCCTTGCCAATAGCATCCAGGAGGTCCAGAAACGCGTCCTCCAGGCCGTCCAGGTTATAGAGCACGTCAGCCACGAAATTCGCAATCTCCTGGTCCTCCCGAGCGTCGGAATAGGGGAGAACCTCCCAATCCAGGCCCAGGACGGCATTCTTGCGGGTCTGCAGCAAGGAAAAGAGGTGAGGGTCTTTTTCCTCCATTTCCTCGAATAGCTCCATCTGCCGGAGGATGTCCCCCTGATCTGCTTCCTTGAGCAGCCGTGCCAGGCGCTCCGGGGTCAGGCCCTGCGAAGGGTATGTGGACCACCGGTCCCGGACCGTAACCACTGCGATCTCATCGGTAATTGGCTTTTTGTCATTGCCTTGTAGCGCCATCACCAGGCCCCCCTCACGGCCACCCGCCGGCGCTGGACGCTGATATACTCTGTTTTCTGATAGGGCGAGCTGGCGGCATGAACAGCCAGAGCCAGAGCCCAGAAGCGGTCCGCATGCCCATCGTCGGTGCGTTCCGCGTCGAATCGGATGTTGCCGGCCGCCGTCGTGACCTTCCGCACGCTATGCAGGTCGTCCCGGATCTCGCGCTGTGCCGGAATACGTATGAGTCGGTCTTCGAACCGGCGCCTCAAGGCGATGGCCAGGCTTTCCTTCACCGTACCCGTGAAGGTGACCGCCTCGACCCTGTAGGTCCCGAAAGCCTCTTGGCATTCCTCCGCCAGCTGGGCGCCGATCCCCGTGGCGTCGATGCATGCCCGCCTTACGTGAGGAAGAATGGAGAACAGGACCTCCCGCTGCTCCCGAAACGGAGCCCGCTCCAGAACGTGGACCAGACGCGTCGTCATGATCGCTCCATTGACCGCAACCGCCCATAAGACCGTCAAATCGTGCTTGCGCCCCACATCCACTCCGAGATAGTAGTCATAGGGGCCGAGGACATTGCCGGAGACGCTCGCATTCGGGTCTTCGCAGCCGTCGATCATCTCAAAGGTCAGGAAGGCGGTCGCCTCGTCCAGGAACTGGCACTCATATTCCTGCGCCCACGCATCCGGATCGGAGATTCCGTCCCGCAAGGTATCGATATCCACCGGCAAGCCCTGGGCCTTGGCGTCATAGATGTCCACCTTGTGCCTGGAGAAACCCTTTCCATGACGCCAAAGCTCGTAATATAGGTTCTGCTTCCCGTTCGGAGTGCTAGCGATCCGCAGCTTATACCCCCGGGTCACTGTCGGGTAAATCGCCCGCCAGATGGCCCGATCGTCCCGGTGGAAGGCGAACTCATCCAGGAAAATGTGCCCCGAAAATCCCCGCACAGTATCCGGACTGGCGGGCAGGCAGATGATCCGGCTGTGATGCCCGCCACCGATGGAAACTGCCACTTCCTCCGCGTTTTCTCGGGGCCGCTCGATCACATCCCCGGCCAGGATATTGAGCGCGCGCAAATGCTGGTAGACCTTCTCCATTAACTCCCTGGACTGGCGCAGGGAAGCCGACAGCATGAGCACGTTGCAGGGAGCCTCGATGGCTTCCATAACGCCCTCAAAGGCCAAGGCGAACGAGAACCCGATTTGCCGGGCCTTCAATACGATCTTCAGCGGGCTCTTGTCTTCTATCCATCGCTGCTGATAAGGCAGCAAAATCGGCTTAGCTGCCATATTCCTCCCGCACCCGTTGCCGGATAATCTCGCGGATCTCTTCGGGGCTCTTCCCTGCCAGCAGCGCGTCATCCAGACCAGAAACCACGGTCTCCGCCTTCTTGCGGTACTCCAGCTTTAGCCGTTCCCGCAGTACGCCGCTCTGCTCCAGCTTGGGGAGCACCTTCAGGAGTTCGGTCACCTTCGCCCCCTGCAGGTCATCCAGTTGCATGAGGGTCTCCATGATCAGACTCACGGCCAGCTGGCTGGTAGCCTCCGCCAGCTCTGTGGCCGGCGCCTCGGCATTGGATTCCATGATGGCCCTCGCTTGATCCCGCAGGATCTTCACTCGTTCCAGCTTCTGGTGGAAGTCCTTGCCGTACCGGCCGATGGCCGACTTGCTGACCGCATGGCCTTTTTCGTTCAGCCAGTCGGTGATATCCCGGTAGGTCCAACCCTCCAGTAGCCGCTGGTGGATAGCTTCCTGCAACTCCAGCGGCAGGGTGGCCACCTTCGGATGCTTGCGCCGGGCCATCAGTGCTCGGCCTCCAGGTTCACCCCGGGATCGGCCGCTATATTGCCCTCCAACAGGTCTTTCCCCTTGGCGGTCAGCTTCGCGATGCGCCGGGAGAGCCCCAACTCATCGGCCTTCGCTTCATGAGTCTCGACATAGCCCTTCTCTTCCAGATAGTCGATGTAGCCGGATACCAGAGCTGGGCTGACAGCATACTCCATATCCGCCAAGGTCAGCCCAATCATCGTGAGGGCAAGCCCCTCGGGGTAAGCAAAGTCCAGAATCCGCAAGATCCGGCCACGGATCATTCGGGCCTCATGGGCGGCCATGCCCTTCACCTCCCAGCATCCGGCTCAGATTCCGGTTCAAGCTTTGCAGCTCTTCACCAAAACGGTCTATTTTGTGGTCCAGGACCGACACGGCCCGGACGAAATCCTCCCGCAGGACATATTGGTGGGGGACCGATACCTGGAAGCGGCTCAACTCCTCCCGGACCTCCTTGATCTCCTGCGCTTGCTCGCGCTGCCGCTCCCGGATGCCGTCCCGGATTTCCTTTACGCTCGTCTGCAGCCAAATCAGCATGATTCCGAGGGCCATATTGAATACGAACAGGACCGCCTTGTATGCATCGAGGCCAGCTCCGTCCAGCATCCCCGTTCCCTCCGTGTCCCAGATCGCCAGCATCAGAACCGGTAGGTGGCCGACACGTAGGGGACCGGCTGCCGGCTGAGAGCCTCGCGTCCCGGGAATCTGATGCCTGCTGTCACATAAATCTCTTTCAGACCCGGCGTATACAGGGTCGTGCTGATATCTAACGCCGGGCCGTAACGGTGGTCCACGTCTAAGACGAGGGTGGCCACCCAATGTGCCAGCAAGCTGTATTCTAGGGCGGCGGTGTAGTCCGTGCCCGGGTCAGGCCCTCCCTCCCAGGTGACGGTCTGCGAGCCGGACCAGCTCCCCGCTGCAGCCGGCAGGGCCAGGAGGGCTAGCAGCAGGATCAACCAGAGGCCGGACATGACCACCCCTTGAAAAGCCTTCCGCGGGCCCGCCACTCTCTGAATCATTGCAAGCATCATTGCTTTATCGCCTCCGCACGCGCCATTCAATGCTCCGGACATGGGGACGTTCCCTGGGATCAAGGGGGGAGAGGCCGAGGTCCCTGGCCGCGGCCCCCGGGGTTAGAAAGGGATATCAGTCGATTTCGCGTGGTCATCGGCCACCCGCTTCTCCATGGCCTGGACGGCCACGCCCCGTGCTTTCGGAGGCGGCGCGACGCCGTAAATTTCCTGATACCGCGCAATAAACTTGTCCATGAAAGGGTCGAATTTTTGGAATCCCCGCAGGTGCTGCAGCAGACCCTGCTGCTCGGCGTACTCGTAGGCTTCAATCGCCAGACCCACCACGTTCCGAGTCCAGACCCACCGCTTGATGACCCAAGCCAGCGCGGCGAGAAGCAGGGCCAGGATCGCTGCCTGCACGTCGGCGTTGCCCAACAGCGTGATCACGATGCTAAGAATCGTATTCAACACGGTTTAGCCCTCCTTAGTCCTAAAGGCCTCGGCCACATCCGCATAGAACTGCTTGGCATCATACAGAGCCTCGGGGTCTTGCCGTCCCGCCTCGAAGAGCCGCCAGCTGAAGGGGTCATGGGGCCGGTTGACCGGATCGAAGTAGCTGTGGGGCTTGATGAACTCGGTGGTGGGCTCCCACCCGTGGCGGCGGCAAATGTCGGCCACAAGCTGAACGGTTTGATGATAGGCAGCAGGGGTCAGGGGCTCGCAGGTCTCGACCCCGATCATGTTATGGTTTGCCTGCGGGCCAGCGTGCCAAGCCACCTCACCTTCGGGGATCAACAGCAGGATCTCGCGGCCATCTACGACATAATGGGCGCTGGACTCCCGGCCACGGCCATGCGGCTGGTCGAACCAGCCGCGGATCTGCCGGGCGGTAGCCCCAGGATCGCCTGTTCGATGAACGACCATCCCCGTGGGGTGTAAGGGAATCCCAGGCCGGTTGCCGCCACGAAGCTCGGAGTTCTTGCGGATATAGGCGACCGTCTTTTGCATATCTACCGCTCCCAAGGGTTTGCGGCCGGTAGGGGCTGCCTACCGCCAGGGGAATGGCACCCGCCGACCGGTCCTGGCGAAGCAAAACGCTCTCAGCTTCTATGCTGAGAGCGTATCACAAACACCCGTTCTGGTTCCGCGCCAGGGGATTGGCGAAATCATAGCCGCCATGGTCTTGACAGCTTACCCCGTCTCGAACAGCCTGCCTTGCTGCCGTTGCGCCCTGTCCGAATGGATAATTTCCCGGACCCGGGTCTGGGATAGGTTGTACCGGCGGGCCAGCTCGCGATAATTGGCGCCGTCAAACTCTGTCACGATGCGCCGATCCCGGATCGACTGGAGGAGCCGCTCCAACTTGGGCAGGTACACCGGCACACCGCCCAAAGCCATGGAGAGCCGTATCGCTGCCTCCACGCCGACAGCCTCGGCCACCGGCTGATAGCTGGCCGGCAGGTCCTCCATCCGGATTTCCCCGATCAAACGCTCAAGTTCGGATCTCTGCAAGGACTCCCCCTCCTTCATTGCTCCCGCCCTGGCCTGCTATAGCCCCGGGCGATCATGGCTTTCAGAGCCTCGGTGACCTTGTTTGCTTCTTCCCGCGTCTGCGGCCAGGGATGGCCTACCACCCGGCGGTTGAAGCCGACACGGCGCCGGCTTTCGTACCACCCTAGATTCTCATACAAATGTTCGATGTATTTCATCTGCGCAGCGCTGGGGAGTTCCCCGGGGCGCCTCGCGGACCGGGTCCTCAGAGTTGGCTCATGGGGACGGGCCTCGAACCCCAAGGCGGCCAACCGCTTGAGCACCCGGTCCAGTCCCTCTGGGCCCAGGTCCTTCGATGAACGGACGCCGGCCTCCTGTTCCAGGATTGCCCGATAAAGGTCGTCATCCAGCCCTAGCCTGGTCTTGGCGATGTGCAGCAGAGCCTTCTGCTTCACAGTAATGGCCACCGGTATCACCTCCGCTGCTTCCCATCCTGCGCCGTTTCCCCCAACTGCATCTCCAGCTGCCCGATCAGGCTGTGAATCCAGGGACCACGGTCATAGACTTTGGCCCGCTCTAGAATGGATAGGGCCCGGCGAATTAGAGCCCGGCGGACCCTCCGACGCTCGCCATCGTCCGTAATGACATAGTACCCGCCCGGATGGACCGAGCTGCCAATGGGGAGGAAGTGGCGCTCGATCAGATGCTTCACGATCTGCCGGACGCGCCTTTCATCCAGACCTGTCCGCTGGGCCAGATCTCCCACGGAAATCGCCTGTTGCGCCCCATGCCGGGTTTCGATCCAGGCTGCCACATCCTTCTCCTCCTGCGTCATTTCCGGGAATAGCCGCAAATCCTGCATCCAGCCACCTCCTCCCGGCTTTCCCGCTGTCCATTACAGGAAGGTCCATAAGATTTCCACGAAGATCTAGAATGCGCCCAGGATCGGGCCCATAACGGCCCCGCCGTGAAGGCGATCAACATGCCCTTAGGGCTCAAATCTCGCGTGGCTCTTGCCCCTCTTTCCACCTGGGTTACCGGCTCGGCTCTGGAGGCCCCGTTTCTTTCCCGGGGCCTGGCACGTCCTCCAGACATCTTCCACATATCGAGGGCAGCCATAAATAGCCGGCGTATCGTCTCCCCACTCCATGCAGCGGCCCATCTCTCCGTATCCAAACCAATAGACGCACCGTGCGCAACTCATGGCGTCATTCCTGCAGCCGCGCGCGATCCGTCTCGTACCAGATCACATCTTCGGTTTTACGCCGTACCCCGATGGATGCCAAGACCTCATCGGGGTATTCCTTCAGGGCGTCTTTGGACACGGATTCCTTCGTGATGATGCAGTCCTTCATACCCCTCGCCTTGAGCGCCTCCAACACAGCCTTAACATTGCGCAGCAGAATGCTGGTGGTCCGGCGTAATCCCACGGTGCCAAAGTTCAGCACCCGGCTTCTGCCATTTAGCTCATCGAGATGGCGTTCCACGAAATCCTTGATCTCCAGGCCGAGTTTCTCCTTACGCTCCAGCAGGGGTTTGGCCTGCATCTCTTTTTCCAGCCGCAGGTCGGAGATCTTCTGCGTCAATTCGGCCTCGAGGGCCTCCACCTGTAGCTCGATCTCGCAGATGTCCTTGAGGTTCATGTCCACCTCTTCCCAGCTTTTCAGGCTGGGTGCGGCGAACCGCTGCCGTGCCATTTACCGCGTCACCTCCATCCAGCATCGACCGAAACCGAGAAGCCTCCGCCACCAGGGAAGCCGCCGGGCATAGCCCACGAAGATGCGCACGGGTACTGTGCTTTTCACTGGTTTCACCTCCCAGGAGAGAATCCAGGCTGTCCAGTCTAGGTTCTCTCCTCGGCGGTGACGCCGAGGAATGATTGCTGTCAGTGCCCCTTAAGGAGGCTGCTTGTCCGGGCTGTAGGCCTCGGCATCCTCCAGCAAATCCTCCCGCTCGCCATCCCACGGCTCGTCTTCCCACCACGCCGCCATCAGCAGCGCTGTGGACAAAACTCCGAAAACACCCCCGCAAATCAATCCGGCAATGAACATACCCACGTCCCTGATGCCCACATGCGTCCCTCCTCTACGGAATACTGAAGGGGACAAAGCTTCGGACTCACGCCTGTAGGAACCTGCGAGCCTGCTGGATATGTGCGCCGTTGATCAGCTCGCCTCGGGCCTGGGCGAGAGAGGCTGCGAGCAGATAGGTCTTGACGCACCCCCGGATGCCCTTTCCGTCATTGGCGACCTGAAAAAGCTGTTCCAACACCTCTTTCCCCAACCCGCTCCGGCTGAATACCGTCTGAATGTCTTCCTGCGCCACCACGGGGTTCAGCTGCCGGCGAATCCCCACCCGGCTGAAGAACTGCGCATATTCCGACTGTGTGCGTCCACGCAGTTTGTAGTACAGCTCGTCGTTGCCGCAGAACACCATGCCCACCCGGGCTGCGTCGTGGATAGCCCGTAGGGTATTGATGGCCTTCGGGGACAGGTGCTGGCCCTCGTCGAAAATCACCAAGCGCCCAGACCCGCGCAGGGCCGCCGTGATCTCCTTGGCCATACGCCGCGCCGACCCGTACTTCAGACCCAGGACGTCTGAGATCTCCTCCAACACCGCCTTCGCGCTGCTCAGGGTCGGGTTGACGCTGATCATCACCACATCCCTGTGCGAACCGGTATACTCGCGCAGGGCCATGGTCTTTCCCAGGCCGGCGTCCCCGTGGATCAGCCCGATGGTCTGCACCCGGTGGGCATACTCGCAGACTTCGAAGACCTGCCGGGCCGCCGTGGTCAGTGCGAATTCCGGTTCCTTGGGCGCGGCTTGCTGCTCGATGTGCTTGTCCAAGCCATAGTTGATGGCCTTGGCCGTCTCCAACATGTCGCCGGCGTACTTGCCAGACAAAAACTGGCTCAGGCGGGTAGTGGAAAATCCGATGAGCCGGGCTGCCTCGGTCTGAGACATGCCGCTTTGTGAGAGATAATTCCGGACGCGCTCCCGCGTCTGCTCGATGTACTGCTCTTCCTCTGTCGGGTGATTCATCGGTTCGGCCAATGCGGTGGACATTTTTCAGCACCTCCAGAACTTTGAATGGCTATTTTAGGACCCTCAATAAGGGCAGAAAGCGATGGGCATCGCCCACAGCGTGTTGCTGTGGCTTCTCCCCAGGCAACGGCATGGCGCGGATCACGGCCATGATGTCCCATTCTCCATCATGGGGGGCCTGCTCCCGGCTGGCCGCCGTAGCCTGGACCTGGGCTGCCGCCACTTCCTTGGCCGCCTGACGCAGCTCCTGCGACACCGGGTGGATTTCCGTCACCCGGCAGGGGGTGGGTGCTTGGCCTTGCTTTTTCCGTTCCTGCTCCCGGCGCAGCTTTCCGGCCTCCACGCGGGTCTGCAGGATTTCCTGCGACGTGATGCAGCCCATGTCCCTCCGTATCGCTGCCAGCTCCCTGCGCCGCTTGGCCCGGATACGCTGCGCCTGTTTCAGGTCCTCGCTACTGGCCCCAAAGGGCAAGGGCGTCTGAATCATGGGGGCATCCAGGAACCGTCCATCCGGCCTGAACACATACACCCGGGCGGCATCGGACTGGTCGTAGCGGACTGCCACACTTTCACCGAGATGATCCTGCAAGACCTCGCTCCAGTAGCGCTGGCCCCACACGCGGATGCCGCCTTTCTGGATCGTGAACAGACGGCCTTCCGCATAGGGCATCATGAGCATTTTGAGCACGTCCCGATCCACGTGCTTGACTGGGCGCAAGTGCGCGTATTTCTCCCATGCCTGGCGCGGGCTCATACCCTCCATGTCCGGTGCCGTATGTGGGCGCTCATTGAATACATGGATGATGAAATCTGATAGCTTAGGGAATAGTTCCGGGATCGTCATGAGGTTTCTCCGGTCGGAGATGGCCCGTTCGGCATCCTCCGGACGGTTGCCCGGCCGGTTGCCAAGATAGGTTTCGAACATCTTGCAGAAGCTCTCGTGCAACTCGCGGAACGAACGCTCCGCGTCCCCCTTGCTCGTAGGGTTCTCGGGGATGGAGAAATGGACCGCGACTCCGAGGGTCTCCACCAGGGATCGGACGTACGGCTCGTCGAACTCCATCCGTTCCCGGCTCCGGTGGCCGCGGCCGGCAAAGCTATATCCTGTGTACTCACGGCCGTTATCTAAGAGCAGGGAATCCGGAATGCCGATTTCCGGATTCATGGCCGCCATGCCAAATGCAGCCATGGTCGAATCTTGGCACGGGTGTTCGGTTATTGCCCAGCCGACGTAGCGCCGGGTTCGGAAATCCACCATGGCTGACAACCAGGGGCGAATTACTCTCCCGGTCTCTGTCCGGCAGGCGAAGTCATCTGGAAATGGTCCATGACAAAGACCCCGCCGGGTGGGACAGATGTATGGTCCCGGTCTACGTAGGGTGCGGCTTTCAGATACCATGCTGAAGGGCCTTCCCGCAGGAAGATCAGCATCTCTCGGGAAAACTCCCGCGCCGCCCGCCGGCGAAAAGCAGATTCGCTGGGCACTTCGTGCAGCCGTCCTTCCAGCGAGGCCATATCCCGGACGGTACGATAGCACTGCATATGAGAACGCTTGTTCTGATGGAGGTACAGGGCGCAATACTTGGCCCACAGGTCATCTGGCACGGAGGTTTCTCCAGCGCGAGCGGTGCCGCGCCGGTCAATCAGGGACGATTCCCCCTGCTCCCTGCGGGCCTTCTCCCAGCGGTGAAGGGTGGCCACGGACAAAGAGCGGCCTGGGTGAGATTCCCTCCACATCTGCACGAACTGCTTGTCCAGCTTGTGGGCGCCTGCTTCTGCCGCATGGGCCTGGCGGTAGGCCTGCCAGGCCGCCAGGGTCTCCAGCCGCTCGCCCAGCTCCCGCCTGGCATCCTCGGGGGTGGCGGACAGGTCCGCCGGCGTCTCCTGCTGGGTGGCCATGGTGCGGAAGTAGTCCGCCTGCACTTTGGCCGGCAGGCCCGACAGGGGTATGAGCAGCATTCTCCCACCCCGTCCGGCTCCGACTTCCTCGTAGCGCACCTCGCCGTATTTGCCGGCGGCGGCGTTGTGGCGTACCGTGCGTATCGGGGCGCCCACCAGTCTTGCCACCTGTTCCACGGTCAGGTATGGTTGGTTCATCTCCTGGCCCTCCGTGGCACGGGATCACGCGTGTGGGATGCGGAACGCCGGGCAATCCCGTCCACCCGCAGGGTGACGCGGGGAGTCTGGCCCTCGCGGCCCGTCCCGATCTCTAGGACCGTCCGGACTCCTTGCCGGATGATTCCGATGCACAACACTCGCATTGCCCAACACTCCTTGCGCTGCTCTTTGAGAGGACGGGAGGCGCGGCGGCCGATGTCGTCGGGCCTCCGGTCGTATCAAAGGTGTTTGCGGCGAAACCGCCGAACTTTGCCAATGGCGCCGGCCTCTGGAGTTGATGCTATGTCGAAGCTCGATCTGGATAGCGTGTTTGGGGATCAGGAGCTTAACTTCCAGTGTCCTGGTTGCGGCCATCGGTTTCCGGTCAAGTTCCGCGAATTGAGCCGGGAGGGGAACGAGGTCTTGTGTCCGAGTTGCCGCCGATCCATCGTAATCAACCATACGGCGGAAACCAGGCGAGGTCTTCAGCAGGTGAATAAATCTCTCCAAGACCTCGAACGTACCCTCAAACGGCTCGGCAAGTAGCTCCCTAAATCCCGGTCGGCGCCGCTTTCTGTCGAAGCTGCTCGTACTTGTCGGCTAGTTCTTCGACCCTGCGCTTGAGTTCATCAAGTTTTTGGAGTGCCGGTCGTACATCGACGTCCAACTCCACCATCAGGCGCGTTTTCGAGTTACCCTCCATGGTTTCACACCTCCCTCCGCCGCGCTTTACCGCATTTTGCTGAGATACTCACGTAGCTGGCGTTCCTTGGCGGACAGCTGTTGCTTCTGGACCGTAATCCGGCCCAGTTCGGCCATGACCGCCTGCTCCGTTTCAAACAAGTGACATCCCAGGGGCTGGAGGATCGTTCGCAGCAGTTCCCGATCCCCAGTGACGTAACAGAATGCCGCCAGCAGTTCCGCTGGAAAACGCCGGTCATCCCGGCTCTCCGCGGACCACGCGTTCAGCATGGATTCGGTGACCTCGCATCCGGTCAGTTCGGAGATCCGCCCGGCGATCTCCCAACGTTTCATGCCGCTCTTGCGGATCGCCTCCGAAATGCCGGCACGGATCAGGGTGGCTTGATTCATGCTGCCGGCCGCGGGATCCTGGGCCGTGGCGGCCGCCTCCCTCACCAACGCGTCAAACAGGCTGAGCTGGTTATCCGTCTTCCCGGCAACCGGCGCCTTACGTTTTGTCACCTCGGCCGCCTCCTTCCTTGGTGTCCCGCGGGCCAGCGTCAAAACCCGCGTCCACGATCTCCGTTGAACCTGGGTGCGGGTCCGGATATAATGGAAGCGAAGCTGAACGAATTAAGCGACGTACTCCGGGAACACTTCGTGGACAGGCCGCCCGATGGCACGGGCAATGGCTGCTTCAATACGAGCACTTCGGGCCTTGCGATCAATTACTTGCGAGACCGCAGCCGCTCGGACGCCTAGCTGTTCCGCGATGCGCTGCTGCCGGATGCCGCGCAGCATGAGCTGCGCGCGAATCTCCCGAGGGGTCATGGTGCACCTCCTGAGGGGGACGTGTAATTCTACGTACTTAACTTTTACAGCACCAAGTATAATAGTTAATAACGTAGGTGTCAATAGTGGATGCCGAAAAAGACCAGCAGAAACGAGAGATGGGCGAGCGCATAAGGGCGGTCAGAGGGGAAGCCTCGCAGGCCGCATTTGCGCAGGCATTAGGTTTTTCTCAGGGTTACATAGCGGATGTAGAGCGCGGCCGGACCAAACCGAGCATAGAACTCCTCCGAGCCATAAACGTTAAATACAATGCAAGCATCGAGTGGATAATCACTGGGAAGGAGCACGCCCCGAGGGATAGCAGAAATATATCGTCAGAAGACGAGGCATGCTTCGCTACGGTCCTGGACACGCTGTGGCATATGTACAAGACGGCAGACGACAAGACGAGAGCTTGGATCGAAATTCAGCTCAGGAGGGCTATCCCTGAATTGGGTGAATTGACTGACGCACAAAAAAAACAGCACGGAGCTGCGGCTGAAAGCGCATGAAATGGGGCTCCGAATAATCTCGCAGCCCTATCGCCAGCCAAGGGAGTGATGACCCCGGAGCCGGAAAGATCGTTTGCCTTAGCAGCATAAGGTGAGAGTAGGCAAGGACATAGAAACCAGGCTGGTTTTTGTACCCCCACCCGGTATCGACCCTTTGCCTTTGTCCTTTGCCTTTGTCCGGCAGCCTTGGAGCACCTTTTTGGGGGGGCATTAAACGTCTAAAACGCCTATTTAATGGGCCTTAAACGCGTAGCCGCCCCGCCGAATCCCTGTCTCATTTTACGCGCCGGATTTTCGGAGTCAACCAGGCGGCAGGCGGATCAAAAACGGCTTACTGCCTGAGCGGTCCGTGCGACGGGTCGCAACAGTCCCACGATCCTGTCTCATTCTACTTTCTTGCAAGCGCCATACCCCCCATAAACCCCAAATCGCCCTTCCCGTCTCGCCGCGTCCCGGGTAGTCCCGCCTTGTCCCCCTGTCTCATTTCACGCGTCGGGTTACAGGAGGGGCGGTGTCACTGCCGTTGCAGGCAGGGCAGTACCCCCCGGCTGATACGGGGCGCACCGTGAAAGTGGCCGATCTAGAGGCCCTGCGCCAAGGCCGTCCCTTTTTTGTAGCAGAAGAATGGAATGTCGCCCCCCGGCCTGTCCTGGCCGCGGCTGGCGGGATAGCAACACCAGACGGCAACGCTGGGGTTCGCGTCCAGGCGGCGGCCGCGACCGCGCCGGGCGGGGCGGCGCAAATAGCCCCGCCAGGCAGCCAGGCGGAGCAGGCTAGCGCCCGCTCCCCCGCCAGCGCCCCTGAGGATGCGAACACGAACGAGTCCTGTCCCGAATCGACTGCACCCGGGAGGAAATCCAGGCCGGGCGTGCCTGTTACGGACGCGCAAGTCCTGAGCCCACCAGTGCGCACGTACGTTTCCGAGTATATCCTTCGCGGTATCGTGACGGGTCCCAGGGGCGCTACGGCGGCTTTGCAGCGACAGGACGGCGGCCCGGTGCTGGTGGTGGCGACGGGGGGACGTGCAGGCGATGAGGACGTGGTGGCCATCAAGGACGGCTGCGTAATCCTGGCGAAGGACGGGGCCACAGCAAAATTGCAGCTGGAAAGTCCCCCGGGAATCGTGACCAGCCCCTGAAGGGATCCGTGCCGGAGTCTGCGATGAGACACCGGTGGTCCGGTACGCTTCTGTCCAGCCGAGCCAACCGAAAGCGCCGGACCAGGAAAATGTCAGAGCGGGGGGAGGAAGCGGTATCTGCCGCGCTCCGTATGGCCTTGCAGCCTGAGGTGCGGCCCGATTTGCAGCCCGGGCCGCAGGCCGGGATGCATGAAGAGCCTGAGCTGGCTCAGCTAATTCCCGAGGCTGTGGCGCGGCGGCTGCGGATCGCGCCCAAGAGCTTGGCCAAGGGTACCCTGGCTGTGGCGTGTCCGGACGCCGCCGTCCCAGGCCTCGAGTTGCGCCGCGAACTGGAGTTGTTCACCGGCCTGCGGGTGGCGATGGTGCCCGTGGGTGAGGCGGAGTTCGCTGCGTTACTGGCCCGGGTCTACGGCCGCCCCACGCAATCCATGGAACAAGTTTTGCACGAAGTCAGCGCCGGTCTCGGCGACGGCGTAGAGGTCGTGGCCGGCCCCGATGAGGGCGAAGGGGTGGCGGGAACAGGGGCAGACTCCGGCGGCGCTTACCGGCTAGAGGATCTGGCCAACGACGCCCCCGTGGTGCGCGTGGTCAATTCCATTCTGAGCGAGGCCGTGCAAAGGCGCGCCAGCGACGTGCACATCGAGCCCCTGGAGCGGGGTATGCGGGTGCGCCTGCGTGTCGACGGTGTGCTCTACGACATGACTCCGCCGCCACGGCGCCTGTATTTGGGCATCGTCTCCCGCCTCAAAATCATGGCTGGCTTGGACATTGCCGAAAAGCGCCTCCCCCAGGACGGCCGTATCCGCATCCGCCTGCTGGGCCGCGAGATGGACTTACGCGTCTCGACTTTGCCCGTGATGCATGGCGAAAGCGTAGTCTTGCGTCTGTTGGATCGGGATGCTGGGCTTCTGGACCTGGCCAGCCTGGGCCTCTCAGTGGACGGGGAGCACCTGTTTCGTCAGACGCTCACCCTGGGCCACGGGATCATCCTGGTGACCGGTCCCACGGGAAGCGGCAAGACCACCACGCTCTACGCCGCCCTGAGCGCCCTCAACAGCCCGGGCAAGAAGATCATCACCATCGAGGATCCGGTGGAATATGAGCTGCCGGGCATCAATCAGGTACCCGTCAAGCCGAAGATCGGCTTTACTTTCGCCAATGGCTTGCGCAGCATCGTACGCCAGGACCCGGACATCATCATGGTGGGGGAGATCCGCGACGCAGAAACGGCGGAGATTGCCATCCAATCTGCCCTTACCGGGCATCTGGTCCTGTCGACGCTACATACCAACGACGCCCCGTCGGCCATGACCCGCCTGCTGGAAATGGGCCTGGAGCCCTACCTGGTAGCTTCCACCGTGCGCCTCGTCATTGCTCAGCGGCTGGTGCGCCTTTTGTGCCAGGCCTGCAAACGCCCAGGCGGCCAGGGATTCGTGGCTGCCGGCTGCCCGCAGTGCGATGGGATCGGCTATTGGGGCCGGACCGGCATCTATGAGCTCTTGCCGGTGGACGAGGAGGTGCGTAATCTGGTGGAGCGGCGTGCCACTAGCCAGGAGATCCGCGGCTGGGCCGTGAGCCATGGCATGCGGGGCCTGCTGGAAGACGGCATGGCCAAGGTCCAGGTGGGGATCACCAGTGTGGAGGAAGTCTTGCGGGTGGCAAACGGGTGATGTGGTCTAGGCGGGTGATGCGACCAGAAGGCGATGCCGCGGGTGACGCGGCCAACAGGTAATGGAGCCTTTACGTGACGCGGGCAGCGATTGAGGGCACGGGGAGGTGGGCCGAAGTGGGCGGGGCGGAGATGCAGGAGTTTGCCTATCAGGCCATGGACGCCGCAGGCAAGATGGTCGCAGGCGCTGTGTGGGGGAGAGACAGGGCCTCGGCAGCCGCAAGCTTGCGCCAGCAGGGGCTGTTTCCTGTGTGGCTGGTGCCTGTAGCAGGCCCGGGCCGGGGGCCGGGATCGTCCCGGCTGCGGGCCGCCGGGCCTGTATCGGCGAGCGCGTCCGTGCGTGCGGGCGGGCAGGGGATCGGTGCGGGAGCAGGAACCGGCGCCGGTTCGGGGATCGGGATCGCTCCGGATGCTGCCCTTCGCAAGCGCCGGGGGCCGCGCCTTCCGTTGCGGGACCTGGCCCGGGCCACCGGGCAACTGGCAGGTCTGCTGGCCGCCGGGGTGCCGCTGGACCGCAGCCTGGCGGTTCTGGTCAGCGCCGGACAGGGGTCCCTGCACAGAGAAGCGCTGCCGCAAATCCAGCGTTGGGTGGAATCCGGCAGCGGTTTGGCCGAAGCCCTGGAGCGCAGCGAATTTCGCTTCCCTGGTACCTACACAGGCGCAGTCCGGGCCGGCGAAAGCGCAGGGGCGCTGCCAGCCGTGCTGCTGCGGCTGGCGGAGTTTCTGAGCCGCGAGGACCAGCTGCGGCGCGAGTTACGTTCCAGCCTCATTTATCCGATGATTACGTTGAGTTTTGCCGCAGCCGCAGTGACGGTCATCTTGACGGTGGTGGTACCCAGGTTTTCTGGCATCCTGGCGGATTCCGGGCAGCAACTGCCCTTTCCTACGCAGATTCTGGTGGGCCTCGGGTGGGGCTTCAGCCATTTCGGCTGGGTCATAATGCTGGCTCTGGCCGCGTTTCTGGCTATCCTTCGCTGGAGTGGGGCTGGTAATGTCCTGGCCTGTTGGTGGGATAGACAGCGCCTGACTCTGCCAGGCATCGGTCTGTTCGTCCGTTTGACTTTGCAGAGCCAGTTTTTCCGGACCCTGGGGTTGCTCCTAAACAGCGGTGTTCCCCTGAGCACCGCTCTGGACACGGCGATCCGGGCGGTGGACAGCCCCAGCGCCCAGGAGGCCTTCGCCCAGGCGGCGGTTCGGGTGCGCGAAGGCGCCAGTCTGGCTGGCGCGCTGCGCCAGACCGGGCTGTGTGACGGTGCGGGGCTGGAGATGGTGCGGGTGGGCGAGGAGACGGGCGCGCTGGCCGCTGCTTTGCAGAATGTGGCCAGCCAGGCGGATCAGGATGTGCAGATGGCGCTGAAGACCGTCATGGCCTGGCTGGAGCCGGCCATCATTCTGCTTTTGGCCGGGGTCGTGGCGTTCGTCGCCTTGTCCATGTTGCTGCCGGTGCTGTCTTTGAACATGGCGGGTATGCCGCAGCCGTGAAATGGATCTGGGGCCGGACGAACGCGAAACGTCTCGGTGCGCGGCAATTCGCAGCAGGACATTTCGGCTCAACCTTTTAACCCTCGACTTACGGAGGCGCGATCGCATGCAACCGGAACGAACTGCTGGACAAGCCGGGTTCACCCTGTTGGAAGTCCTCGTGGTGATGATGATCATCGGGCTCTTGGCAGCTTTCGTGGCGCCCAGCGTTTTTCACCGCCTGGATGAATCCCGCCGGGTGGCGGCGCAAAACCAGATCGCTATCTTCGGTACCGCCCTGGAAAACTACCGGCTGGACGTAGGGCAGTTTCCCACCACAGAGCAGGGGCTGCCCGCGCTGCTGGAACCGCCGTCGGTACCGCCTGCGGCCGAGCACTGGAACGGCCCGTATCTGGAAAAGAAAGTGCCACTGGACCCCTGGGGGCATGCGTATGTGTATCGTTGCCCGGGCGACCACAACCCGCGCTCATACGATCTCTATTCATACGGCAAGGATGGGCGCGAAGGGGGCACGGGACCCGATGCGGATGTGGTCAATTGGTAAAGACGGCCGCGCCGGCCAGGCAGGTTTCACTCTCCTGGAGGTCCTGGCCGCCGTGGCCCTCATCGGCTTGGTACTGGCCGTGGCCTTGGAAGCCTTAAGAGCACTGAACCGGACGGTGCACCGGTGCGAGGTGGCCCAATCGGCTTTGGTCCAGCAGCTGGCCAGGGATGTGCCCTCCTTCGAGGATTTCTTTGCCTCAGGGCGTCCCGTTTCACCCGGGAGGGCCGCGCCGTGAGAAGGCGCCTCTGCACTTCGCGGACTGCGCGGACTGCGCGGACTGCGCAGAGTGCGCGGCACGGCATATGTGCGCCTGGCTTGACGGGTGGGCGCGGTGGCTCTGCAGCGGGCGCGTACGCCGAGACGGGGTTCACCCTTATCGAGCTTCTGGTGGCCCTGGCCTTGAGCACCCTGGTGATCCTGGCCGCGGGCAGTTCCATCCGGCAGGCCTATGTCCAGTGGTCCGCGATCCGCTACCGCCTGGCGTGCGACCGGCAATGGGCTCAGCTGGCGATCCAGCTGGATCAGGATCTGCGCTCCGCCTCGCGCTATGGGCATCCGCAGGGAGTCTTTCGGCCGGTGGTGTCCGGGGGGCGCAGCGCGGCGGAGCGGGCCTTTGCCCACAGCGGCGGAAGCAGTTTCTTGACCGGGGATGTCCAGGGTCTAGAGGTGCTGATCTGGGGAGGCCCGGCTGGGCTGGCCAGGGTCACTTACGCATTTGCGGTGGCCGAGGGCGTCTTGGTGCGGAGGTATGACCCGCTGGCGGATCTTCAGGAGGAAACGGATGGCCCGAGGGCTGGTGGCTGGACTGCGGCTGCTGCGGGAACACAGCAACCTCTGGACCGAGGGCGGCCGCCGGACCTGCAAAGCACCGAAGAGGTTTGGGTGGCACACCTGCGGGGTACGGAGTTTGCCTACCAAGACCCGGAAACCGGCCAATGGGAGGCGTCTTGGCCGGGTACACCTCAGGAGCCCTTCCCTGCCGCTGTTCGGCTGGTTTTGCGCTTTGTTCCCGGCCCTTCGGGAGGTACGGTGACGCCGCCGCCCATCGTGATCCCTATGGCCCCGATGGTGGTGGATGCGCACTCCTGAATACGCAGTAATTTTGCGGGCGCATGGCTCGCTGAGTCTGTTGAGGATCTGCCAGGAGTGCGCCGAAGCTTGCTGGATGGCTCCTGCTGGATGGCCACGCGGCGGCTGGAACCGGAAGGGGAAGCGCTGAATGAACCGCCAGGTGAACTGCCGGGAGAACCCCCGGGAGAAAACTGAATCACAGTGCCGCGCAGCGGACCGCCGGGCGGCGCCCCATGGCGCAGGAGCGGGCGGTCGGGCGTTCGGCGGTGGCCAACAGGAGGGGGCAGCATTCCTCATCACGCTGGTTGCGGTGGTGCTGGTGTCGCTGTTGGTGGGGCTGATATCCGAGCTGGTGCATACCCACGTGCAGCAGGTGGACCGGTGGAAGGCTTACGCTGCTGCCCATGCCGCAGTGGAACGGCAGGTCTCCATCGCCCTAGAGGCCCTATTGGCCCAGCAGGCTTCGGGCGAGGGCTCGGCGGCCACGGCGTCCTTTGAGGAGGTTCCCCGGGCGACCAGGACTCTTGCCGGGCCGGCAGCCGGGGCGCCGGCGGTTCCGGGCGGCATGCAGGCGGGAGGAAGCTACCAGATTGTCAACCTGGGAGGGCGGATCAATGTCAACTCCGCGGACGAAAGCTTGTTGGCCCGCCTACCGGGCATGACGCCGGAGCGCCTGGATGCGCTGCTGGACTGGCGGGATGCCGATGGCCGCAGGCGTCCTTCGGGGGCCGAGCGAAGCGACTATGCGCGCGGCGGCATTCTTCCCTGGGTCCGCTATCGCCCTGCCGACGGCCTCATTCCTGCCATCGAGGAACTGACGTTGGTGCAGGGCTGGCGGGATTACGCGCGGCAGGTGGAACCTCTGCTGGGTGTCTACGGGCTGTACAATCTGGCGGTGGCGGCGCCGGATGGACTTTACAATGTTTTCGTCCGGGCGGGGATTGCCAGTGCTACTGCCCGCCGGGCGGTGGAGCAGATCGAGCAGGTGCGCAGCGAGTTGCGGGAATTGCGAGCTCCGGGCGGCGCCAGCGGCTCTGACTGGCCTCCCACGGACAGTACCGGCCCGCCTCTGGCGGAGGGTCCGGGTTCCCCCTCGGGCGGGGGTGCCGTTCCGGCCAAACCCCTGGAACTGGCTGACTGGCAGTTCCGCATCACCGCCCTATCTGTCAGCGACTGGGAGCGGGCCGCTCCCTTCGTGACGGTTCGCGGCACGATGGATGTAAACAGCGCCCGTCTGACGGTCCTGCAGGCCGTGATTGCCGCCGCTGGCGTGGAGCGGGGGTTGGCACTGCGCCTGGAAGAAGCCCGCAAAGGGCGTCCCTTTGCTAACGATGGAGAGGTTGCGCAGCTGGTGGGGTCCGAGAACTGGGCCCGGCTTCGGGACTACCTGACGGTGGGCTCTCGTTTTTTCCGCGTAGACGCTACGGGCTGGGCTGGTGTGGAAGGTGGGGCGGGGCCGGCTGAGGGAGCGGGCGCAGGTACCGACCATCGCGTAGAGTGGGTACGGATCTGGGCGGATGTGGAGCTGGTAGCCACCGACGCGGGGGGGTCGCCCGGCTCCGGAGATGGCGGCGCGGGCGGGCAGACTGTGGTACGGTGGGCTCCGGGCGGAGCGGCAAAAGAGCGCTGGCAGGCTGTGGTTCTGCGCTGGCAGGAGCGGCGCGGAGCCGGCCTAGAGACCGGAATAGAAGGGGTCGGGCAATGATCAGGGAAGAAGCGAGGACCTGGCGGGTACGGGAAGTGGCGCCGCAGCCGAAGCGCCCGGAAGCTGGAGCTGGATAGATCCAGGTCCGGGGTAGAGGGGAGGCGAGGGACAAACGCGGACGGGCGGTAACGAGCGCGCAGGGGACAAAGCGCAAGCGGGAGGCAGATTGCGGGCTGAGGGCTTGGTATGGCTGCAACCAGCGGCAGGCCGGGCCCAGCTGGCCGTGTTGGAGCGCCCCCGGTTTCCATGGGCGAGGGTGAGCATCTGGACTCTGGCCCAGTCCTTGGCTGACTGCGAGCCTTCCCGTGAGCCCCAAGGCGTGGGCGGGTCGGCCGCAGCCGGCGATTCCCAGAGACTCCTGCAGATGCTGGCATCCCGCATGCGCCAGTCGGGGCGTAAAGGTGCTCAGGCTGGGAAGATGGTCCCGCCCCGAGGTCTGAACGGCATCGGATGGTGGGCTGTGTTGGGGGAGGATCAGGTTTCGATTCGCCAGCTTCAGCTCCCGCCGATTCCGGCGGCCAATCTGGCAGGGGCTGTGGCACTGGAGGTGGAGCGGCTGACCCCCTGGCGGGCGGAGGACCTGCACATCCTTTGGCAGGCTCAATTTGCAAAGCACAGCGCGGGGTCCAAAAGTGGCTGGGACGTCCGCACCGTCCTTGTTCCCAGAGACCGTGTGCGCGCTCTCCTGGCCTCGTTTGCTGCAGTAGAGTGGCCGCTCCGGGGCGTGGTGGTGGCCGCGGCCCTGCCTCCAGGGACCGCCAGGGATAGCGCCCCGCAGAGCTCCGGTGCGGCCCAGGTCTGGGCTCTGATTCCTGGCCAGGTTTCTGTTGCGGGTGCGGCGCAGGAACTCAGCCTGGAGGCGGTGGCGCAAAGAGCCTTACTCAATGAGCGCCTGGACGGGCTGGCGAGGCTCCCCATGGGCGGCCTCCTTCAGCCGGACGGTTGGGAGCAGGCCGGCGGCTTCGTAGGAATGGCTGTTTCGGCCCCCTGTGAGAGTACGACCTCTGGCGCCCGAGCCGGTGTCTTGGAACCGGATACCATGGCGCGGCGGCACGGCCGGGCGTCGCGGCGCAGGTGGGCACCGTGGAAGACCGCCGGTCTGATCGCGCTCTTTGTGGGTGGACTGGCCCTTTGGCTGGCCGGGGAGCAGCTGAACCAGAAAGCGAGCCGGCTGCAGCGTCAGCAACTGCAAGCCACTCTGGCGTCGTTGCAGACACGCTTAGCCGGTCAGCAACAGCTTCAGCGGGAACTGCTGGCTGTGCAACGGCAACTGAATCAGTTTCGCGCCCTGGACCAGCGTTTTGCGGATGTGACGCCCGCCCTCGCGGCAGTGGCTGCCGATCTGCCACCCGACACGTGGGTCCAATCCCTTTTGGTGGACGGTACCCGAGTGGAGATCCGGGCGGTGGGGCCAGATGCCGCCCGGGCTGCGGAGGATTTGGCCAGCTCGCCCGTTCTGCGTTCCGTGCGGCTGGAGGGTGTGGTCGCTACGGCCGGCGCGACGAGCGCGGTGGCTGTGGCCAGCACACCGGGTGCGGCCGATGGAACGGGCGTGATCGATATGGCTGGTGTGGATGGCCCCGCGGCCCCTGCGGTTCCGGATCAAGGCGGTGCTGCGATGGGCTCGGGTTACGCTTCCAGGCCGGAGCCCGCTCAAAGCCAGGGTCGGCGGACGCAGCCGGGTACCCCGAACGAGCAGTTCACGCTGACGGCTCAGGCGGTACTGACCCCGGTGAGAGAGCCGGTGAAGAGCCGTGGGAGCGAATGACATGCGTCCAGAGAATGCTTTCGGTTCCAAGGTTTCCGATACTTTCTACGTTCTTGGTTCCAAGGAAGGCCTAACTCGCCGGGAGCGGGTGCTGCTGGCGGTTGCCGCGTTGGTCGCGGTGCTGGCGCTGGCCCTGCGGCTGTGGCCGGCTCCGGCGTCACAGGTGCCACAAGGGGCTTCCAGGCCTGTGGCCGTTCCGGAGGCCGAAACGCAAAACTTTACACCGGTGCAGCACCCTGCTTCGTCGTCGCCGCTTCCCTCTGTTACGGCTTCTTCCGTTCCGACTCGCCCCGCTGCGCCCTCAGCGGCTCCGATTGCCCCCACCTCGATGCCCCCCGGCCGCGGCGTGCCGTCTGCACCCGTCCCATCTCTGGCCGAGCTGGCGGCGCAGGTTTCTCTTCTTCAACGGCGTTTGGCTTCACTCGCCGAGGTCCAGACGCAACTGGCCGATGCCCGCGAGGAACTACGCCGCACGGCTGGCGGGCTGTTTGTTGCGCCCACCGGGACAGACCCCGTCCTTGCCTTTCTTTCCGGCATGACCCGGCTGGCCCGGGAAGCAGGGCTCTCCGTGATCACCTGGCAGATCGCCACCTACCCACCGGCGCCTCCTTTTGCGCCACTGGGCCTAGAGCTTCAGGCCTTCGCCTCATCCCAGGCCCTGGCCAGGTGGCTTGACGCCCTGGCCCATCAGCCTTACCAGGTCCGTGTGGTGCGGTTGCGCGCCGACCGGGAATGGACTCGCCTCCGTTTGAGCGCGACGCTGGTTGTTATCGTGGCCGAATAGAGTGTATATACGGCCCCAGGAACTCTTAATTTTTTCCTAGCGGATGCCGAATCGTTTGACTAGTGGGTTATCTGTTTCATCCAGCCCGGGAACTTGTGGCTCGGTCCCGGGCGGCTAGCGTTCCTCCATGTCCAGGCCCGCGTTTTCCTGCTCATAACCTTTTGTTAGCGAGGGGGACTCGTATGGGCAATGCGCCGGAGAGACAACAGGAAACTGGCATGAAGATTCTGGGCGAACCGTTGGAATCCCGATGGCGCTGGGCGCCGGTTGTCGCATCTGCATTGCTGGCCGGGCTAGCGGCGGGAGTCCTGGCGGCCGCTGCGCCGGCACGAGCCACGAACGGTGCTCCCGAGGCAGCAGAGATGCAGACGCTGGTGCCACTTGTGCCTGGGCAGCGGGTCGAGCTTGTGGAGGAACGGTCGCGCTTCAGCCGCACTTTTGATAACGGCGACGGCACGCGCACTCTGGAGCTTTCAACCACCCCACTTAACTACAAGGATACAGCGGGTAAGTGGCAACCTGTGGATACCCGCGTTCGGGCAGACACTTCGGTGCATCCCTTTGCCTTTTCCACCCTGGCTAACGAGTTCCAAACACGCTTGCCACAAGACGCGCGCCAGCCATGGCGGCTGGAAAGGGGGGATCGCTGGGTTTCCTTTAGGCCCCTAAACGCAGCGGCCTCCCCTGCGACCGTTTCCGGGGACAGTGTGACGTACCGCGAGGTCTGGCCCCACGCAGACCTGCGCTATACCGTCACGGCGGTTGGGATGAAGGAGGACATTATCCTGGCCAGTGCCGAAGCCCCCACGGAGTATGTTTTCCTGGTAGAGACTCGGGGAGTGCGGGTGCAGAAGGACTTGGACGGAAGCATCGGCTTCTACGATCTAGGGACTGGTGGGAGGATCTGGATGATCCCAACCTGCTACGCCCTCGATACGCGTAGTGCAGGCGAGACGCCCGTAACAATCCCGGCCGCCATGCCGCTGCGAATGGAGCTGCGGAAAGGCGACTCAGGAGTCCAGCTTCACATCTTCCTGGATCCGTTGTGGCTTCAAGATACGGCACGCGTGTTTCCTGTTACCGTCGATCCCACGATATTCCAAGACAACCCTGCTCTAGAAACCAATGAGTGGAACACAAGCGCCGAAGCCAGGTTCATGCCAAACTATGACCAGGAGGTCACGTGCCGCTGGGATCTGGGAATGCCGTGGGGTATGTGGGGCATTCGCCCGTCCGAGTGTGCCGTCTACGACACGCGGAATAACAACCGAGTGATGTACAGGAAGCGCGTAGACTATTGGGATTCCGGAGTGGATTACTTCAGGGCTCAAGGCAATGTCAGCTATAGGGCCTGGGCACAGTGCGGGATTACAGGGACGATTTGGGGGCAGTATTACGGGCACGCAAAGCTTTACATAACGTATCGAAAGAATAGCACGCCTGTTGTCAGTCCGACCGTTCCTTCGAACGGCTACTTCAGCCGGCAATCCACGGTTCAGTTTGGCTGGGCCTATACCGACGGGGATGGGGATCCCCAGCGCGGGTTCACATGGCAACTGGCTCGCGACAGCGGGTTCGGACAAATTGAGCACACGGAGGAGTCCCGAACTGCTTCGGCCACTTTCGGCTACAAATTGCCTGCGGAAGGAACCTGGTTCTGGCGTGTGCGGGCATCTGATGGTATCTTCTGGAGCGACTGGACCCCAGGCCGCAGATTGATAGCAGATTGGAGCCCCCCTCAGGCAACGGGTAGTCCTGTGGCGCAACCGGATCCAGAAGACCCAGGGAAAAAGCTCGCGGTTTCCTGGAAGGCCTGGCAAGACGGGGCTAGCGGCGTCAAGGAGTATATACTGCAATGGGCTTTGCCCGGCCAGGACTTTACTGACCAAAGACAAGAGGCTCTCGCAGGTACCTCGTATTCTGTGGGCGGTTGGGGCTATGACCAGAAGGTCCGCTTCCGCATGAAGGCTTCCGACTATGCGGGCAACGTTTCTGAGTGGACATCGGAGTTCACTGGGGCTACCGCGGCCGAGAATTCCACGATCCTTTCAGCTAGCCCCGGGTGGGACACTGCCGATGGGCATTTCGTGGACATCCACCTGAAAAAGGTAACGGCATCAGGGTACCGTGTGAAGCGGGTCGAGGTGGCGGGCGATTCCCCGGGCGAACCAGCGCCTGTAGTGGAGTCTGATTGGTTTACAGAAACGATCTATCGGGACAAAGCTTGGGGGCCGGAAAAGCCGGGTTTGAAGCCGCACGGCCGCTACAATTACTACGTCCAAACCAAGAACCAGGAAGGACGCCCCACCGACTGGATTGCTTACGCCGATAAGGATGGGAAGGTTGTGGCCGTTCAGGTGAAGAACATGCCCCCTGCGCCGCCCACATTGGTGTTCCCTGCGAACGAAAGCACTGTGAACACGAAGAGACTCCAGTGCATCATACCGGGGGACCCCGATGGAGATGCGGTTCAGGTCCGCTTCGAGGTGACGAATGTCAAGGACAGCAACGGCCTGCCGGATTTCACCCCGACGCAGCTGGTTTTCGATTCCGGCTGGACCAGTCAGGCGGACATTGCCGCCGATGCCTTGACAGGCCTGAAAGACGGAACCTATTATTGGCGCGTCCGCGCCCGGGACGACCTGAAGGGGGACTTGGCCAACCAAAGCCTGGAGGCGGATTTAGGCGGGGCCTATTCGACCTTTACGCTGGACACCACCGGGATGGCTGGATCGTTTGAGATCACCCCCGCTGGGGCCACAGCGAGGCGGCAAGTGACGCTGACAAACGTAGTGGCCTCCAGCTCGGCGGGGGATGAGCCAGTGGCAGTCCGGTTCCGCAATGAGCTGGAGGGCCTGGGGCCGGACGAAGGCTGGCAGGGGTGGGCTTGGCCCGTGGCTCCGTCTGGTATCACCTGGGACCTGCCGGCAGGAGATGGCCCGAAGACCGTGGCCATGGAATTAAAGGACCGGGCGGGAAACTGGGGCCCACCATTCCGGCAGTCCGTCATTCTGGACACCGTGGCGCCGGAAAGCCCTGCCATGGCCCGCGTCGTAGGCGGCCCGAGCCGGGCCATGGTGGAATGGCTGGCGCCCCGCGATCCCGGTGAAGCTGAACATACGGCTTCGGGCGTAGCTGGTTATTCCGTCCGTTACCGGCGAGCAGGGGAAACAGAATGGCGCCCATTGGCATCCAAGCAGGTGGACGGGGCTGCGCGGCGGGCCACGCTGACAGGCCTAAAGGACAACGAAAGAGTGGACTTCGAGGTACAGGCCCAGGACAGGGCCGGCAATCTGTCGGCGTGGTCCGGAACGGCCACGGGATATAGCCTGCCTGCAGCCGGGGTCATTGCGGAGTACCGCAGCGGGTACGGCGAGACCGCGGGGCACTATGTAGAATTCTTCGTGGCGCCGGTGGCTGCAGACCGCTGCCGGATCGAGGTAACGCATGACGCCGGAGGGGGGAGCGGCAGCGACTGGTTCCCGGCGCCGGCGGCAGGGTACGATCCGGGTGCCGAAGGTTCCCAGCCCCAGTTCCGGGATGAGGGGCTTGTCTCGCACGGGGAGTACCGCTACCGGCTGGTCACCGCGAACCCCGCTGGTGAGGAGACGTACGGGCCGGAGCGTACCATCACAGTGGCCAATCTGCCGCCCGAGGCCCCAACGCTTCTGTACCCAAAGGGCTGGGTCTCGTCGGTCACGGCAGAACTGAGCATACTCGGCCCCTCTGTGGATCGAGACGGCGACCCGCTGACCTACACCTACTCCGTCTGGGACGCGCAGGGGAACCCCATCCTGGCCGATGCGACATCTCCTACCGTCAGTGGCCTGCAGGACGGTGGGGCGTATACCTGGCAAGTCAAAGTATCCGATGGGTACGGTGGCGCGGCCGGCAGCGATATGGCCACCTTCCAGGTGGACTTGGCGCCGCCGCAGATTACCCTGGGCAACGTATCCAACGAGTGGGCCGCAGAACAGCAGATTGTGGTCTCCGCCACAGATGGGCGCAGCGGCTTGACCAGCCTCGAATACGCCTGGGGAGATGGCCCGCTCACCGAGATGGCACCCGGCCAGGCAATTCTGGCCCCGCATGGCATCCAGACGCTGCATGTACGGGCCACGGACGCAGCGGGCAATGTGAGCGAGATTTCCCACGTCTATTTTGTGGATAGCACGCCGCCCGAGGTCAGCATCCCCGAGGTGGAGGGGAAACCCCTGATCATTCAGCCCGATGGGCCCCAGTACCGGCTGGGCGTCACGAGCGGAGACGGGCTCTTCGCCCGCTGGCGGGTGGCAGATCCGGAATCGGGCGTCGGCGCCTACCGGGTGGGCCTGGTGGACGATGCCGTGGTGCAGGAGGCGTGGAAGCAAGAAGGCGGGGACGGGTCCCTACCCATTGACCCGGCCACGCTGGAGACTGTGACAGAGATCCATTCCGACGGGGTCCATCAGCGCGCGGTTCCCGGCCAGCTGCAGGATGGCCATGCCTACCGGGTAGTGGTGCAGGCCCAGAGCCGGGTGGGCCGCTGGAGCACGTATGTCCTGAGCGAGCCGGTGTTCGCCGATTCCAGCCCGCCGGAACTCGTGCCGCCAACGGTCACCGGGGCCACCGATTGGGGCGGCAATCTGTACACCGCGGATTTCGCCAACTTGCAGGTTCAGATGGAAGCCCGTGATCCGCATTCCGGCGTGGCGTCGCTGTCTTACGCGCTCATACGCCAACCCAGCCTGAAGGGGGATGAGACGTGGGCGAACAACGTGGGTGATCTGAATTCCCAGGCTGCCAGCCTGCCCGACGGCGCGTCCTGCTATATCGCCGTGCGGGCCGTGAACTATGCAGGGCTGCAGGCCGTGGCCTTCACCCCGGCCATTATAGTGGACCGGACCCCGCCTTCCATTGAGAAGCTGGTGGCCCGGGGTGTGGCCCATCCCAGCAAAGGGTTCGTCACCGCCACCCTGGAGGCCCACGATGCGCAGAGCGGCTTGCGCACCTGCCGGTTCGCCTTGGGGACCACCGCAGGCGGTCACGATTTGACCGACGGGGCGCCCGGTGCCCAGGGCGGCTGGCTGCAGCGGATGTATCCGTCGAGCCCGGCAGACCTGCAGATTGCGGGCCTGCCTCTGCCTGCTGGAGACGTGTATCTCACAGTCGCTGTTACCAACGGGGCGGGACGGGAAGCCACGTCCACCGTGAAGGTGAACCTCGCGGCTGCAGAGCCGGCCCCCGTGGTGGTGGATGATGGCGCGTTCACCCCGTCTACCCGGGAATTTCACGCCTGGTGGACGTTCGTCCCCGCCCAGGCCCATACAGTGCAATCGTATCGCTATCGGCTGCTGGACAGCGCCGGCCATCTGGTGTTCGACTGGAAGAGCCTTGACGCGCAGGCCGCCGGCAACCCCGTGGAAATCCTGGAGCGGGGCACGGATCCTGCTCAAGGTCTGGGGCTGGCGCAGGGCCGGACCTACATCCTGCAGGTGCAAGTCATCTATTCAGACGGCAGCCCATCGCCTGTGGGGGAGAGCGACGGGATCATAGTGGATGCCACGCCGCCCGAGGGGTTGGCCGTGGAGGACGGGGTCTACGCCCCGGCCGGGAGATTGGCGCTGCGCTGGCAGGCGACCGATGATGCCTCCGGCATCGCCAGCTATTCCTTTGCCGTGGGCACCCGCCCTGGCCTGACGGATGTCACGGGCGGATGGCGGAATGTGGGACCTGCCACAGAAGTGGTCTGCACGAGCCTGCCTCTGCGGGAAGGAGCCGTTTACTACTCCTCTGTGATGGCTACCAACGGTGCAGGGCTGGAGAGCATCGCCCAGAGCGATGGTGTGCGGATCGATTCGACGCCGCCGCCGGCGCCGAAAGTACAAGATGGCGGGCTGTTCACGCCCGATCCCACGCGACTAACGGCCAGCTGGCTTTGGACCCAGGATGATCCCGAGTCCGGTACCGTGACCTTCGACTACGCGATCCTCTCCAGCCGTGAAATCCCGCTGGATGTGACCTGGATCCCCGCAGGCAGCGCCCGCCGCCTGGAAGCCCGCGGCCTTTCGCTGGAAGACGGCGCCACCTACTATGTGGCCGTCCGGGCCACCAATGGAGCGGGGCTCACCAGTGTGGGTGTTAGCGATGGGATCGGGGTGGATACCACTGCGCCGGAGGTCCCGCGCATCGACGACGGCAACGACTATCAGACGGATGCCAGCTCACTTTCGGCCACGTTTTCTGCCATCGATCCCCAGTCCGGAGTACGGGGATATCTCTACAGCGCAGGCACCCAGGCGGAGCCTGGGTCTGTGGCCCGGGACGTGCCGTTTGACCCGCAGGGTGGCGCCAGCACGGCCCGCCTTGCCGGGTTGAGCCTGCAGTCGGGCCAGATTTACTTTTTCACAGTCCAGGCCATCAATCAGGCGGGCCTGGTTTCCAATGGCGGTACCAGTGACGGTGTGATGATCGATACAGGATTCCCGGAGGTCACGGACGTGCAGGACGAAGGCAGCTACACGCAGAACCCCGCGCAGCTGATAGCATCCTGGTCCGCCCGCCCTGCGGCCAGCCCCATCGTGGAATACCAATATGCTGTGGTGGAGGATCCTTTCACAGGCAGCCCGCCGTGGCGGTCGAACGGCCGCCTGACCTATGTGTTGGCTAAGGATCTGAACCTGCAGGATGGCAAGACCTACTACGTGTTGGTGCGGGCCAAGAGTGCAGCCGGATCTTGGACCCCCCAGGATCACCTGGGCAAGAGCGACGGGATCTTGGTGGATTCCACACCGCCTCCGCCTCCGCAGGTGCGGGTCGAAGCCCGCTATACCGCCGGCAACCTGCATTTCGCGTGGTCCGGCGAAGACCCCGAATCGGAAATCGCCTGCTGGCGCTATGCCGTGGGCAGCTCCCGAGGCGGCACGGATCTGACCGGCGGCTGGGTGGAAGTGCCTGGTAACGTCCAGGAGCAAACCCTCACCGGCTTACCGGTGGCCGACGGAGTGGCCTATTACGTCACCGTGCTCGGCCAGAACAAAGCGGGAGCGTGGTCCGAAAAAGGCTTCAGCGCAGCGGTATTCGGCGATCTGACGCCTCCGGAGCGGCCCAAAATCACGCTGAGGGGGTCCTACACCCGCAGCCGGCAGCAGATCCCCAGCGTGCAATGGCAGTCGGCGGACCCGCAAGTGGGCCTGGCGTCCTGGCGTTTTGCCGTGGTGTTGGCACCCGCGTCCCCGGGCTCCCCCGGCGCCGGAGAACCGCCGTCTGCGCCGGCCCCGTCTGCCGTGCCGCCCGAATCAGCCTTCAGCCCACCCATCCCCATCCGGGCTAACTCCTGGCAAGGGGATCTGACGGGGTTGGATCTGACGGAAGGTGCGGCCTACTTTGTGGCGATACAGACTCAGAACGCCCTGGGGCTCTGATCGGAGGTGGGCTGGGCAGGCCCGGTGACAGTGGACACTGCGGCCCCGACTCTGGTGTTTGCCCTGGGCGGTACGGAGATCGTGACCAACGGCGGGCAAGTTGAAGTGAGCTGGAGTGTGGACGAGGCAGCCCGGGTGGATGGGGTGCTGGTGGCGCCGGACGGCAGCCAGTCTGCCGTCCACCTGCAGGCCGCGGCCGGATCCCATGTGTGGGTCGCCGCTGTGCCTTCCCGGGGCCGCTACGTGCTTTCCCTGCAACCCACGGATGCCGCGGGCAATACTGGGGCCACAGCCGTACAGAACCTGCGCCACAACGATCCACCCATTGCCTTCGTCGGCCTGGGTCGCACGGTGCGCAAGATGGAGCCCGTGCTGCTACATGGCACTGCTTCGGACAGCGATGGCCGAATCGCCCGCTACACCTGGGACTTTGGTGACGGCACGCCCATCCTGGCAAAGGAAAGCAGCGCGGGCACCGACAACGTGGAGCATCGCTACGCGCAGGTGGGGACCTACACCGTGACCTTGCGAGTCACCGACAACGATGGAGGCGTGGGCGAGACGCAGATGGTGATCGAGGTGACCAACACCCACGCTGGCACCCTGTTCACCGACGAAACCTGGTCCGGGGAACACGCGCTGACCGGGCCCGTGGTGGTACCGCCGGGTCTGACATTGACGGTCTTGCCCGGCACTCATGTTGCGGCGGATCCCACTGCCTCGCTGAAGGTGCGGGGCTGCCTGGAAGTTCAGGGAGAGCCGGAGGCACCTACCATCTGGAGCGCATCCCAAGCTGCGCCGTGGCAGGGGATCCTTTTGGAGAACACCCAAGAGGCCAACAGATTGGAGCACTCGGTGGTGCAGGGGGCCGTACGCGGCGTGGCGGTGGTGGCTGCCACGTGCGTACTGAGCTCCGTGACCCTGCAGCAAAATGAGATCGGGCTGCATGTGTATGCGGCCAGCCCGTTGGTGAGCGGGTGCATTGTGCAGCGGAACCGCTACTACGGCATCAAGGAGGATGCGGGCGCCCAGCCGCAGGTGCAGAACTGCCGGTTTGGCGGCAACGGCCTGGCGGATGCGGGCGCAGGGGCGGGTGCAAGTGGTGTGCCCGCAGGGGACTATTACGACGAGGAAGAGACCCTCATCTCCATAGCGCGTCTGAACGAACTGCCGGGCAACAGCGGCAACCAGGAAATCCACCCGTGAGAAAGCAGGGCAGGAGGGGAGTCTGCATGATCAAGGGCCGGGTCGGATCTAGGGAAGGAACCAGCCGGGGTGGCGCGAAGGCGCAGACTGCGCCGGCTGCGCGTGCCACGACCAGTCTGTCCAATCGGGGCAGTGCGCTGGGGGGCGCGCAAGGATTGGCACGGGTGAGAGCGCGGGGCGCCAGGGCCGCGGAGTGGGCTTCCAGGTGGGTGCGCCATGTTGGCGGGCTCGCAACCTGGGCGGTGGGCTTGGTTTGCGGGCCGGGCCTGGCCTGCGGCCTGGGCCTGATCTGCGGCTTGGGCCTGGCCCCAGCCCAGGCCGAATCCCCTGGGTTGCCGACGGCAGCGGCACAGGCCGTAGAGCCCCAGGTTTTGGCCATCGCAGGAGCGGACACCAGCTTTCAGGCTGCCACACCGGCCCTGTTCGCCATCGACGGCGCAGCGGACACCGCGTGGTGGGCCGGCGCTGTCCTCTCCGTGGCCCAGTCTCTGGTTCCTGGTCCCGGGTCCGGGTCTCTGCCGGCCTGGCTGGAGGTACGCTTGCAGACCCCGGCCTTCCCGGCCTGGGTGGACCTCTCCCTTGCCCCAGGGGCCGCGGGGGTTCTGATCTGCCAGGTGCAGCAGGACGGGCGGTGGGATCTGCTTCCTGGCTCCATTCCCGTGCAGTTGGCGGCCCACGCCGGAGGAAACGTTCGGCTGAAGCTTCCGCTCTTCACCGCGCCGGTGGAGCGCCTGCGCTTTTGCCTACAGCCGCCGGGTGGACAAGCCTCATCCGGCGCGTCTGCCGGCCCCCGGCTCGGCGGCCTCAGCGAAGTCCGGGTCTTTGGGTACCCCCTCCTTCCCATGGCCCAGCAGGTACGTCCCAGCCGGATCGAGGTCACCGCGGGCAGCGACTCTGCTGCCTTTCCTGCTGGCGACCTGGCAGACGGCAACACCCGCACCTTTTGGGAAGCGACGGCGGATGCCGCTGGGCAGGCTGTGGTGGTTTTCAGCCTGCCCGGCCGTTTTGCCCTAGAGCGTCTTCAGGCGTACGGCGGAGTCCAAGGCGCAGCCCAAGGACGCTGGGAGTACCGGGCAGGTGGCCAGTGGCTCGCCCTGCCGCATGGGTCCTTTGGGACGGCGAACCTGGCGAGAGCTGGCTGGAACACTTGGAATGTCGCAAGTGTGGGAGAGGCTTCCGTGAACGTCGCCAACGTGACCGGAACCTGCGTGCCCGCCGGCCTGCTCGTGACGGATGCGGTGCGGCTGGTGCTTGAGGCGGATGCGGCGGGCAGCACGCTGTGGGCCTTTGCTGAGGTCGCCATATGGGGAGCGCCGGCACCAGACGCGGCCGGCGGCCAGACGAATGCGGGAGCCTTGCTTGCGTCTGGGGGCGCCGAGCCCACGCTTTACGCTGGTACAGGACCTACTGCACCGGCAGTCTCCTTCGTTGGGAACCTGGGATACCGCGTCTTTCCCGCTTTCCCGGCAGAGGTTCGCGTGGATCCGCGCCAGGGGCAAGGCCGGGCCGCGGTGCCCATTGTGCTGCCAGATTCGCTGGACGGAGTGGTGGAAGCCCGCCTCACCCTAGAGACTTGGCCAAATGAGGATCGCCCGGAGCAGAACCCGAGCGCTGGAAATGGCTGGGGATCGGGCGAGCACGCGGGTGGACGCCCCGCAGGAGTATATCTGCTGAACGGGATTCCTTTGTCATCGCTGGCGGGGGTCGTTCCTGTGCCAACGGGGGACGGCGAGGCGGGCGAGCGCCGGGGAGATCGGCGCTCCAGCGCAGAGCCCAGCAGGCAAATTGAGCAATACCGGGTACCCGTGGAGGCTTTGCGCCCGGGAATCAATTACCTGACTTTGCTGGCGGGAGTGGAAGACTGGCCGCCCAAGTGGCCGGATATCCCTTGGCCGGATGGACTGCTGGGTCACGGAGCCTTGGACCGGATGCTCAGCCAAAGCATCGGCCAGCTGCCTGGGCATCCGGAATCTCCTGCAGGCGTGCCACCGGGTGATTGGACCGCTGGTCTGGAGGCACGGGGGCAGTTCTCTTCCGCTTTCCCGACGCAGCGCTTCTCTTCGGGAGATCTCCGGACCGGTGCCAATGGCGTCGAAACCCCAGAGGGCGCTGGCTGGAGTGGCGCCAGCAGCGCAGACAGCCCCCCCGGCCTGGAATCGCCCTGGCGCTGCGGCCCCGGCCGGGGCATCGGTGACAGCGGTTTTCGCGCTACGCAGATTCGCCTGGAACTGCGCTCCGAAGATGGCCGCATCACGCCCGTTTCCGCCCTGGCCTCGGGAGGGCCAGGCGGCATGCTGCGCCAGGCTCCCGAACTTCTGGATGGTTTCGTCTCCCCAGTCTGGCGGATGGAGAGCGCCGGGGGGTGGGGGCAAGGCCGGGGGGAGGCCGGATCGGCCACAGTGGAACTGGTCTTGCGGGGTAGGGTATGGCCTACGCGCCTCAGCCTGCTCCTGGACGAAGCGCCTCCCCAGACCCTGGCGGTCTCTGTCTTTGACGGCCGGACGTGGCGCGCAATTCCCGGGCTGGAAGCGGTGGTCCTGCCCGGCTGCAGGGCAGGATCCCCCCAGGCAGAGCCGGGGCAGTTTTGGATACAGCTTTGGGCCGCCCAGCCCGTGCCTGCAGAGAAGCTGCGCCTGCGATTTACGCGCGTACCGGCCCAGGCGGATAGCGAGCCGGGCCGGGCGGGCCAATCCAGCCAGGCGGGCCCGTCGGACAAAACCCGCGGCCCCCTGGGCGGCGGCGGTACCGGAGGCGGCGGCGGGAACGCAGATGAGCTGCCTCTGGGCGGCGTGGCGGACATTCAGCTGTGGGGCGTGACGGAGACCAGCGGCCCGCCCCAGATCACCGTGTCGGCGCCCCAGCCGTGGCAAACGGTGCAAAGCCCGGTCACCGTGGCCGGAACCGTGGACGACACGGCCAGCCGGGTGATGGTGGACGGCCGTCTCGTGACGCTGGAGGGGCATCGTTTCACGGCCCAGGTTTCTCTGCCCGGCAGCGGCCGGGGCAGCGTTCCTCACGTGCTACAGATTCAGGCGGTCAACCCCCGCGGACAGCGCACCTCGGCGGACATCCCGGTCTATGCAAGCCCGGGGCCAGCCCAAATCGAGCTGGAAAGCCCCCGCGACTGGGAGCAGACGGCGGGGGATGCCATCGAGGTGCAGGGGCATCTGAGTGCGCCGGCGCTCCTAGTGCTGGTCAACGGGCAGATTGTCCGCCCCCAGGAGCCCGGTCAGCGCTTTACCGCGCAGGTACCGCTCGCCGAAGGGTTGAACGTGATCTGGATTTGGTCCTTGGACCAGCGGGGCGAATTGGACTGGGAGATCCTCCGGGTGATCCGGGATTCCCAGACGCCCCAGCTGTGCTTGGAGATGCCCTCGGCCGCGGCGCTGCTGCGAACAACCCCGGACGTTTTCACCGGGCTGGTGGGCGATCTGACGCCGGTGTCCGCGGCGCTCAACGGCCTGGCAGCCAAGCCAGCGGGCGGCGGATTCGCAGTGGAGGGCGTGCGCCTGGCGACGGGGCCCAACCGCCTGTCTCTCACCGGGACGGACAGCCTGGGACACTTCGCTGCCGTGGATGTGCCTTTGCTCCTGGATGATGCGCCCCCCGCCTTCCGTGATCTGCAGCCGCTTGCCGGCGCAGTGGTCAATCACCAGCCGGTCACCTTCAGCGGGCGGATGGATGATGCCACCCCCGTGCAGCTGTGGGTCAATGGCACGCTCGTGCCCGTGGCGGAGGACGGGCGTTTCTCCACCTCCGTAGCCCTGCGGGAGGGCGCCAACACCCTGACGCTCGCAGCCCTGGATACCGCGGGCAATCGGCAGGCGCAGGAGCATGCCGTGATGCTGGATACCCAACCGCCGGCTCTCTTTGTGCCGGAGCTGTCGCCTGCCTCCTGGACCGCCACGCCGCCGGTCCTGACCTTCACCACCACCGATGTGCCCAGCGGCGTGGATCACTACGAGCTATCTGTGGATGGTGGCCCGTTCGCCCCCGTGGTAAGCCCCTACACCGTCAAGGGCTTGGCCGACGGCACCCACACCCTGCAGGTCAAGGCCGTGGACCGCGCCGGCTGGGAGACTCCCGGCACAACCGTCACCGCCTATGTGGATACCACGCCGCCAGAGCCTTTTGTGGCCACTGCGCAGCCTGCCAGCTGGACCCAGAACCGTCAGCCCGTGCTCCGCTTTGCCACCACCGATGTGCCCAGCGGCGTGGATCACTACACCGTGCAGGTGGACCGTGGCCCGCCCGTGGCCGCGACCTCGCCCTACACGCTGCCGCCGCAGCCTGACGGCGTGCACACAGTAACAGTCACCGCCTGCGACAAAGCGGGCTTGGCCACCTCGGCCCAGGTGCAGGTGTTTACCGACACCACGCCTCCCGCCAAGCTGGAGGATGTGCGGCCGGTATCAGGGCCGGATTTTGTGGAGCTGCGCTGGATTCCCAGCCCTGACCCGCAGCTTTCCCATTACATCGTGCGGCGGGATCCCGCCTTCCCGCCTGAAGCGGGCGGAGGGGGCGGCGACATCAGCGGCGGTGAGGGCAGCGGCGGTGCCACCGGAGGCAGCGCCCGGCCCGAGATCACGCTGCCCCTGGACGGCGCCAGTGCGGCCGGGGTGTTCCGCGATCCCGCCGTGGAGCCACTCAAGGAGTACCGCTACCAGATCGCCGCCGTGGATCTGGCAGGCAATGTGGGGGAATTCAACCCCTGGCAGGCCGTAACGGTGGGCTACACGGCCGTGCCCGCCTCCCCGGATCAGCCCGCCCGGGTGGAATTCGCCCGGGTCACCTTGCAGGTGCCGGCGGGTAGCCTGCCCGAAGGGCGGCGGGTGACGGTGGCGAGCCAGCCCGCCACTGAGGCGCCCCAGGACGATTCTACCGTCCCGTGCGGGGATGTGTATTACCTGAACACCACCGCCCGGGACGGGACCCTCACCGACGGTGAGGCAGTGGAGTTTGCCCAGCCGGTGCAGAGTGTCTTCCGCTACGATCCGCGGCAGATTCCCGCCGGGTTTGGCGAGCCCGATCTTTACCTCTACACCTGGGAAGGCAGCGCCCAGCGCTGGATCCGGGTGCCCGGCCAGGTGCGCAACGTGGCGGAAAACAGCATTACGGCGCCCTTGACCCATTTTTCCACCTACAGCATCCGGGCCTCCGATGCCCGGCCCTTGTCTGCCGAGGAGTTCCAGAACCTGGGCGTTGCACCTTATCAGAAGTATTTCCGCGACAATCAGGAGACGATCTCCCCGGCCAGCGGCGGCGTCACGATCCGGGCCACGGACCTCTTCATACCCGGCCGCAACGGCCTCGATCTGGAGCTGCGGCGCATCTACGACAGTGTGGGCGCCAATGAGTCCAAGGCCGTGGCGATCCGGGGGCTTGGCGGGTGGGAGTGGGACCTGCCGTATATCGCTTCCACGCAAGCCGGCCAGTTCCTCCAACTGCCCGGCGGCGGCCGCTATAAGATCGACTGGCCCAGCGCCTCCAACAACGGGACCCAGAGGCGCGTCGCGTTCTCCTACCATAAAGGTGAACACTTCGTCCTGGAGAAGCTGGAAACCAAAGACCGGGATATTCTGCTCCTGTGGTCGATCCCCATCGATGCTGTTTGGAATACCACTGGCTACGCCCTGAACTTGGCCGACGGAACGGTCTGGCATTTCGACACCCAGGGACGGCCCACGCGCCAGCTGGATCGCACGGGCCAGAACTGGATCGATTACACGTTCGACGCCGACGGGCGCCTGCTGCGCATGGCCGATAACAGCGGCCATTGGATCGCCCTGAACTATGATGGCAGCGGGCAGCTGCAGTCTGCCACGGACGGCAGGCGGACCGTCCAGTATCGGTATCCGTCCCAGGGCGGTCTCCTGAGCCAAGTGGTGGAGCCGAAGTCCGACCGGGTCACGGCATATCGCTACGAGTCCTATTCGGTCACCAGCGGCTGGTCCGGCATGACCGAGGATGAGAGCGGCAACGGCCACGAGCACAAGCCTTCGCAGCTTAGCCTTTCTTTGCTGGCGGAGATCCGCTATCCCTCCGGAGGCCTTAGCCGCTTCACCTATCATGCCGAGCAGACGAGTTTCTGGGACGGGAACTACAACATCTATGTCTACCGGATGCTGCTGGACTCCCGCGTGAAGCAAGCCTCCAGCAGCGATCCCACGGAGTATGAACGGGTCCGGCTGAGCTACCAACTGGCGGGGATCGAAGGAAACCCGCTGGGACGCATCACCCACACCGTGATGGATGAAGGCCAAGGCGTGCGGCCGGAACTGCCCAAGCGGCGCACTCTCCTGGGTTACAACGAAGACAACCAGGTGGTCCGCCAGGAGGTGCAGGATTTCGGCTCCGGTAGTGCCCGCAGCGTGGAAACGATCACCTTCGAGTATGACAGCAATCTGCGCGCCCCCACCCGGGAGGAGCACATTCGGTCCACCGGGACCACCTACGTGCGCACGTTCGCCTATGACGGCTGGGGCAACGTGCTGCAGGAGACCAACAGCGCCACAGGGCTGGAGATCCGCTACCGGTATGCCAACGGCAGCCCGGCGCAGTTGGGCGACCCCTTCGCCAGCAGCCCCTATGGGACCGGCACGAACCCGCGCATCCACGACGCCCTCATCGCCAAGGGGGTGATCAATCCGGACCCTGCCCATGGCACCCGGCTTTTGCAGCAGACCCACTACGAATATGACCCAGCGGGGAACCGGATCAAAGAAGCTCACCGCTATCAGGGCCGTTGGATCGAGACCCGCTACGAGTATGACGCGTATGGCAATCTGATCCGCCGCATTCTGCCGCCGTTTGCGCCGGATCAGCCTGGCACCGCCCATGTGACCGAATACGAATACAGTCCTGCCTATCAGCATGCCTATCTGACGCGGGAGACCGAAAAGGCGGTGCAGGCTGCGGGCGGTCCGGATGGCAGTGGCGGCGCCCTCCCCGCGGACCTGACGCGGGAATACGGTTACGATCCGGTGACCGGAGAGAAGATCTGGGAGCAGGACGGCCGGGGCAAGGTCACGAGTTTCGTCTACGACCCCGTGGGCCGGGTCGTGGAAACCGTGTTCCCGGATGAAGATGACGGCAATCTGCGCCCCGGGGATGCTGACTGGGCTGCAGCCCGGGCCCACAATCCCCGCCAGCGGGCGGAGTTCGACGATCTTCGCAACACCTACACTTCCTTCGATGAGGCCGGCAACAAGGCGCTTTTCCAATACGACGGGCTGGGGCATCTGCTGCAGGTGCAGACCTTCCGCCAGCCCCAGCCGGGGCAGTATGAGGCCTACGCCTCCACCAACTTCGCCTATGACGATGCAGGCCTGGTGGTGGAGATGGTGGATGCGGAGGGATCCAAGAGCCAGTATGCCTATGACGGCCTGGGGAGGCGCATCCGCAGCACCTACGCCGACGGATCGCTTGCCACCACGGCCTATGACGATGCCACCAACACGGTGACGGAAACCGATCCCGAAGGCCGGGTGACGGTTCAGGAGCGGGACTGGCTGGACCGGGTGGTGCAGATCCGGCGGCCGGACCGCACCAGCGGGCGCACGGCGGTGGAGCACATCGCCTACGACGCTCTGGGCCGGGAAGTGCAGCGCATCGGCCCGCTGGGCGAGGTCACGGACCGCTTCTACGACGAGCTGGGCCGGCAGGTCAAAGCCGTGGGCCCCAACCTGGAGGCCTGGCTGCCGGGGGCATCGGCGCCCACCGGGCTGCGCCGGACCCTCACCACGGCCTACAACGACCGGGGGATGGCCGTGGCGCGCACCTCCGCCACCGGCAATGCCCTGGGCGGTGCGGCGCTGGAAGACTACACGGTCCGTTTCGCTTATGACGGCCTGGGGCGGCTTCTGGAAACCCGCGAGCCGTTCCACAACCCGCAGGCCCCTGGCAGCCAATCTGCAGGCGGCAGCCTGCAGCCTGCGCGCCAGGAGCGCATCACCCGCACCTTCTACGATGCCAACGGCAACGTGATCCGGGAAGTGGACGGCCGCGGCCAGGTGAAAAGCTTTGAGTACGACGCCCGCAACCGCGTGGTGCGCGAGACGGACGGGGCAGGCAAGGTCACCACCCACCGCTACAGCTCCACCGGCAAGGAGATCGCCCGCACCGACCCGCGGGGGAACGAGCCGGGGGCGGTGGCGGGCAGCTACACCACCTGGTTTGCCTATGACGAGTTCGGCAGGCTGGTGACGGCCATCCTGCCGGATCCCACGCCCCCTGCGGATCCTTGGCTGAATTCGGGGGACAACCCCACCGTGCGCTTTGCCTATGACCGGGTGGGCAAGCTCGTGCGCCAGGTCGACCCCAACGGGCATGAGACGCAGTATGCCTACAACTCCCGCCACTGGCTGGCGAAACAGACGGACCCCCTGGGCCAGGTGACCACGTTGGAATACAACCGCGTGGGCCAGGAGACCCGGCGCCAGGACCCCCTGGGGCGGGTGGCGGAGAAGGCCTACGATGACTTCGGCCAGTTGGTGCAGGAGATTCTGCATCCGGCAGGCGGAGGGCCGGAGCAGATCACGCGTTTAGAATACGACCTGGCGGGGCGTTTGAGCACCCGCACGGACGCCAACGGCCACCGGATGGAGTACTCCTACGATCTGGCGGGCAATCTGGCGGTGGTCCTGGACCCCCTGGGCCACCGGACGGAGTATGGCTACGATCCGGACGGCCGGCGGGTGCGGCAAGTGGCGCCCAACGGGAATGTGACGCTGTTCGCCTACAACGAACCCGGCTGGCTGGTCCAGGTCACGCAGGAAGCCACGGCCCGCCAACCCCGGGTGAGCCGGTATGGGTATGACCTGGCGGGCAATCTGTCCTGGCAGGTGGACCCGCGGGGCGTGGTGGCGGAGTATGCCTACGATGGGCGCAATCTGCTGCAGCAGGTGCGCTATGCCGGGGCGGTAAGCGCCATCAGTGAGCCCACACCGCCGGGATTGCTTCCTGGAACTGCCGTGCCGCGCGCCGAGGAAATCCTGCGCTATGAGTATGACGCAGCCGGAAACCGCATCCAGCTCACAGACC
>JADBKO010000015.1 GCA_014896355.1 Bacillota bacterium
GGGCTGAAAATCCATGCCGACGAGCTGGCGGAAACCGGTGGAGCCTTATTGGCCGCCAAGCTGCGGGCCGTATCTGCCGATCATCTGACCCACACCGGCCCTTCCGGCAGGGAGGCGCTGGCAAAGGCAGGGGTCGTGGCTGTAGTGCTGCCGGCGACCAGCTTCTTCCTCCGTTCCGCCTGGGCTCCGCTGCCCGAACTCCTGGCCACCGGCGTGCGGGTGGCACTGGCCACGGACTTCAACCCGGGCACCAGCCCCGTCACCTCCCTGTGGTTCGTTTTGCAGGTGGCCAGCCATTACTGGAGCCTGCCGGCCGGGACCGTCCTTCCCATGGTGACCTGGCAGGCGGCACGCGCCGTCGGAGAGGCCGAACGCCTGGGCAAACTGGCGCCCGGCATGCAGGCAGACCTACTGGCCCTGGCCACGGACGATTACCGGGACGTGGTCTACCGGCTGGGGTGGAACCCTGTGGCCGTGGCCATCAAACGAGGCAGGGTGGTGATGCGGCGCGAGCCTCCCTTCCGCCCAGCCTGATAAGGGACGCCGCTGTCGGGCATATTAGCAGCGGGTGGTTGGATGTCTGAGCCGCTTGTTGTGGTGGTTCGCGGGCTCATCGCGTTCGTCACTTTGTTCTTGTACGCCCGCTTGCTGGGAAAACGGCAGATCAGCCAGCTGAGCACCTTTGACTATGTGGTGGGAATCAGCATCGGCTCTCTGGCGGCCACCCTCACGGTGGATCTCTCGAGCAGGGCCCTGCCCCACTGGATCGGGCTCACGCTTTGGGTGGGGCTGGCCTACGTGCTGCAGGTCATCACAGTACGCTGGCAGCATCTGGCCAAGTTCATCAACGGTGAGCCCACCATCGTCATCCAGAACGGCAAGATCCTGGGCCGCAACCTCAAGCGCATCCATTATTCCGTGAGTGAGCTCCTGGAGCAGCTGCGGCAAAAAAACATCTTCAGCCCGGCGGACGTGGAGTTCGCCATTCTGGAGAGTGGCGGCCAGCTTTCCGTTCTGCCCCGCTCCCAACTGCAGCCGGTGACGCCGCAGGACCTGCAGATGAGCACTCCCTACAAGGGCTTGCCTACGGAACTCATCGTGGACGGGGTCGTTTTGGACCGTAATCTGCAATCCGTCCATCTGGACCGCGACTGGCTAAAGTCCCAGCTGGCCGCCCAGGGGATCCAGTCCCCCCGTCAGGTGCTCTACGCGGCTTTGGACACCCAGGGTAAACTGTACGTGGACCGACGGGACGACAGCCTAGGCCCGCAGGCGCAGGATGTCAGCGATTACCCCGGACCCGGATGAAAAGGAGGCAGCAAGGTGAGCCGTACCCGTGCCGTCCTTGGCGCTCTCATCGTCCTGGTGCTGGCCTTCTTTCTGTTTGTCATGGCTGGGGCCAGCTGGTTGAAACGTCCCTGGCACGGCCGGTCGGATGACGTGAGCTGGGCCATGAACGAAGCATGGAGGGCCATCCAGCAGGAGAAATGGAGCGACGCCGGGCCGTCTGTCCGCAGTCTGCAGGCGGCCTGGCGCCAGGTTTCCCCACGCATCCAGTTCAGCGTGGAGATCGACGATCTGATGACCTTCGACGAGAGCCTGGAGCGCCTGAAGGCCGCCGTGGCCGCGAAGGACAAGGCCTCCGGCCTGGTGGAACTGGCCACCATGAAAAGCCGCTGGCGGGCCATGGATTGACCGGACCTTCCTTCCCTCCCTGTTCCCCGGTACCCTGGAAGTAAGCCCCCGGCCGGGAATCCGCCGGAATTGGTGGCGCCGATGCCTATCCAATGATAAAATTCTGTTGGATGAGGTATCCAGTCGATCATCGCGGTTTCCTGTTCCGTCCCGGCCGAGTGGCTTCCGGGCCAGACCAATCAAGGAGGAGGCAAAGATCATGGCCAAATTGCAGACTCTCGGTGTGCTCACCGGCGGTGGTGACTGTCCGGGGCTGAACGCGGTTCTGCGTGCGCTGGTCCGATCGGCGATTTACGACTATGGCCTGGATGTGGTAGGATTTAGGGATGGGTTCGCGGGGCTGATCCACGGCTGGGCCCAGCCGCTGACCATGGACTCGGTGGCGGGGCTCTTGCCAAGGGGCGGGACGTTCCTGGGGACCACCAACCGGGACAACCCCTTCCGTTACCCTGTGCGTTCCAGCAGCGGCACCTTGGAGTACCACGACATGTCGGGGCAGGTCCTGGGCAGCCTGGAACAGCATCGGGTGGACTGCCTGGTGGTCGTGGGCGGCGACGGCTCGCTGCACATCGCCCACGAACTGAGCCAGCTGGGAGTGCCGGTGGTGGGGGTCCCCAAAACCATTGACAATGACCTGTCCGCCACGGATCAGACCTTCGGCTTCGACACCGCCGTCTCCATCGCTACGGAGGCTCTGGATCGGCTGCATACGACGGCGGAATCCCATCACCGGGTGATGATCCTGGAGGTCATGGGGCGCTATGCAGGCTGGATCGCCCTCCACTCAGGCCTGGCAGGCGGGGCGGACGTCATTCTGATTCCGGAAATCCCGTTCACCCTGGCCGGGGTGGTGGCTGCGGTGGAGCGGCGCCGCCGGCAGGGAAAACGTTTCAGCATCGTGGTGGTGGCTGAAGGCGCCACGCCCGAAGGCCATGAGCGGGTGGTCCGGAAGATGATTCCGGACAGCCCGGAGCCGGTGCGCCTAGGTGGTATCGGCAGCCTGGTGGCCGACGAGGTGGAAAGGGCTACCGGCATCGAGACGCGCGTGACGGTGCTGGGGCATATTCAAAGGGGCGGAACCCCCACCGCTTTCGACCGCGTGTTGGCCACACGCTACGGGGTAGCGGCGGTCTGGGCCGCGCAGGACGGCCAATTCGGCAGCATGGTGGCGCTGCACGGCACGGAAATCGTCACGGTGCCGTTGGAGACCGCCATCTCCAGGCTGCGGACGGTGGACCCCGACGGAGAGCTGGTGCGCATGGCCCGCTCCATCGGCATCGCCTTCGGCGATGAGGAGCGCCCGACAGCGAAGGCCGAACCTGCCGGCCGGGAGGGGAATACATTCCCGGCGGCGGCTGGCCAGGCCGCCAAGCCGGCCCCGTCAGGGCCGGAACCCACAGCCTGAAAGCGGGCCTGCAGACGGCAGGCGCGCGGGGAAGGGGAATTCAGGGCATTGCCACTGCGCTATCATATCGTTACCTTCGGGTGCCAGATGAATGTCCACGATTCCGAAAAGATGGCCGGCATGCTGGAAGCCATGGGCTACAGCCCGGCGCCCGACGCGGAATCCGCAGACATTCTGCTGTTCAACACCTGTTCCGTACGGGAGAACCCGGAACGCCGCCTGTTCGGCCAGGTGGGGGTGCTGGCCCGCCGCAAGGCGCAGAACCCCCGCCTGATCATTGGCATCGGCGGCTGCATGATGCAGCAGCCCGGCGAGGTGGAGAAGGTCAAAAACGAGCTGCCCTGGGTGGACCTGGTCTTCGGCACCCATAACCTGCACCGGCTGCCGGAGCTGATCCGCCGGGTGCAGGCGGGGGAACGGCCGGTCATCGAGGTCTGGCAAGACAGCCCCGAGATCGTGGAAAACATCCCTGTGCACCGGCAATCCAGCCTCTCCGCCTTCGTCGACATCATCTATGGCTGTAACAAGTTTTGCACTTACTGCATCGTCCCGTTTACCCGGGGCCGCGAAAAAAGCCGCCGGCCAGAAGAGATCCTGGCGGAGGTGCGGGAGTTTGCGGCCCGGGGCGGCCGGGAAGTGACGCTTCTGGGGCAGAACGTCAACGCGTACGGCAAAGACCTGCCCGGCGGGCAGTGGGACTTCGGGCGGCTGCTTCTGGCCGTCAATGACGTGGAGGGATTGTACCGGGTGCGATTCACCACCTCCCATCCGGCGGACGTGCAGGAGAGCATGATCACGGCCATGCGCGACGGGGAGAAGATCTGCGAGCACCTGCATCTGCCGGTCCAATCGGGCAGCGACCGGGTGCTGAGGCGGATGGGGCGGCGCTACACCGCAGACCAATACCGGGCTTTGGTGGAGCGCTTCCGGGAGGCCATTCCCGACTTGACCTTGACGACCGATATCATTGTGGGCTTCCCCGGCGAGACGGAGGAGGATTTCGCCGCCACCTTGCGGCTGGTGGAGGACGTGCGCTACGACGCGGCCTACACGTTCATCTATTCCCCCCGTACCGGCACCGCTGCCACCCGCCTGCGGGACCATGTTCCCGAGCCGGTCAAAAAGGAACGCATCTACCGCTTGATTCAGGTGGTGGAGCGGATCGCCCAGGAAAAAAACGACGCTCTGGTGGGCAGCAGGCAGGAGGTCCTGGTGGAAGGCCCCAGCCAGCACGACCCAGCCATGCTGGCGGGCCGTACCCGGGGGAACAAACTGGTGCATTTTCCGGGCCCCGCCCAGTGGGCTGGCAACCTGAAAACCGTGCAAATCCGGGAAGCCCACGCCCACACCCTCTACGGAGATGTGGTCAGCCATGCCTGAACCACCGGATGGCAAGGCGGCGGAGGCCTTGGCAGCATCAGGGCGGGCCCTGGCCGGGGCGGCTGCGGCGGAGGAAATCCCCTCCGAATCCCTCACGCCCATGCTGGAACAGTATTACCGGGTCAAGCAGCAGGTTCCCGATGCCCTGGTATTCTTCCGGCTGGGCGATTTCTACGAAATGTTCGGCGAAGATGCGGAGATCGGCTCCCGCCTGCTGGACATCGTGCTCACCGGGCGCGACGCCGGCAAGGCCGGGCGGGTGCCCATGTGCGGCATTCCGCATCACGCGGCAGAAAGCTATCTGGCGCGGCTGGTGCGGGCCGGTTACAAAGTGGCCATCTGCGAGCAGCTGGAGGACCCCAAGAAAGCCAAGGGACTGGTGCGCCGGGACGTGATCCGGGTCGTGAGCCCGGGAACCTTGCTGGAGGAGGAGCTTCTGGAGGCGGCGGCCCACAACTATCTGGCTGCGGTATTGCCGTCCTGGGCCCAGGGGACCGCCCTGCCGGAGACAGGGACAGGGAGTGTCCGAGCTCCCGAAGCTCTGGGACTGGCTTACGCGGATCTCTCCACCGGCGACTTTGCCTTCGCCCAGTTCGGCGGGGAGGATGGCGAGGCAGCGCTGGCCGAGGAACTGGCCCGGCTGGAGCCCAGCGAACTGCTCTATCCGGAGCCTTGTCAGGCCTGGCAGGAAGCCTTTGTACAGCAGTATCCCGCCATGCAGGCGGCAGCCGGCGGGCCCCTGCGCTGGTCGGCCCGGCCGGCGGCGGACTTTGACCTGCAGCGATCCCGCCAGGCCTTGTCTGCGCATTTTGGCGCCGAGGCGGAGGGGTTGGGCTGGCCGGAGGTTCCCTGGGGGCTGGCGGCCGCCGGGGCCTTGTGGGCGTACCTGGCGGCCACCCACCTGGCGGGCCTGGGCCACCTGCGCCTGCCCCAACATCAGCCCCCCCGGCAGTTCATGCTGCTGGATCCTGCCAGCCGGCGGCACCTGGAGATTTCCCGCACGGCCCGGGACGGAAGCCGCCAAGGCTCGCTCCTGTGGGTGTTGGACGCGACGGTGACCGCCATGGGTGCCCGGCAGCTGCGCTCCTGGCTGGATCAGCCTCTTTTGAGCCCGCAGAAGATCAACCAGCGCCTGGACGCAGTCCAGGAATGGGTGGAGGATCCGTTGGGCCGCCGCGAGCTCCGCCAGCGCCTGCGGGCCGTAAGAGATCTGGAGCGCCTGTCCGCCCGGATCAACTGCGGGCTGGCCACGCCCCGGGACCTGGTGGCGCTGCGGGAATCCCTGGCCGGGCTCCCGGCTCTGCGGGACCGGCTGTCCACCACGGTTCACAGCGCTCTGCTGCGCCGCTTGGCCGAACAGCTGGACCCGTTGGATGACCTCCACGATCTGCTGAGCCGGGCCTTGGTGCCAGACCCGCCGGCAAATGCCCACGACGGCGGAATCATTGCCCCGGGATTCAGCGCGGAGATCGATGAGCTGCGTCAGGCCCGGGACCAGGGGAAGCAATGGATTGCCTCTCTCGAAGCCGCGGAGAGGGAGAGGACCGGCATCCGTTCCCTGCGGGTGGGCTACAACAAGGTTTTCGGGTATTACATCGAGGTGACGCGGGCCAACCGAGACCTGGTCCCCGCCAGCTACGAGCGGCGCCAAACTCTGGCCAATGCCGAGCGCTATGTGACTCCGGAGCTCAAGGAGCACGAGAGCCGGATCTTGGCGGCCGCAGAGCATCTGGCCGATCTGGAGTACGAGGCGTTCCAGCGCCTGCGGGAGGAGGCCGTGTCCCGCACACCGCGGCTGCAGCAGACCGCCGGCGCCCTGGCTCAGTTGGACGCCCTGGCCAGCCTGGCAGAGGTCGCTTCCCGTTACGGCTATGTGCGACCCGTGGTGGATCTAGGCCAGGTCATCGAAATCCGGCAGGGCCGCCACCCGGTGGTGGAGCGGCTTTTGCGGGACCGCAGTTTTGTTCCCAATGACTGCCTGTTGGACGGGGAAACCCAGCGTTTTCTGTTGATCACCGGGCCGAACATGGCCGGCAAGTCCACCTACCTGCGCCAGGTGGCCCTGATCACCCTCATGGCCCAGGCGGGGTCCTTTGTGCCTGCGGCCTCGGCTCATATCGGCGTGGTGGACCGCATCTTCACCCGGATCGGCGCCGCGGATGACCTGGGGGCAGGCCTGAGCACGTTTATGGTGGAGATGCAGGAGGTGGCCTACATTCTTCGGCACGCCACCCCCCGCAGTCTGGTGCTTCTGGACGAGGTGGGCCGCGGCACCAGCACCTACGACGGGCTCTCGTTGGCCTGGGCCCTGACGGAGGCTTTGCACGACCCTGGCCAGGTGGGGGCCAAGACCCTTTTCGCCACCCATTATCATGAGCTGGTGCGTCTGGCGGACACTCTGCCGGCGGCCCGCAATTTCAACGTGGGGGCCCGCCGAAGCCCGCAAGGACTGGCCTTTCTTTACCAGCTCCAGCCCGGCGGCAGCGACGAGAGCTACGGCATCGAAGTGGCGGGTCTGGCCGGCGTGCCGGAGCCCGTACTGCGCCGGGCCCGGCAGGTGCTGAGCCAGCTGGAGGCAGGGCGAACCATCAAGGTACGGGCGGAGACGCCGGGAGTGGCCAAGCCCGCCCCCGCGGAAGACTGGGCGCAGCCGAGCTTGTTCTCCACAGCGCCGCCCCGCCCCAGTGCCGTGGTCCGGCGCTTGGCAGATCTGGACCTGGACGGCCTGACCCCGCGTCAGGCTCTGGAGTTACTGTATGAGCTACGGGAAGCGGCCCGGAGCGAAGTGGGTGGGAAGCCGGCCGGAAGGCCGGAAGCATGAAGGCCAAGAGGCGCGTATCCGGAGAGGAGGGCGGCCATGGGGCGTATTGCGGTTCTGCCGCCTGAGGTGGCGGAGAAAATCGCCGCCGGTGAGGTCATTGAAAGGCCGGCGTCGGTGGTGAAGGAATTGGTGGAAAACGCCCTGGATGCCGGCGCCCGACGAGTGGAGGTCTGGTTGGAAAACGGCGGCCTGAGCCTGATCCGGGTGCGGGATAATGGCTGCGGCATGTCCGCCGACGACCTGCCTGTGGCCTTGCGGCGCCACGCCACGAGTAAAATCCGGGAGGCTGGAGATCTGTGGCGGCTGACGACCCTGGGTTTCCGGGGGGAAGCTCTGCCCAGCATCGCAGCGGTGTCGCGTTTGCGCATCTGTTCCCGGCCGGCGCCGGCGGCCGGGGCAGGAGACGGGACCGCCGCGGCCCCCGCCGAGGCCACCGGCCATGTGATCGACGCCGAAGGGGGCGTCGCAGGCCCGGTGCAGCCCTTCGGCTGCGCGCCCGGCACGGAGGTCTGGGTGCGGGACTTGTTTTACAACGTTCCTGCCCGCCGCAAATTCCTTCGCTCCGCCCAGGCCGAGGCGGGACGCTGCGACGAGGTGCTGGCGGATTTGGCCCTCTCCCGCCCCGATGTTGCGTTCGAGTTTTGGCGCGATGGCCGCTTGGTCTGGACCACCTCGGGGAATGGCGATCCCCGTGCGGTGTTCGGCGCCGTGCGCGATCCGGTGCTGGCCTTGGAGATGCGGGGCCCCTTCCCGCCGGCCGGTCCCGGCGTGGAGCCGGGTGTGGAGACCCTTGCGAGCCCGGCCGCACTGTTGGCCCTGGATACCCCCCGCTGCCAGTTGTACCTGGCCCCGGCCAGCCACAGCCGGCCCAGCCGGCGCTGGCAAAGCGTCCTTTTGAACGGCCGTCCTGTGGACAGCCCCATGGCCAGCAAGGCTGTGGAAAGGGCCTTTGGCCGCCGCCTGATGAGCCGGCAATACCCGGTTTTCCTGCTCTATCTCTGGGTGCCGCCGGGCAGCGTGGACGTAAACGTCCATCCCAGCAAACGGCAGGTGCGCTTTCAGCAGGAGGACAGCTTGTTCCGCCTCATCTACCACACGGCGGAGGCGGGGCTGTATCGCATGGAGGCCGGCGGCCCGTGGGCGGCGGCGGACGGGCGAGACGGGCGGGGCCGCGTCCCGGTGTACCCGTCCGAGGAGGAGCCTGGGACGCAACCGGTTGCCGGCAGCCCTCCGCTGCAGGGGAACGGGGCCACCCATGGGCCGGAATCTGCTGGCGGGAGCTGGAGCGCGGCGGCGGTGTCCTGGCCCGGACGGTTGGAAGAGGAGGCGGCTGCCACAGCCTATGGAGCCGCGGCGGTTTCGGCAGCCGCGGGCCAGAGTGCCGCGGCGCCGGCCGCCGGGCGCGGACCCGGAGTGGATGTCTGTCTGGCGGGGCAGTCCTGGCGGTACGTGGGCCAGGTCTGGAATACCTACCTTCTTTGGCAGAGCCCGCAGGCGCTCTTGGTCGTGGATCAGCATGCGGCCCACGAGCGGGTCATGTATGAGCTTTTCCGCCGCCGGGAGGCCGGGCCCTCTGCGGTGCAGGAGCTATTGATGCCGGAAACCCTGACCCTCACCGCCGAGGAGTTTCAGCTCTGGGCTCAGGAACGGGAGCTGTTGGAACGGCTAGGCTTTTTCGCCGATCCCTTCGGGGAACGGACGTTGCTCCTGCGCACGGTACCCATGGCCGGCGGCCGGAGCATGCAGCCCCACGTTCTGCGAAACCTGCTGGCGGAGCTGGCGGAGGCCCGGGGGACCCGTTGGGAGCAGAGGGACCGGGAAGAGGTTCTGATTCGTGCCGCGTGCAAGCAGGCGGCCGTCAAGGCCGGGGATCCCTTGGCTCCTCAGGAAGCCGTGGCGCTCATGGAGGCGCTGGCGAAAACGGAACACCCGGATCAATGCCCCCATGGGCGGCCCACTTGGCGGCGTTTCTCCGCCTCCGATCTGGCAGGATGGTTCGAACGGCATTGATCAAGGAGCCCGTGAACCGGCCCGGGAGAGGAGGGACAGGCTTCTGGAGAAGGCCGAAGGCCGGGGCGAAGCCGGGAGCCCGAGCCAGGCTGCTGGACTGCGGGTTGCGGTCACCTGGCCCCGGGGAGAAGGCACGCGCCGGGAGCAGCAGGCCCGAGAGCTGGCCCGGGCGGAAAATCTGCCCCTGCTGCCCCGGGGGGATTTGTCCCTGAAGGAGCTGTGGCGCGATTTTGACGCTCTCCTGGTGCTGGAAGACCGGGGCCTGACCCTGGTCTGGCCCCAGGGCAGGTGGCGTTTCCATCCCAATATGGCGGCCGTTCGCATCAAGAGGCTACTGGCAGGGCAGCGGGATCCCTTAGTGGAAGCCCTATGCCTTCGCCCGGGGGACCGCCTCCTGGACGCCACCCTCGGCTTGGGCAGCGACGCCATCATCGCCGCCCATGTGGTAGGTCCCTCCGGCTCGGTTTTGGCCTGCGAGGCCGCCCCTCTGGTGGCCATGGTGGTGGAGTGGGGCCTGCGGCACTGGCAGGGCCAGCCGCCGGAGCTGGTGGAGGCCATGCGGCGCATCCAGGTTCTGCGCCGTCCCCACCTGGAGGTCTTGCGATCCTTGCCTGCCCGCAGCCTGGACTGTGTCTACTTCGATCCCATGTTCCGCCGGCCCCGGCTGGCTTCAGAGCCTCTGTGGCCGCTGCGCTTTTTCGCCTCGCAGGCTCCCCTGCAGGGCGAAGCTCTGCAGGAAGCCCTGCGGGTGGCGCGGCGGCGGGTGGTGGTCAGGGAGCAGGCCGGTTCTCCCGAATTCGCCCGTCTGGGGATCCGCCATTTCGTGCCGGAGGGGCGCCGCAAAGGAGTCGTCTACGGATGGCTGCAACCCGTCTCATCGTGATCGCCGGCCCCACAGCCACGGGCAAGAGCGCGGCGGCGGTGGCCTTAGCCCGGCGGATCGGCGGTGAGGTGGTGTCCGCCGATTCCATGCAGGTCTACTGCGGCCTGGAGATTGCCACAGCCCAGGTGCCGCCGGCGGAGCGGCAGGGCATTCCCCACCATCTCATGGGGATTCTTCCGCCGGAAACGGAGTTCACGGTAGCCGCTTACCAGGAGATGGCCGACGCCGTCATCGCCGGAATTCGGGGACGCGGCCGCTGGCCCATCCTGGTGGGAGGCACGGGGCTTTACATCAAAGCCGTGGTGGACGGCTTTCTTTTCCCGGGTCCGGGGCGGGACCCGGCCTTGCGCGCCAGGCTGGAAGAGGAGGCCGAAACCCAGGGGGACCAGGCGTTATACGCCCGGCTGCAGAAGGTGGACCCGGCGGCCGCAGCCCGGATTCATCCGGGAGACCGCCGCCGGGTGGTGCGCGCTTTGGAGGTCTACCTGCTGACCGGCATCCCTATCTCCGTACACCAAGAGAGACAAAAGAGCCGCCCACCCCGCTACGATGCAGCCATGTTTGCCCTCACCTGCCCCCGGGAAGAACTGTACGACCGGATCAACCGCCGGGTGGAGGTTCAACTGACCCAGGGGCTGGTGGAGGAGGCCCGCCGCCTGCAATCCCGCGGCGTAGGCCCCCACCTCACGGCCTGGCAGGCCCTGGGCCTCAAGGAGATCCGGCCGTACCTGGATGGCCAAGTGCCGCTGGCCGAGGCGGTGGAACTTCTGAAGCGCAACACCCGGCGGTATGCCAAGCGCCAGCTCACCTGGTTCCGGCAGGACCCGCGCTACATCTGGCTGGATTCCTGCCACCTGGGGGTGGAGGGTGTGGTCCGGGAGATCTTACGCTGCATCAAAGGAAGGTGGCCGGACTTACCGAACTATTTCTAACGAAGCGCAAAGGGGGCTGGCGGGGATGAACAAGGCGCCGCTCAATCTTCAGGACGGGTTCCTGAACCAGATGCGTAAAGAAGGCGTTCCCGTGGTGGTGCACCTTTTGGACGGCCGGGAATTGCGAGGGCTGGTCAGGGGATTCGACAACTTCACCGTGATGCTGGAAAGCGAAGGCCGTACGGAGATGGTCTACAAGCACGCGGTGAGCACCATGCACGCCGGCCTGCCGGGGCGGCCCGCCGAAACCCAGGCACCCTCCGGACGCCCTGGGCCCGAAGACTCCACCGCGCCCGAACGCTAGTCCGCCACTTTCCACCTCCGGGCCAGGCACCCTCAAGCCCCTGCCACGTATATTGGTAGCACGGAAAACAGGACGAAACGGCTACGGGAGGCAGGGGCGTTGTCGAACACGCGACCGTCTGCGCCGGCGGGCCCGGGCGACTTTCCCGCATGGCAGCGAATCATGGCCGACGTGGCGGAGGGCAGGATCAATCCCTCCGAAGCCGTGCGCCGCCTCGTGCTCGTCCGGGGCGGAGGGGCGCGCTCCGCCATGCCCACAACTCCGCCGGAGGGGTACTTCGGCCCGCGTCCGGCTTTGTCCGCGGTGCCGGCGGCGGAGGCGGCCGATGCAGCCGAGCTCCGGCGCCGCCATCTGGAGGAGGCCCGGCGGGAACTGGCCACCATGCCCGGCCTGCGGTCGGTCAAAGAGACGGTGGAGGAGCTTCTGGCTTGGGTTCAGGTGCAGCGCTGGCGCATGCGGGAAAACCTGAGCAGTGAACCCCCGGTCCTGCATATGGTTTTCCGAGGCAACCCGGGAACGGGCAAGACCACGGTGGCCCGCCTCATCGGGCGCATGCTGCGGGACATGGGGGTCTTGAGCAAGGGGCATCTGGTGGAGGTGGAGCGGGCCGATCTGGTGGGGGAATACATCGGCCATACGGCCCAGAAGACGCGTGAGCAGATCAAACAGGCCCTGGGCGGAATCCTGTTTGTGGACGAAGCATATTCCCTGGCCCGGGGCGGAGAACGGGATTTCGGTAAAGAGGCCATTGACGTTCTGGTGCGGGCCATGGAGAACCACCGCGACAATCTGGCTGTGATCTTCGCCGGCTACCCTGCCGAAATGGACCGCTTTCTGCGGGCCAACCCGGGCCTGGTCTCCCGGCTGCCGATCCAGATCGACTTTCCGGATTATGCCACAGACGAGCTTTTACAGATTGCCGATCTAATGTGCCAGCAACGGCAATATAGATTAACGGAGGAGGGACGGGCAAGGCTGCGTGAGTTTCTGGAGACCGAACGGCGGGCGGTGAATTTCGGCAATGCCCGTACCGTCCGCAACATTCTGGAAGCCGCCATCCGCCAGCAGGCGCTGCGGTTGGTAGGCCGCAACCTGCCGGTGGACCGTGACAGACTCATGCAGATCGAGGCCCAGGATGTGTCTGCTGCGGTGAAACGCCTGTTTGGGGAAGGCAAGGCTCCCGCAGCGGGCCGGGAGAGCGAAGCCGGGGAATCTCCGGCGGCCGCCGGCAGGGATGCCGCCATGCAGAGGCTGGCTCAGGCTCTGGGCTTGCTGGCCGGCCCGTGGACAGGTGAGAACGCCATATAGGGCTGCGGTGGGGAGGAGAGCATGGCCGTGCAGCAGGGCGTGGTCATCGGCAAGACCAATGTGGGCAAGACCCTTTTTACCATCAATTTCGCCAGTTACTGCGGCGTACAGGAGATGCACATTTCCTTCCGCGAACCGGATGGCCGCCGCAGCAGCCGGGTCCTGCAGCGGGAGGACGCCGCCGCCGAATTGGCAGGGCCGGAGCCCCACAAGACCCGGCGCCTGCAAAGCATCAGCCTGGAGCTGCCGGTGGGCAAAGGGACCCGGCACCTGGAGCTCGTGGACACATCGGGCCTCACGGACTACGTACACCGGGACGTGGAGGTCCGCCGGGCCATCGCCCAGTCCCTGGCCATGATCCGGGATGCGGCCCTGATCCTGCACATGGTGGATGCGGCGTTGGTGGGCGAGTCCGGCCCCGTGGCAGGGCTGGGGGAGGTGGACTATCAGGTGGCCCAGTTCGCCCAGATGCGGCGCGGTTATGCGATCCTGGCCAACAAAATGGATCTTCCCGCCGCAGCCCGGGGGCTGGAGCTCGTTCGTTCCGAGTTTGCCGGACATGTGATCCTGCCGGTTTCCGCCCTACACTGGCTGGGGTTCCGGGAGGTCAAACAGTTTGTGGCCCATGCCCTCTGATCTGGTGGTGAAAGCCGGGGCGGAGCTGGCAGCCGCCCTGGCCACAGGCGTGGCCGTGAAGCTGATGGACGATGCCCTGGATGACAGCACCCCGGCCACCACGGGCAACATCGCCTATGCACTGCTCTTTCTCAGCCTGGGGGCGGTTTTTCAACCTGCCTGGGCAGCCACACTTTTTCTGGCCAGCTACGCGGCGGGCATGGCCTTTTCCGGGCACCCGATCCTGCCCAGCCGGCTGCCGGCGTGGCTGGAGTCCGTTCTGGCGGTGGGGGTGGGGCTGGCCTACGCCGGCGCTGCGGAGATGATCGCTGCTCTGGCCGCCATTGTGCTGGTGCAGGCTGTGGACCATTGGGTGGATCGGGATCTGGACCGCGCCCGGGGGCGGGTGGACAACTGGGTGCTGCAACTGGGGGTTTGGCCCGCAGCGCTCTTGGCTTTGACGGCTTTCTCGGCCGGGGTTCTCTGCAGCCCCTGGAAGCTGGGGGCCGTAGCCGTGGCTGCTGCGTTGGTCAGCCGGTGGGCGCCGGACCAGGCCCAAATTCCGGGGGAGGAGGAAATCCGGTGGTGCTGAGCGCTGCTCCCATGATGTGGTTTCTGGTCGGCGCCGTCGCTGGCATTTTGGCCGGTTTCCTGCTGGGGCGGTGGAGCGGCCGTTGGCAGGGATTCCGCCGAGGCCAAGCCTTCGCTGTGCTGGATCTGAAGCGGCAATTCTTCCAGTTCGACCGCTGTCCGGTCTGCGGCCACCAGGTCCCGCGTACAGCGGAGCCTTCGGTCCGTCCGGAATTGCGGCCCCAGGCGCCTTTCCGGCCGCTGCAGGCCTTCCCTTCTCCTGCGGACGGTGGGGATCTGTCTTCACAAAGCAGGGCCCCCGTGTTATAGTGGCGAAAGGAAAGGCTGGAGTTCACGTGCGTTTCACCAAAATGCAGGGATTGGGCAACGACTACATTTACGTGGATGCCCTGGAGCAGGAGGTTCCCAGCCCGGCGCTTCTGAGCCGGGGCATCAGCGACCGCCATTTCGGCATCGGGGGAGACGGGCTGATTCTGCTTTTGCCTGCCACGCGCCCGGACGCCGACTTCCGCATGCGGATCTTCAATGCCGACGGCAGCGAGGCAAAGATGTGCGGCAACGGCATCCGCTGTCTGGCCCGCTACATCTATACCCGCGGCCTGTTGCAGCGCCCCGAGCTGCACATCGAAACCCTGGCGGGCGTGCGCACGGTGTGGCTCACGCTGGAGGGCGGGAAGGTGACCGGCGCGCGGGTGGACATGGGCGAGCCGGTGCTGGAGCCCCAGCGCATCCCCATGGCTGCTTCCGGCCCGGAATTCGTGCGCCAGCCGCTGCCATTCGAAATTCAAGGAAACCGCCTGGAGGTTTTGGCCACGGCGGTATCCATGGGCAATCCCCATTGCGTCCTGGAAGTGGAGGATACGGCCAAGGCCCCGGTGGAAACCTGGGGGCCGGCGATCGAACACCATCCCGCCTTCCCTGAGCGGGTGAACGTGGAATTCGTCCAGGTGCTGGAGAGCGGACATTTGAAGGTCCGGGTCTGGGAACGGGGCAGCGGGGAAACCCTGGCCTGTGGCACGGGAGCCTGTGCCAGCCTGGTGGCTGCGCACCGCTGGGGGAAAACCGGCCGCCGGGCTCAGGTGAGCCTTCCCGGCGGGTCGCTGGAAATTGAGTGGGGCCCGGACGGACATGTCTATATGACCGGCCCCGCTGTGGAAGTCTTCGAAGGGGACTTTGACCCTTGGCAATTCCTGCCCGCCGAATCCTGACCCGTATAACATAAAGGGAGACCATGATTCATGACGGAGACAGCTGAACGGTTGCACCGGCTCCCGCGCTATCTGTTTGCCGAGATCGACCGGCAAATTGCCGCGGCCCGCGCCCGCGGCGTGGATGTCATCAGCTTCGGCATCGGGGACCCGGATCTTCCCACGCCGGCGCCGGTGGTGGATGCCTTGGAGCAGGCAGCGCGGGAGCCGGAAAACCACCGCTACCCCTCCTACGAAGGAATGCCGGCGTTCCGCCGCGCCGTAGCCCAATGGTACGCCCGCCGCTTCGGGGTGGAGCTGGATGCCGACACGGAGATCATCGCCCTCATCGGGTCCAAGGAAGGCATCGCCCACATCTCCTGGTGTTTTGTGGATCCCGGCGACATGAATCTGGTTCCGGACCCCGGTTATCCGGTCTACGCAGCGGGTACCCTTTTGGCCGGCGGTACAGCCTACCCCTTGCCTTTGCTGCCGGAGAGGGGCTTTCTGCCCGACCTGCAGGCCGTTCCGGCGGAGGTCGCGCGTAAAGCCAAGATTCTCTTCCTGAACTACCCGAACAACCCCACCGGCGCCGTGGCCTCCCTGGAGTTTTTCCAGGAGGCTGTGGCCTTCGCCCGGAAATATGATATCCTCATTTGCCACGACGCTGCCTACACGGAGGTGGCCTTTGACGGTTATCGAGCGCCCAGCTTCCTGCAGACCCCCGGTGCCAAGGACGTGGGCATCGAGTTCCACTCCTTGAGCAAGACCTACAACATGACCGGGTGGCGCTTGGGCTGGGCGGCAGGAAACCGCGATGCCATCGAGGCTTTGGGACGGCTGAAGACGAACGTGGATTCCGGCGTGTTCCAGGCCATCCAATATGCGGGGATCCAGGCGCTACAAGCGCCGCCGGAACTCATGTCCGCTACCCTGCAGGCCTATGATGAGAGGCGCCGGCTCCTCGCCGAAGGCCTGAGGCGCCTGGGATGGCCGGTGCAGGCTCCCCGGGCCAGCATTTACTTCTGGATTCCTGTGCCCCACGGCTATACCTCCACGGAGTTCTCCAGTCTCGTGCTGGACAAGGCCGGGGTCTTCCTGACCCCCGGCATCGGCTACGGAGAGCACGGGGAAGGCTATATGCGCCTTTCCATCACGCTGCCTACGCAACGGTTGAGAGAAGGGTTGAAGCGGCTGGAGGAAGCGGGAATCCGCTATGCTTGAACCCACGGAACACGCCCGCCGGGGGGCGCAGTACGCAGCCCTGACCGACCTCTTCCGCTGGCTGGGCGTCAGCCCGGCTTGGCTGAGGCTGGCGGAGCGCATTGAGACGGACCTGCAGCCCCTCTGGACGCTACGGCAGCCCCTGGAGGAGTACAACCAGCTGAAAGTGCTGGCCGCGTTGCAGGAGCAGGATCTGACGCCGGTGGCGTTGGCGGGCAGCACCGGATACGGATATGGAGATGTGGGACGGGAAGGCTTGGAAGCAGCCTATGCCCGGGTTTTTGGCGCCGAGGCGGCCTTGGTACGCCCACAGATTGCCTCCGGCACCCACGCTCTGAAGGCTGCGCTTTTCGGCCTGCTGCGGCCAGGGGACACCCTCATCAGCGCCACAGGGGCACCCTACGACACCCTGCAGACCGTGATCGGCGTCCGGCCGGCGGGGCGGAAGGACAGCGGCAAGGTGCACGCAGCAGGCCCCCAGGCCGACATTCCACATGCCGCCGGAGCGGAGGGAACCTTGCGCCAGTGGGGAATCGATTATGTGGAAGTGCCGCTGACCGCAGCCCATCACATCGATGTGGAGGCTTTGCTGCAGGCCATGCGGGGGCGGCGGGGCGTCGTCCTTTTGCAGCGTTCCCGCGGGTACAGCCTGCGGCCCAGCCTGTCCATGGCCGAGCTGGAGCCGGCTTTACGGGCCGTGGCCGCCCATGGCGAAGGACGCTTCCGGACCGTCGTGGACAACTGCTACGGGGAGTTTGTGGAGGGACGCGAACCGCCGGAGGCCGGCGCGGACCTGGCGGTGGGTTCGCTGATCAAGAACCCAGGCGGAGGCCTGGCCCCGTCGGGCGGATACGTGGCTGGAAAACGAGACCTGGTGGAACAGGTGGCAGCCAGCGTTACCGCACCTGGCCTGGGGCTGGAGGTAGGGGCCACCTACGGGTGGCTGCTGCCGGTCTTTCAAGGGCTGTTCCTGGCCCCCACCTTGGTGGGACAGGCCTTGCGCGGTGCCATGTTTGCCGCCGCCCTGTGGGAACATCTCGGTTTTTCCGTGTCACCGCGGCCGCAGGAAGAGCGCACGGATCTCGTCCAGTGCATCGTCTTGGGGGAACCCCGCCGTCTGCAGCAGTTCTGCCAAGCCATTCAGCGGGCCGGCGTGGTGGACAGCCGGGCCCGGCCCACGGCGTGGGATATGCCCGGATACGCAGACCAGGTGATCATGGCCGCCGGCGGGTTCATCTCCGGCTCGTCCAGCGAGCTCTCCGCTGACGCACCCATGCGGCCGCCGTACGCCGTCTTTCTCCAAGGGGGCTTGGTCTACCCTCAGATCAAACTGGGGAATCTGCTGGCAGCTCAGGAGATTGTGGGCGAACCTCCCCGCAGGGAGCGGTTATCCTGACCAATCCCCCGACCGGCCAGGAGAATGACCCGGATGGACCGCGGAATCAGCCTCCGCAGGATTTGCACGAACTCTTTCTCGATTGGAGGAAGATCTTCTTCTTTTCTTCTTTTCTGCCGCCCCCACCGAAAAACTGGGGATGGCTCAGGCGGTAATCCTGTTGACTTTGGGGGGGGATCTGATAGAATTTAGAAAGTCGGCCAAACTGGAGGTGCCGCCATTTCACCGTAAGGGGGGCAAAGATGGTAGATGGCAAACGCTTTGGGACGTCATATCTTGTGTGAGCTCAACGGATGTGACCCTGAAGTGCTGGATGACCGGAAGACCATCGAACAAATCATGGTTCAGGCTGCACTGGTGGCAGGCGCCGAAATCCGCGAAGTCGCCTTCCACAAGTTCAGCCCCCAGGGCGTCAGCGGTGTGGTGGTGATTTCTGAATCGCACCTGACGATCCACACGTGGCCAGAGCTCGGCTACGCAGCAGTCGATGTGTTCACCTGCGGAGAGCAGGTGGAGCCCTGGGAAGCCTGCGATTATATCGTAGAGCACCTTCATGCCACAGACTTTCAGGCCACCGAAATCCAGCGCGGTGTGGCGTCCCATGGTGAGGCGGTACTGCAGCAGCAGGTGGTGGGAGAAATCGGCGGCCTGCGCAAGATCTCGTGAACCTCGGTGGCCGGTGTGGTCCCGGCCGGATGCCCCGATCGCCATCGCAGCCGCCAAAGGCGACGAGATGTTGATCCGTAGTCCGTAGGAAGAAGATCCGTCAGGCAAATATGGCCTAAGGGGTGAAAAACCTTCTTTATGGATGTTGAAGCGAACAGATCGTTGAGATCCTGTCGCTCTCCGTTTCTTGCAGTTGACCTTTGATGCCGCTTCCGAGCCAAAAGGAAGTGGCCTTTTTTTTTGCCCCGACCAGGACGGGCTATGCCTCAAACGCGCCTTGTCGGAACCAGGGCGTCTGGGTTAAAATAGGAACGTGCTTCTATCCTTGCCAGCGAAGACCACTGATCCGGAAGGAGCAGCGGGTGCCATGGACTCAGCCGCCTGTGTTCTGACAGAAATGGAAGGTTCCTTGCAGACAGAGAAAGGATCTCAGCCTACGGACGAGCAGATGGTGGCTCGAGCCCAGAAGGGAGACACCGATGCCGTCGATCAGCTGTTCCATAAATACCGCCGGCTGGTTCATGCCTGGACCCGGCCCTATTTTTTGCGGGGAGCCGAGCCCGAAGACCTTTTTCAAGAGGGCATGATCGGCTTCTACAAAGCCATCCGGGATTACACCGTAGGTAGCCCCACGCCCTTTGTGGCTTTTGCCCGGCTGTGCATCGTACGGCATGTTATCACCGCCGTAAAAGGGACGACCCGCCTCAAGCACCAACCCTTGAACGGCTACCTGTCTTTGCAGCATCCGGTCCACGAATGCCGGGACGAGCGACCGCTGCTGGATGTGCTGGCCGGCAGCAGCGAGGAAGAGAACCCTGAAACACGATTCCTGGCGCAGGAGCGGCTGGATCTCGTGCGAAGAAAGCTACAAACAGTCCTGAGCCAGTTTGAACTACAGGTCTTCCAGTGCTACGTGAATGGTCTTTCCTACAAAGAAACAGCAGAACGCCTTCAGACGCGCACCAAGTCCATCGACAACGCCCTTTGCCGTATCCGCCGCAAATTGGGGCGAAGCCTGGACGGACTCAAGCCCTAGACCTCAGCAGCCTGTTTATCCTTTTCGGCCGGGCTCGAGGGGGACACCGCCGGAGCGGCCTCGGTGGCCTTTGAAGGATTTCCTCGTGATTTCCCGGCGCCGGCCCTGGAGGGCCTTGTTGCGATTTCTTGCGCCGGAGAATCTCACAGCGGACAGAATTCTGTCATAATTTCTCGGAGAAAGGGCTTCATATGGGGACACTGCTCAACGCTGCCGCCATCGTGATGGGGTCCTTATTGGGCCGCCTGATGCAGGGCCGGCTGCCGGATCATCTGTCCAGACAAGGGATCCAGTTGATCGGGCTGTTCATTTTCCTCATCGGCGTGAAGATGGCCATTGGACCCAGCCAGCCGCTGGTGGTGCTGTTTTCGCTCATCATCGGCTCGATCCTTGGAGGGACGTGGCGTATCGAAGACCGGCTGGAAGCCCTCAGCCGCCGTTTGGAGCAGCGGTTTGCCGCAGGCCAGGGGATCGGGCAGGGGTTCATCACTGGCACGTTGCTGTTCTGCGTGGGCCCCTTGGCGATTATGGGGTCTCTGCAGGACGGACTGCGCCAGGGAATCACCCTCTTAGCCAACAAGGCCCTGCTGGACGGGTTGAGTTCCGTGGCCCTTTCCTCGTCGTTGGGTGTCGGCGTGGCATTGTCCGCGGCTCCGGTTCTGGTATACCAGGAGGGCATCACGCTGCTGGCCGGTTTCTTGAACCAGTTGCTGGTGCCGGCAGCTGTCTCGGACATGACGGCCGTGGGGGGAGTCTTGATTGTGGCCATGGGGTTGAATATGTTAGGGATGACCCGGTTTAAGGTGGCGGACCTCCTTCCCGGCCTATTTGTGGCATTGGCTTTGAGTGCGGCGTGGCACCGGTCCTTCTAGCTTTCTCAGATGGGGGGTACGTTTCGAAACAACCGGATACTGGATTACCCATTGACGAATTCTGTTATACAGGCTGCGTTGGGGGGGCGGTCTGCAGTGGATCTCACGAGTGGCGCCATCGAGGAGCACCTTCGGGAGTTGAACCAGCGTGCCCAGGAAGCCGACGGGTTGGCTGGGCCGGACAAGGAAAAGGCCCTGAGCGAGGTAGCTGCCTTGCGCGCGGCCATGCGGTCCATGCTGATTCGGGGGTTGGAGAGCGACCGGACCGATGTCCGGCGGGCCGCGATCTTCGGCCTCAGCAAGATCTGTGGCCCAGCGGACATCCCCCTCTTGTTGGAAGCCTGTCATGATCCGGACGAGTCGGTCCGGGCATGGGCAGTGGCAGCCTTGGGCTCCCTGCGGGATCCCAGCACGGCCCGGGCGTTGGTGGAGACGTTGGAGGACCCGTCGCTCTTCGTGCATTATCACGCGGTCTTGGCCCTGCGCAAGCTCCCTTCGGACGCGGTCCTGCCCCCCCTCGCCGAGGCGTTGAGCCATCCGGAGGCCATGGTGCGCCAACGGGCAGCAAAACTCCTGGGCATGCTGCAAGATCGCTCCGCTGTGGACAGCCTGATCCGCGCATCCTGTGATGAAGAAGCAGGAGTCCGGTACGAAGTGGTGGAAGCACTGGGGCACATCGGCGATGGGCGGGCGCTGCGGGTCTTGTTGGCGGCCCTCTACGACGAAAACCGCGAGGTCCGCTCTGCTGCTGTGCGGGGCCTGAAGCGCGTGGGGTCGCCCGCTGCCATCCGCCCCCTGGTTTATCTGGCTCTGACGGACCGGGACCTGCGGGCAGCGGCTCTGGATTCCTTACGGGAGCTTTGCGGGCCCCAGGCCCTCTTTCCCGTCTACCACGCCCTGGCCCAACAGGAGGTGGCGGCGGATCAGGTGGCGGCCGCCATCGCTTCGCAGGCCGGGTATGAGCAGGGTGAGCTCAGCCTCTGGGGTCAGGAACCCTTTTCCTCGATGAGCACAGCGGGCGAGGCTGGAAACCCGGACTTGAATCCCGTACCTGTTCACTGGGGCGGGCAGGACAGGTGGCATGGGCAAAGTGAGTGACCAGGGCCCCGGGTCAGGGTGCAGCGGGCGCCGCCAGCCGGACGCGCATGACCGGGCCTATCCATGGGGGTGCGAGACCGCATTGCGGTTGTTGTTAACCAATGATGACGGTATTTGGGCGCAGGGGCTTCGCCAGTTGGCCCGGGCGCTGGCGGGCACGGGCGACGTCACCGTGGTGGCCCCCGAACGGGAGCGCAGTGCCATGGGGCACGCCATTACCATGCACAAGCCCTTGCGGGTCAACCCGGTGCCAGATTGGCTGCCGGGCGTCGAGGGCGTGCGGGCGTTCACCGTCAATGGGACGCCGTCAGACTGTGTGAAGATCGGCGCCCAAGCCCTGGTGGACCGGCTCCCCGACTGCCTGCTTTCCGGCATCAACCGGGGCCCCAACCTGGGCATGGACATCTTCTACTCAGGGACGGTGTCCGCAGCCGTAGAAGGCCTGCTTTTAGGGATCCCCGCCATCGCCCTTTCTTTGAACGTGTCCGGCACCGCCTCCCAGGCTCCCGGCCCCGATTCCTATCAGAAGGCTGCGGCATTTGGCAGGATGCTGTGCAGACAGGTCGTGGAGCGGGGTCTGCCCCAGCGGGTATTCCTCAATGTCAACGTCCCCTTCGGCCCGGTTCAGGGTGTGCGGATCACCCGGGTCGGAGCCCGGCGCTACCACGATGTCCTGGAGGAACGTAGAGACCTCCAGGGACGCAGCTACTACTGGCTGGGCGGAGAATTGGTGGATGCAGACCAAGATCCGGCCAGCGATTCCGTGGCCGTGCGCCAGGGATATATCTCGGTCAGCCCGGTCCGGTTCGACCTGAGCCCCCCGGAGCTGCAGGAGCTGCTGCGCTCGTGGGACCTTCGCCTTCCTTCCGCCGGTGACGGACGAGCGTGACAACATGCGCCTGCCGGCTCCGGCTCATAGAATGGAGTGGCCGCCCTGGAGGCGGCCAAACGGGGGTGCCCTTCGGCGGGCACGGGATGGAGCGAAGGAGCATGGGGGGCACGGTGGCGCTTTTGTGGGCGGCGGTGGCCCTGCTGGCTGCCGCGATCGTCGCGGCCCTGGTACTGGGATGGACCTGCGCTTCCCGCCGCGGCTGTAGCCGCAGGGTTCAGTGGCTCGGGCGAAAGGCGGCGGGCGAGGGGGGGAGGAGCCTCCCCGGCACCGGGAGGCTGGAGGCCGGGAACATGGCACCCGAAGAGCCAGCGGCGCTGCAGGAGCCGGAGGGCCAGGAGACCCCATCCCTGCTTTCAGGATGGATCCAACGTCTGCTGTGGTTGGTGATCGGCGTATCGCTGGCACTGGCTCTCCTGGCGGTCCGTGCGCTTTTCCAGTAGGATAACGAGACGCTTCGGCAGGACAATGAGGTGCTACGAAAATGCATGCGGCCAAGAAACCCAGTGAAGCGGCGGCCCGGCGCCCCCGCCTCCCATTGGCTCCCCATGAAGCCTTGGCGTTGGTGGCCACACAGACGTTTCAGATTTCAGGAGAACTGCCGCGGCTCATCACGTTTCTCAACCGGGCTCTGAAAGACAGGGGGCTCATTTTCGGGTTGCGGCAAGGCGGTGCTGCGGACCGTTTCTGCATCACCATTTATGAGCTGCCCGGCCCTGTGTCTCCCGATCCCGGGAGACCTCGACGGTCTGACATCCCACAATCGTAAGGCGGAGGCATTCAGCCGATGGAAAAGCTCACCGTCGCCGTGATCTTGGGCGGCTTGTCCACAGAGAGGGAAGTTTCGCTGCGCACGGGAGAGCAGGTGGCTGCCGCCCTGCGCAACCGCGGCCACCGGGTGGTGGAGATCGACCCTGCCGACTACCACCTGGGCATGGCGGCCAGAGGCGGCGGTAGAACCGGCGGGGCGCAGGAGGATGGGCGGCCCCCCGCGCCCTCAAGCCTGGCCGGAGCCGCCCGCTTTCTCCGGAGCCTGGCGGAGGTCTGCGTGGATGTGGCTTATATCGCCCTACACGGAGCCTACGGCGAGGACGGTCGGTTCCAGGGCTTTCTGGACCTTTTGGGAATTCCGTATGTGGGCTCGGGAGTCCTGGCCAGTGCCCTGGCTATGGATAAGCCCATGGCCAAACTGGTCTTTGCCAGCCAGGGAATCCCCGTGGCCAAGGGGGAGGTCCTGGAGCGGGCCGAGTTGGAGCAAACCGATAAGGCAGCGCTCTTGGAGCGGGTGGAGCGGAACCTGGGCTGGCCGGCAGTCATCAAACCTGCAGATCAAGGCTCCGCTGTGGGCGTGACGATCGCCCACGGGCCAGAGCCGTTTTGGGACGGTTTACGGAAAGCGTTCCGGTTCGGCCAGCGGGTGTTGATAGAGGAGTATATCCCAGGCATGGAACTGACCGTGGCCGTAGTGGGGCGCCGGCACATGCGGAGCCTGCCGGCCATCGAAATCGTCCCGCGCAAGACCTTCTATGACTACGAGGCGAAATACGCACCGGGCGGCAGCGAGCACATCATTCCCGCCCGCCTTCCCGGCGAGCTCCTGCAACGGGCTGCGGAGATTTCCATCCGCGCCTGCCAATCCCTGGGCTGCCGGGATCTGGCCCGAGTGGACCTGCGGGTCCCACCTTCGGGGGAGATGAGAGTGCTGGAGGTCAACACCCTGCCGGGAATGACGGCTACCAGCCTGGTGCCGGATGCCGCCAGAGCCGCCGGCATCCAGTTCCCGGACTTGTTGGAGAAACTGCTCCAGATGGCTCTGGGGCAGGAGCCTGAATGGTGAGGTCCGTATACGTTTCCAGCTCCCGGCAGATCCTACATCCAGGACAGGCAGGAGTCCAGCCGGCCTACCTGAAGCACGTACCTGGGCAAGCCAGAGCTCGGCCCTCTCTTTCTAAATCTTCGCAGCGATCGGAGGAAGGGTTTGGCGTTCTTTTGCCGAAGGATAGCCGTGACAGAAACTACAATGTCAGCCCAACAAGGCAAGCCCTGTTTGTGCGGAGAGCGTGCCTCAGACAACTCAAAAGGGGGAATTGGCCATGGAGCTGGTGGCTAAGGACGACGTGTTGGGGGGGCTGAAGAAGTTCAAGAGGCTGGCAAAGCAGGACCTTCTGGCCAGCACCTTGACTTCGGATCCCGAATTCTGGAGGGCGATGGCCGAGGCGAGGCGACGGAAATACGCCGAGTTGATGGATCTGATCGAGAGAAACGGAGTAGAATGGACCCGCGACCAAAGCCTGCAGGATTATGCCCGACTCCCCCTCTTGGAACCCGATGACCATTCCCACCCTGACATCCGTGGAGAAGAGCAAGCCCTAGAAATGTTCTTCAGCCTCCTGGGTACGGACCGTAAAACCCTCCGTGAATTGCGCAGCCAGAGGCCCCCTTCCGCAGCTTCCACGCCAGACTTCAGTCCCGGGCAGGAAATGCCTGCCCAGGCCAGCTCATAAGTCTGGACTGGCCGCGCGGCACCGCGAGAGGCAGCCGCCGCGACAGTAGTGGGCCACGCGCGGATGATAACGAATGATACGGCGGTAGTCCATCGGGGCCGGGGTCGGCCCAGGCACGTAGGGCAGCCCCGGCCGTAACAAATGGGGCATTCCTCCGCCCGGAATTCGGTAGATGGCAGCGCCCGGACCTGCACAGCATCGCGTTCAGAGCCTGCGGACCACCGCAATGACTTTTCCCAAGATGGACAACGGCTGGTCCGGCTTTACATAAATGGGCTGCATGAGGCTGTTCTCCGGCTGCAGACGAATGCGCCCTTTTTCGTGGTAGATGCGTTTTACCGTGGCCTCATCGCCCACCAGGGCCACGGCAATCTCTCCCTCCTCCACAGACGGCTGCTTTTTCACCACCACCATATCGCCGTCCAAGATGCCGGCTTCAACCATGGATTGCCCACGGACCCGCAGCATGAACACCTCGTCTTCTTCCCCCCATTGAGCCGGGATGGGGAAATAACCTTCAATGTTCTCCTGCGCCAAAATGGGCAATCCTGCAGCTACTTGGCCTACCACCGGGACCCGGCTGATGGCAATGCCTTCCACTGCTTCCGGCATTGCTGATCGCTCCGCGATGGTCGGCCGGCGCTGGATGGCGGGCGGCTCGTCCAGAGCCGGGGCCAGGATTTCAATGGCCCGGGGTTTCGTAGGATCCCGCCGGATGAACCCCTGGCGCTCCAGGGTGTTCAAATGGGCATGCACCGTCGAGCTGGAACGGAGTCCCACTGCGGTACCTATTTCCCGGACTGACGGGGGATACCCGTGGGCCCGGGCATGCTGCCGGATATAATCGAGGATCTGCCGCTGCCTTTCACTCAAGCCTGCGCGTCTTCGCCTCGGCATGTTGCTGTACACTCCCTTTGTCCCCAAATACGGCCAACCCCAGCATAGTCAGTTCGAAGCGGGTTATTCCCGAACTCAATTATAACACGGAACGCGTGTGTTTGAAAACATCTGTTCGTGTACCCCGTCGGATTCTGTTGCCACAGGGCGGTACCCCGGGAGGTCCAGCGAGAAAAGACGGCGTACTGCCGTCGGCCGCCCGACATGCGGGAGCGCGTATATGTAGAACGCGTGTGCCTGGAACTGTTGTGCGCAGAACACACGTGTGTTATAATGTAAGCGGAAAAGGGTGGGGAAGACACCATCAACTCTGGAACCAGGAACCAGGGGGGCACGAATGATCATGGTCTCGCCCGTGCTCATGGGAGTAGAGCCGCGGGAAGAGGAATTCAGGGCATCCCGCAACGCCCACGGCCTTGGGCGGCCCTCCGGCCGCGCGTGTCGTGGGCCGCGCCGGGGAGCTCCTCCCGGGTGTTTCCGGATCGCTCTGGCCTTGTTGGCCGTCGCAATGATCTCCACGGGTTTCACTGTGGGGTTCGTCCGGGGACGAGTAGAAAGCCAAGGGGCTGCCGCAGTCCGTGCCGCTGGGATTGTCCAGCAGCCCCAGAGCCATGGATTCTTGCCTTGTGCTGGTGGGGGAAAGCCCGAAAAGGCCGAAGTAAACGGGCGTGGACGCTCCGCGATGGTTCGGACCGTGGTCCAGGCCGGTGACACGCTCTGGGAACTGGCCGCCGCAGCCTATGAGGCCGCAGGAATCCCATCAGAGTCTGTAGATCTGCGACCCGTCATCTACGAAATCCGTAAGCGGAACCGAATGACGTCCGCTCAGATTGTTCCGGGGCAGGTTGTGCTTATCCCAGTGAGGCGCTGAAGCGTTCGGTCTGCGGCATGTGCCTTTGGAATGCGTTTCCGAGGGCCTGTGCTGCCCGGGGAGCGAAATTTAACTCTACAAAATAGCCATTTTGTAGAGTTAAGGCTGATCAACCCGGTGGGCGGCGGTCACGGCCGTACCATGACGAGACGATGAGGTTCAGCACTCTCCGTTGGGAGGCGGCATCCCGACCGCACCTTTCGCTTGCCGTTGGAAATCCGGTCGAGGAGGGACCTGGTAGAAGCCTGCGGACTCTCTGCCAAAGGTTGCCAGGGGCCCGACGCCCTGATAAACTTGGAGTCGGTAGACAGAGGTGGTCACCTTGATGATGCGCCACTTTCCGGGGGCCCGTCGCTTTCGGACCAAGCCCCCAGGGACCGCTGAAAGAACCGTAGGCACGGCAGGCGCTCTTGAAGCGCTGGACACAAGGCCCACAGCAACCGCCTTCACCAGGGACACCGAACACGGCGCCGCCGCGGGCCTGAAGATGGAACAGCCGCACCAGGACCGTCAGAAGCCAGCCCAGGGCACGCGGGTGTCTTTCCGGCCGGCTGCGCCCGCGAGCCGCGGCAGCCCCAGAAGTCCCGCCCGCACGGCCGTATCGGGCTGGCCCGGCGGCCCCTATGACTTCGACCTCTGGGTGGCCCAATTCTTGAATTTTTTACGGCTGGGAGCGGACAAGTCCCAGGCGACCTCTGCGGAGTACGAAAGAGACCTGCGGCTGCTGCGCGACTACCTGTTGGCCGTCCGGTCGGGACGCATGCCTGCTCCCCCGTCCCCTGCCCGGCGCGCCCCGGCCTCAAAGGCAACGGCCTGTACAGCTGGAGACCTGGCCGCCGCCACGGAAGAAACCGCTGTGCGGCCTCTGGACGTGCGCACCATCTCCGTAGCGGAAATCCGGCAGTTTTTTCTCTATCTTCAGGACCAGCGAGGCAATCACCGCTTTGCGCTGGCCCGCAAGCATTCTGCGTACAACGGTTTTTTCCGCTTTCTGGTGCGCGAAAAGGTCATCCGCAGCAACCCCATGGAAGAAGTGCCGCGGGCCAAGGTCAATGCCCGTGACAGCCTGCGCTCCCACCTGGACGCGTCGCAGGTGCAGAGGCTCGTGGTTTACGTCCGGTCGGCCAGCAAAATGCCTGAGCGGGACCTGGCGTTTTTTCTTCTTTTTCTGTACGGTGGCCTGCGGGTCAGCGAGCTGGTGAGCCTCTCCGTCGAGGATGTGGACTTTGCGGAAGGATGCGTACACGTCCTGCACGCCAAAGGCAACAAGCAGCGCATCGTACCTCTGCCGGCGGCGGTGCTAGACGCTATCCGGGCCCACCTGGCCAGGCGGCCCCACCCAGAATCCCGGTATCTGTTCACGAACAAGGAAGGCGGCGCCATGAGCCGGCAGACCGCCTATTTCCTGGTGAAGAAGTTCGCGCGCGAACTGGGCTTCGACGCGCGGATTTCCCCTCATTCGCTGCGCCATACCTGCGCCACCGCCCTGTTGGATGCCGGGGTGGATCTTCGCTACATCCAGGAATTTCTAGGCCATTCCAACGTGGCCACCACGCAGATCTACACCCATGTCAGCCAGCAGCGGCTGCGCAAGGTCATTCTGGACAGAGACCCGTACCGGGATTCCTAACAGCGGACGGGCTAATGGCCACAAGTGCTGCACGTACCGCCGCCGCAGCCTGCGCAACCGTTTCCGCCACCCGCGCTGGCACGCAATGAACCGCCGGCGGAGTGAGCGAAACAAGAAACCAGCTTGCGCACATCCTTACTGCCGCAATGCGGGCACTTCACCGGATCCGTAGCGTTATGGGCACGCAGCTCCTCGAACTGGCTGCCGCAGCTTTCGCAGCGATACTCGAACAAAGGCATTGAATCCCCTCCCCCGCGAATCTGCCTGGATAGCGACAAAAGCAAGTCAACAAGTCAAAAACCACCACCATCTACTTTACACTAACAAAACAACGCGGAGCGCTCTTGCCTGCCCGCCGGGCGTCTGGGCCCGGCAATGTGACCACGACTATTGTACACCGGCCCACAGTGCAGAACAAGCCAGGCTTTTTCCGCGCGTGACAGCCAGGCTTTTCCGCGGCTTCCGGCCTTGGGGCCCCCCCTCTCCCTGCCCGGCGTTTAGCCCGGCTTATGGCATAGTCCGCGGCGTGTGGCGCATAAGTATCTCTTCAGAAGTGCGCAAGCAGGGATCATCCCTTGCGAGCACCAGTATGGATATTCCTTTGCCTGGGGAAACCGGAAGTGAGGCGAGCAATAAATCATGGTGCTGCAGCGTGAGCGGACCAGCGGCGAACTGTCCACGTGGTCCACGCCCCTGTCGGTGGTGGCAGGGACGGCTTTGGCCTTCCTTTTGATGGTGATCCTGGGGGTAGTACTCGGCGGTGTGCTGGCATACAGCCCGCTGGGCGAGATCAGCCCGGGCCTCACCTGGACCCTGCACCTGCTGGGCTTGGCCGTTGCCGCCGGATATGCGGCCCGCCGCGCAGCCCGTCGGGGATGGTTGGCAGGCGCCCTGGTCGGGGCAATCTACGCGGGGGTGCTCTACGTGCTGCGGGACGTCCTGGCGCTGGCAATCCCCGTTGGAAGCCTGGGCCTCGCCGTGCTGGGAGCCGCGATGATAGGGTCGGTGGCCGGGATGCTAGCCAAGGGCCTGTAGCTGGCTGCGGCCCCCAACAGATCGCGATCCCCGTCCACGAAAAGGCGGTGCCACACTTCTAAAACAACCAGGGTAAGGATCTGGCGGCTCCTCAGCGAAGACATCGGCCCGGCTGATTGCAAAAGCTGGCGTACGGCGCTGTCTCGGAAATAGCCCCGTTCCCGGAACCGGCGGGACCGCAAGACGCTGGCCGCATACGCATATAGTTCCTCGCTCAGCCAAGCCCTCATCGGCGCGGTGAATCCCACCTTTTTCCGCTGCAGAACCTCCGGTGGCAGGACATTTGCCAAAGCCTTCTTCAAAACATACTTCAGTGTGTTCCCTGACACCTTCAACCCTGCGGGAAGCGTAGCCGCAAATTCCACCACCCGATGGTCCAAAAACGGCACCCGGAGCTCCAACGAGTAGGCCATGGTCAGCTTGTCCGCTTTCAGCAGCGTGTCATCCGGCAACCAGGAACAAATATCAAAGTAAAGCATCTGATCCAGTGGATCCCCCTGACCCCGCGGGGGCTCCGGCGAGTCGGGCGGAAAGGCCGCCCGTGTCCATTCCTGAAGGTCCCACCCGGCCAGGGCGTTGCGAGTGGTGTCCGAGTAAAGCGCTTCCTTCAGTACGTCCGGAAAGGTGTACCCGACGCCCCGATACCAACTGGGCACAGGATCCAGCAGACGCTGGAGAAGGTTATGGCCGGGCATACGGGCGGAGACCAACCCGGCCAGCGGGCGCACCACTCTTTCCCGCAGAGGTGCCGGTAAGCGCTGGAACTGCCGAACTGCCCGGGAAGCGTAGTACACCTCATAACCGGCGAATAGCTCGTCCGCCCCCTCGCCCGAAAGGATCACCGGGACCCCGGCCTGGGCCACTGTGTGGCTGATGAAATACAGTGGAATAATACTGGGATCGCCCAACGGCTCCTCCAGATGCCAAAGGATGGCCGCAAGGCTGGCCGGTACCTGGTCAGGCCCCACGACGGCCTCGTGATGCACGGCGCCGAAGCGCCTAGCCGCGGCCCGGGCCAGGTCCAACTCGTAGAACCCTGCCTGCGGCACCCCGGCATGGGCGAAGCCCAGCGAAAAAGTCTGCAACGGCCGGGGAGGCAGGGGCGGATCCGGGGTGATCCCAGGCGCTGCGCCGCTTTCGGGTATGGCGCTGAAATCGGAGGACGCACCTGCCGCCAAGGCCATAGCGGAAGGTCAGATAGGCGTGAAGGGCGCGCAGGTCCGGCACGGCCTGCACCTCGGGAAGGCTCAGTAGAGCTTTGATTTCTGACGCAAACGCCAGCCCGGCCGGTGCCGGCGTCTCCGGCCCAGGCCGGCTCAGCCGGCCCGTTCGCCCCGGCCGGATTTCCATGTAGTACAGCGGTTTGATCCCCAACCGGTCCCGGGCCAACAGCAGACTCCGGCGGCGCCGGTCCCAAAGCGCAAAGGCGAACATCCCCCGTAAACGGTCCAGACAGCCTGCCCCTTCCTCCTCGTACAAATGAAGGATGATCTCGACATCGGAATGGGTGCGGAAAACATGGCCCTGCCGGGTTAGCTGGCGCCGCAGCTCGAGATGATTGTAGATCTCCCCGTTACAGACCAGGTACAGAGACCCATCTTCATTGCCCAAGGGCTGTTGGCCGTCTTCCCGGCCAATGATGGCCAGGCGCTGAAACCCTAGGCCAAGGCCGGGCTCCTGGTGCACACCCCTGCCGTCGGGTCCACGATGGGCCATTTCCTGGCACATGGCGTTCAGCACCTCGAGACTGGGGGAAGGGCCGTCCACTGCAAAGGCGATTCCGCAGATGCCGCACACGATGCTGGTGTCCTCCCGTATTCCGCAGGCTCTTCTGCCCGTGTAACCAATAGACTAATACCGGCACATGAAAATGGCATGAAATCCATATGAAAACTATTTCATCCTCCGCCCCGGAACCCGGAGGAGGATTTCCGCGGGCAGGCGATAAAGAAACGGCACAGACCTGCGAAAAAGGGGCGCAGACGGGGCCATGGCGCGAGGGCAAGTCGCCTCCACAGCGGCCGGAGCCCTACGAAGCCACCAGCAGAGGCAGCCTCACTCGCACGGTGGTTCCGGACCCGGGGGTGCTTTCGATGCGTATGGATCCGCCATGGGCTTCCGCTACCTGCCGGGCAATGGAAAGCCCCAGGCCGCTTCCTCCCATTTGGCGGGAACGGGCCTTGTCCACCCGGTAGAACCGCTGAAACACATGGGGCAGGTGTTCCGGGGGAATCCCGATGCCCGTATCGGATATACTCACCTCTGCGGCGGAGATCCGGCCGGTGTCGGAGGTGCCGAGGCGTACCGTTACATGGCCGGGCCCGGGGGTATACTTGATGGCATTGTCAATCAAATTTCCGAACAGTTGTGCCAAACGGTCCTTGTCTCCGTGGATGCGAAGCATTCTTCCCGCCAGGTTCTCGTAGCACAAGCGTAAGCCCTTGGCTTCCGCGAGGGGACGGAAACGCTTCACCACCTCGCCCAGCACCGTGCTGAGATCGAGCTCCTCCGGGTGCAACCAGGGTTGCCCCGAGTCGGCGCGCGCCAGCGTCAACAGGTTTTCCACCAACCGGGTCATTCGCTGCGCTTCGGAGCCGACTTCGCGCAAAAACGAGCGGTATTGCTCCTCGCTCCTGGAGGGGATACGCAGGGCCACATCCACCACGCCTCGAATGATGGTCAAAGGGGTACGCAGTTCGTGGGATGCGTCCGCAGTAAACTGCCTTTCGCGCTGAAATGCCTCCTCCAGGCGGTCCAGCATTTCGTCGAAAGCCGCAGCCAGGCGGGTGACCTCGTCGTCGGGGACGGAGCGCAGGTTCAGGCGCCGCTTCAGGTCTCCGGCGCTGATCTCCCGCGCCGTAGAGGTAATGCGGTCGATGGGAGCCAGAGCAGCGCGCGAAAGCCAAAGTCCCAGGACGGCGGAGAGAAGCAAAGCCAGGGCGGACCCTGCCAGAATGACGTTGCGCAGCCTCTGCAAAGTATCGTAAAGTGAATCCACGGGCCGCGCCACTTGGATCATCCCCAACACCTTGCCTTGGGCCCGCACCGGAAGAGTGTAGACCAGCATGTTGCCCAGTCCCCGCACCTGCTCCAGGGTCCGCAGCGCCACTCCCCGGCGGGCCTGCGCCAGCAACGCCGGAGCACCGCCCACCACCAAGTGCCGCAGGTTGCGGGAAGCCACCAACACCGTGCCGTGGGCGTCCCGCAGTTGTACGAAAACGTCGGAATGGGCAAATTGCTGCACTAATTCGGGGTCGGCCAGGTTGAGAAAAGTACCGGTGGCGTCCTTGTGCTCCTCGGCGCTGGAATCGATGAAGCGTGCGATCTCCGTGGCGGTGAGACGCACCGTATCCTCGGCAGCGGAGAAAAGAGAATGGCGGAAACTCATGAAGACAGCGGATCCCAGCAGAACCAGGGTGCCTAACAGGACGCCGCTATAGAGCAGGGCCAAACGGGTTCGGACGGACCGCATCATTCCTTTGCCCCTTGCTCCCGCAGAACGTACCCCACGCCCCGGACCGTGTGGATCAACCGGGGGCTTTGACCATCTTCGATTTTCCTGCGCAGCAGGCGGATATAGGCATCCACCACATTGCTGGCACCCTCGAAATTGTATCCCCATACCTGGGCCTCGATTTGCGAGCGGGTCAGCACCTGATTGCGGTGCCGCAGAAGAAGGAGAAGAAGCTGAAATTCGCGAGCCGTCAGTTCGATGCTCCTGCCACCCCGGCGCACCGTCCGGGAGACGGGATCCAGCTCCAATTCCCCCGCCCGCAAAACAGGTCCATCCGGGCTTCCCCGCCGATTCCCCCGGCGTAAAAGTGCCCGCATCCGGGCCAGGAGCTCTTCGAAGGCGAAAGGTTTGGTCAAATAGTCATCGGCGCCGGCATCGAGTCCTACGACTTTGTCACTCACAGCGTCTTTGGCGGTCAACATCAGGATGGGCGTCCCATTTCCCTGCTGCCGCAGACGGCGGCAGACCTCCACACCGTCCAGCTTGGGCAAGAGAATATCCAGCAGGATCAGATCGTACTGACCGTTCGCTGCCAAATCCAAAGCTTCTGCCCCGTCCGGGGCCACATCCACAGAATAGCCTTCCTCCACCAGGCCCCGGCGGAGGAAGGCCGCGATCCGTTGCTCGTCTTCCACAACCAGGATGGACAAGACGTCTAGCCTCCGTTTGGGCCCAAGGCGACCCTGAGGCAGCCTCCCGCCATAGCCATGGCCCAGTCTCATTATATCCAGGATGTCCAAGTTTGGCCAGGTACGGCGGGCCAGGTGCAGTGGGCCGGATACGGTACTGGCCCCGAGCGGGACTTGCGGGGAAGGTCCCGCCCGGGAAGGGCTGCATCAAAACTGGTGCTGGCCGCCGAAGTCCCCTTCCTCGTAGCCCGGGGTTCCTGGCGCCTCCGCAGGGTCGCCGGCGGGCTCGGAGTCGGATTCGGATTCTCTTTCTGCTTCTGCCGCCTGCTCCGATTCCTGGCCGTTCTGGCCGCTGGGCGCCGCAGAGACGCTAGTCTGGCCAGGCCCAGACTGTTGCGGCGCAGCCAAGGCAGGAGTCCCCGGGGCCGAAGCGGCGGCTTGAGCAGCCGGGGCCGCAGACCCAGCCGGAGCAGCCGGGGCCGCCGTGCCGGCGGCCAAAGCCAGCACCGGCAACGACAGCAACAATGCCAAAACGCCCACCCAAATCATGACCTTCCTGTTTCCTTTGCGCATCGATAGACCTCCTTCGGAATTCCGGCGCTTACGGACGTCTATTGGACGCAGATGCACGCCAGTCTGCCGGCCTTTCTGCCGGCAAGTGTAGTCTAGCGCAGGTACATGAAAGGCACGTGAAATGGTAATGAACTTTTTTTCACACGGACGGCCAAGGACCAGCGTCAGAGAGGGTCGGCACCAGAGGAGTTCGGTCAGCCTGGGCCCGCCCGGGATCGTTCCACTGGACCCAGGCTGACGCGAGGCGGCAGTCCGGCTCAGCCCAGCTGTGGGGTCTTGGGAGAGTGCTGGAAGATGCCCACCAAATTGTAGAAGCCGACCACGATGTCGATGAGTTTGTCTGCGGCCGCCAGGACCTGTTCCTTGGTCACGGGCAGATCCATGAACTCCTTGGCTGTATCATAAAATACCGCCAGCGTATCCAGCACGGCCTTTTTCTTTTCCGGCCCAAACCCGGGGTGCTCAAATTCGACGACCAGCTGCTTGATCGCCACCAACAAGGCAACCATGGCCGTCACATACTTCAGCCAGTTCATCCCCTTTTCCCTCCTTCCTTGCCCCGGAGCCCGTGGCATCATATGCCTGAAGCTCTGAGCCGGTCCCATCCCCCAGCTTCTCAACCCAAGGGAAAAGGGTCCTAGGAGGGGAAGCACGAGGCGGTGGGATTCCTGCGCGGACAGTTGACCTGGCGCGGAGCTCATGCTAAAATCATCATGTCAGGTTCAACAGTGCGCGGAGATGCGCACGGGGGCAAACGCGTAGGGGAGTAGCTCAACTGGCAGAGCATCGGTCTCCAAAACCGGAGGTTGCGGGTTCAAGTCCTGCCTCCCCTGCCACGAAAAAGCCCTCCGGAAGCAAATTCCGGAGGGCTACTTTTACCCCGCAGGGTACCTGCAAAACCGCCACTGCAGCAAAAACTACAGCAACACGTCCGGAACGCTCCTGCGGGCGCTGGCCTGTTTGGCTGGGGGTTCCCGGCCACTCGCCAGAGGGGGCCTATTTCGCGGTCCGCAGGATGGTTTCGGTCTTGCGCCGCTTTCTTGTGACCCAGGACAAGGGCTGCCTCAGCTCCAGCCAGTGGTGACAGAGGCCGGTGCCCACAGGCGCGGAGCGGGACAAGCCTGTACCCTTTCTCCCGATCGATTCTTTCTCCGGCGGGCCTCCGGCCTTACGGCGTATACCGCTGCAGTTCGTCTGCTATGGCTTGCTGCACGCGGCTGACCACCTGGTCCAGGGGGACGGCCTCCTCCTGCCCGGAGGCACGCCAGCGCAGCTCCGCCTTCCCCTCCTTTAGACCGCGGGGCCCAATGGTGACCCGCAGCGGAAAGCCCATGAGATCGGCGTCCTTGAACTTGACCCCCGGCCGCTCGGAGCGGTCATCCAGCACCACTTCCACACCGGCCGCCTGAAGTTGACCGTATACCTGTGTGGCTGCCTCCCACTGAGGGGCCTCCGCAGCGTTGACGGGCACCACTATGACCTGGTATGGCGCCACCGTCATGGGCCAGGCGATGCCGTGCTCGTCGTGGCACTGCTCGATGATGGCGGCCATGGTCCGGGAGACGCCGATGCCATAGCAGCCCATGATGATGGGGTGCGACCGCCCGTTTTCATCCAGATACATGGCGCCAAGAGCCTCGCTGTATTTGGTCCCCAGTTTGAACACCTGCCCCACTTCGATGCCGCGGGCGGCCTGCAGGCGCCCACGGCGGCAGCGGGGGCAAAGGTCTCCCGGCTGTGCCAGGCGCAGATCCGCCACCTTGTACCCAGCCGGAAAGTGGACGGTAGGATCCACGCCCACCAAATGGGTGTCCTTGGCATTTCCGCCGGTCACGGCCTCCTTCATGGCCATGACGGCCTGATCCACCCACATGGGGACTGGCTGTGCCAACCCGATGGGACCGGCGAAGCCCACCGGCGCCCCGGTGACCCGCTCGGTGGTCTCCGCATCGGCCAGGAATACGTGCCGGACATCCAGCACGTGACCCAGTTTGATCTCGTTCACGTCATGGTCGCCGCGCACCAAGACCGCCACGGGCTGCCCGTCCGCCAGATAAATCATTGTCTTGATCAGGTTCCTGGGCTGGACGTGCAGAAAACGGGCCACCTCTTCCACAGTGTGCTGCCCGGGCGTCTCCACGCGCCGCCACCCCGGCTCAGAAGCTTCGCCAGCGCGGGCCTGTCCGGCGTCCTGAGCCTCTGCCTCGCCGTCCCCTTCGGGCGGCAAGCACTCCGCCTGTTCCACATTGGCCGCGTAACCACAGGCATCGCAGTAGACGATGGCTGCCTCACCGGCGTCGGCCAAAGCCATGAACTCGTGGGAGCCCTTGCCGCCGATGGCGCCGGAATCGGCTTCCACCGGGCGGAAACTCAGGCCGCAGCGGGTGAAAATCCGCGCATAGGCCTCATACATCTTCCGGTAGTTCTCGTCCAGCCCTGCCGCGTCCCGGTCGAAGGAGTAGGCGTCCTTCATGATAAACTCGCGGGAGCGCAGCGGGCCAAAGCGCGGGCGGATCTCATCCCGGTATTTGTTTTGAATCTGGTAAAGGACCACAGGCAGCTGACGGTAGGACTGCACCTCGTTGGCCACCAGCCAGGTAATGATCTCCTCGTGGGTGGGCCCCAGGCAAAAGCTGCGCCCGTGACGATCCTGCAGCCGGAACATCTCCTCGCCGTACACATCCCAGCGGCCCGTCTGCTGCCAAAGCTCCGCCGGCTGGACAATGGGAAGAAGCAACTCCTGGGCTCCTGTGCGGTCCATCTCTTCCCGGACGATGGTCTCGATCTTATGTAAGACCCTGAGGCCCAATGGCAGAAACACATAGATCCCGCCTGCGGCCTTGCGCATCATACCGGCGCGCAACAGCAACTGGTGGCTGGCGATCTCGGCCTCCGCCGGCACCTCCCGCAGGGTCGTGGCGAACAGTTGCGACATTCTCATGGCCGAAGAACTCCCTCCTGCCTGCGTCCGAAGCAAAAACAGTATGCTCTCCCAGTATACTACGGCCGGCCTGATGCGCCAAGCAAAGAGTGGCTCACTCTTGCCTCTCTGTCGCGGTTCTCGCTCAGGGCAGCAGCCACTCCTTCACGGCCTTGGAGGCCCGGGCCATTTCCGCCAGCCCCTGCAATACGTGGCCCTGCTTGAGATAAGCTTGGCCCAGCAGCAGGTGGGTGTAGTCGTTTCCAGGGTTCAGGCCCAGGGAGGCCTTGAGCATCTGCACGGCCGTGTCGAGGTCTCCGGCCTGATAAAGGCTGATGGCTTGATAGTTCAAGGGCCATTCATTTGCCGGATCCAGCTGGGCTACGGCGGCAAACGCCTGGGCCGCTGCGGAATACTTCGCCTGGTAGTAAAGGGAAAACGCCAGAAAAGCCAGACCGGACAACTGGGCCGGGGAGTGGGACGGCTGCTCCAGCCAGGGGCCGTAGTAAGCGGCGATGCCGCGGGCTAACAGATCCCGTTGCGGAAAACTCCCAAGCTGTTCCGTAAAATCCTTGCTGCGCCGGATCTCGCCCGCCAGGGCACAGGCTACGGCCATCCGGTACTTCAAAACCAGAAGGCGCTGATCCCGGTTGGACGCCGAAGCGGATGTGCCGGAGAGGCGCGACAGTTCCGGCTCTGTCCGGCGCGCCATCTGTTGCCAGAAGGCGTGGCCGCCGCCCGGCGGCAACCCAGGGATTTGGAGGGCCATGGCCATCCGAATCCCCTCCTGTTCCGCTGGCTCCGCCCGCACCGCCCTCTTTCCTGCCGGGACGGAGGCAATCGCCAGTGCCAAGCAGGCTTGCGCAGCCAACGCAAGCGCAGCATAATGCGCAGCGGAAGACAGCCCGCGGCGAGCCAGGCTTGCAGGCCTCGCCGCTGTCTGCTCTGGTCCACGCCCGTACCAAAGAGGAGCCGCCCGCCCCCCGGCTTGCGGCTCCTTCCTTGCACGATCCCTGCGCACCTTCTTCCCCTCGCCTCGGACCCGTGCCCGGGAATTCAATTGACCCGAGATCCGCCTTACCCGGCCCGCTCGGCCTTAGCTGCGGCGATGATCTGTTCCGCCAGCTGTGCAGGCACTTCCTCGTAATGGTCGAATTGCATGGTGAACCGGCCGCGCCCCTGGGTCATGGACCGCAAATCGATGGCGTAGCGGGCCATCTCTGCCAACGGCACTTGCGCCTTGATGACCTGTTCGCCGCCGTGGCCCTCCATCCCCAGCACCCGTCCGCGCTTCTTGTTCAGATCCCCCATGATGTCTCCCATGAAGCGGTCCGGCACGCGGATTTCCACAGCCTGAATGGGCTCCAGCAAAATAGGCCGCGCTTCCAGGAAGCCCTTCTTGAACGCCATGGCGGCCGCAATTTTAAACGCCAGCTCAGAGGAGTCCACCGGATGGTAGGACCCGTCGTACAGCGTCACCCGCACGTCCACCACGGGATAGCCGGCCAGCACGCCTTCGGCCATGGTCTCGCGCACGCCCTTCTCCACGGCAGGGATATACTGCCTGGGTACGGCGCCGCCGAAGATCTTGTCTACGAATTCGAAGCCCCCGCCTGGGGGCAACGGCTCCAGTTCCAGCCATACGTGTCCGTACTGGCCCCGTCCGCCGGTCTGTTTCTTGTGCTTCCCTTCCACCTTGGTGGTGCCGCGGATGGTCTCCCGATACGGAATCTTGGGGTCGGAGAGTTCCACCTCCACGCCGAATTTCTTGCTGAGGCGACTGGCCATGACCTCCAGGTGAATCTCCCCTAAGCCGGAAACCAGGGTCTGGCCTGTATCACTGTTCTTGGCCACCGTGAAGGTGGGGTCTTCCTCCGTCAGGCGGGCCAGTCCGCTGAAAATCTTGTCCTCGTCTCCCTTTTTCTTGGGCTCCACGGCCAGTGACAGCGTGGGCTTGGGGAATTCGATGGCCGGAAGTTTCAGGAGTTGGTCCGGCTGGCAAAGCGTGTCGCCGGTACCGGTCTCCTGCAGCTTCGCCACCGCCCCCAGATCGCCGGCACCGACTTCGGATACGGGGATCTGCTCCTTGCCGCGCACAAGGTACAGCTGCCCGACCCGCTCCTCCTTCCCCCGGGACGCGTTCATCACCCGTGAATCCGATTTGAACGTGCCTGAAAAGACGCGGAACAACGTCAGCTTGCCAACGTAAGGGTCGGAGACGGTTTTGAACACCTGGGCCACCAAGGGACCGGCAGCGTCTGCCCGAAGCGGTACTTCCCGGCCGTCGGTGGCACTGGCCACAACAGCCCGGCGGTGAGCAGGCGAGGGTACCCAGGCCACCAGCGTATTCAGCAGCAGATCCATGCCGATGTTCTTCAACGCCGATCCGCACAGTACCGGGAAGATCTTTCCCTCCGCCACACCTGCGGAGAGGCCCCGCACAATCTCCTCGTGGGTCAGGGTCTCCCCTTCCAGGTACTTTTCCGCCAGAGCATCGTCGGCCATGGCCACCGCCTCGGACAATTCCTCGCGGTAACGGTCCATTTCGGACTGGAGATCCGCCGGGATCGGCACCTCCCTGGCTTGGCCTTTGGCGTCATACTCGTACGCTTTGCCGGCCACCACGTCCACGAGGCCGCGGAAACTCTCCGAGGCCCCAATGGGCAGCTGCACCGGAATGGCTTGGCGGCCGAACAATCCTTGGATGGCCTCCACGACTTTGGCGAAATTGGCGTTCTCGCGGTCCATCTTATTGATGAAAAACAGGCGTGGCAGCTTCGCTTCTGCGGCGTAGGCCGCCACCTGTTCCGTTCCCACTTCCACCCCGGAGGCGGCGCACGCCACCACCAGGCACGCCTCGACGGCCCGCAGGGCCCCGATGACCTCCCCAGCAAAATCAAAATACCCGGGGGTATCCACCAAGTTCAACTTATAACCTTGCCACTCGGCAGGAGCCAGGGAGGTGCTGATAGATATGCGGCGGCGGACTTCTTCGGGGTCATAGTCGCTGACGGTGGTGCCTTCTTCCACACGGCCCAGGCGGGAAATGGCGCCGCTGCGAAACAGAAGGGCTTCCGTCAACGATGTCTTGCCGGAACCGCCGTGACCCGCCAGGGCCACGTTGCGCAGGTGCTCGGTGGAGTACTTGTTCAACCCACATCTCCTCCTTCGGTGCGGTACCCCCGACTCAAGGAATCGGTGCCCCCAGATGAACGGTCATTACCGCCCGTAATTCGAGCCGGATAAAGCCTTTTCCTGCCCACTATCAGGCTCATCGCGAAAAGCTTGCCCAACAGAGGGCGGCATATCCGGGAAGCTTCCGCCTGTCAGGGCGAGGAGAGCTCAGATGCCGGGATCACACGGTAGCCAGGCAATGCCGCATCCCATTCCTGCCGGAAGCCCAGGTACGTGAGGGCCCAGATGCTGATATACAGGTGTCCCTCGTGCAACACGGCGCCGGGAACCGCCACCTCCGCCCCGTTCAACTGCCCCGTATCGGAACCCAGGCGCATCTGCAGCAGCCGCGCGGGGGTGCGGGAGGAGATTACGACCTCCTTTTGCGCCGGTTGCCAGATGAAGCCCAGCCCCAGAGCCTGGGCGCTTTCGCGCAAGGGCACGTACAGGAGCCCGTTGAGAATGGTCCATTCCAGGTACACAGGACGGGAACTCTTCGCAAATGCCACCACTCGGAGATTCCGGGGGGCCAGGGGCCTGTAGGAGCCCAGGGTTCCGCTGTGGTCCCAAAACCACAACACCGGCGAGACTCCGGCGGGATCGCGCCGTACGACACCGGCTACAGCCGCCTGCCCGGACATCCCATACCACTGAGAGAGGATCTGGCCGGAAAAGCTCACCTGCAAGGCGCCAATACCCCAGCGGGTCCGGCCCGCCAACCAGAAGCTGTGGCTGTCCAACATGCCCATTTGAGGATCTGACAAAGGTTCACGCACGCCGGACGAGCCTGCGGGCTGTACGGTCAAAGGCGGTGCCGGCGTTTTGGAGTCTCCTGCGCGAGAGGCTGGAGGGGACGTTGCCGGCTCCTGATCCTGCCAGGTTATGCGGTACAGGTAGAGCATATTGCGGCTGGTGTTCACAGCCAGCCAACCCGCGGCTCCCGCCGAGTAGAGGGCCAGTCCGGTAACCTGCCCCCAGGGGTAATTCTCCCAGAGGCTTTTGACGGGGAGGACTGCCTGTCCGCCGGGCTCCGCCGGTGCGGGGGAATGTTCCGTACCCGGACTGGACCTCACCGCGGGCTCTGAAGGTGCAACGGCGACCGGGGGGGAGCCTGCAGACCGGGATCCAGCCGCAAAAGCCCCCTGGCCTGCCGGCCATCCCAGCAGTCCCACCTGGTTGGCGCCGCGCACATAGGCCACCACCGCCCAATCAGAGGGGCCGGATAGAAGGGGGCCATAGAGCACCAAAGGCTGCCCCTGCCACTGGCGGCTTTGCCATACGGTCTGTAGTTGTTTTCCGTTCCACCGGAGCAAAAAAAGGCGGCCCTGTTGAGTGCTGGCCAAGAGCGAGACAAAGGGCTGCCCCGGCTCGCGGACGGGGACTACGGACAAAATGGGGGCCCAGAGATAGGTCTCTCCCCATTTTCGCCATGCCCGGCCGCCGGATAACCCCCAAATCTGCAGGATCCCCGCGTCGCCCACCCCGCAGACCGCCTCGCTGGCCCCATCCCGATCCACATCCACGGCAACCAGTGCCGTCGGAGCGAAATCCAGAGCCACCGCTGGACCCGGCGGCAGCGCAGCGGGAGGGGTGCCGGCACGTTGAACCGGCGCCGATCCCTGCTGTCGGTCATCCGGTGTTGCGGCACCTGCCGCCAGCGGCGGAAGGCTGGTCACAGCCAGATGCTGGTTTACCGTAAAGACCAGTTGTTTCTCCCCGTCCCGATAGACGGGAGCCAGGCAGACAAAGTCCGGCGCTTCAGGCCAAAGACGCTCCTGCCCCGCCCAGCTCCACAGCAGCCCTCCCGGCTCCGGCGGTATGCCCAGAGGAGGCCATCCTACGGGGATCAGCCTGGCGGAAGGCTGGGCAGCCAGAGTCGGCGCCGCCCCTGGCAACACTCCGTTGATCCACGCCACCGCGGCCAGCAATGCCAGCGCCGTCCGCAACACGGCGCAAAGCCGATCATGAGGTCGCGGCCGCCGAACCACAGATGAAAGCGGATATGCATGGCGATGTCCGTCCATGGCCATTCCCTCCCTGTGCAGAATCAACGCCGGAATGAACGAAGAAGGGGGCCGGAAACCGTTCTGCGGGCTTCCGTCCCCCTTTCCCTGCCTATGGTCGGACCGACTGGATTCGAACCAGCGACCTCTTCCACCCCAAGGAAGCGCGCTACCAAACTGCGCCACGGTCCGTCAGCTGGGTTTATTATAGCACCGGGCGAAGGTTCTGACAAGGATACGAATCACTGGGGATCTGGCGAAAAAGCCATGGAAAAACCCTGTCCGGGCTCGCACCGCCCGGCCCTCACCGTCCCTGGGGCGCGCAGGCCAGGGGCTCCACCCGGACGCCCTCCGGCGCTACCCGGGTGAGCACCGTATGCGCCTCTACACCCGCTCGGCGCATGGCTGCGTTCATGGCCGCGGCCACCTGCCCGCTGCGGCCGGCGCAAAAAGCCAGCAATGTGGGACCACTGCCGCTCAGGCAAACCCCCAGAGCCCCGGCGGTCAGTGCTGCCCGGGAGGCCTCCTCCGCCCCCGGAATGTGCGGGAGCCTGTACGGCTGATGCAGCCGGTCCCGCATGGCTTGTTGCAGATCCGCAGCGCGTCCGTTTTGCAGGGCCGCCACCAGCGCGGCCGCGCGCTGCACGTTGAAGACAGCGTCCGCCAAGGGAACTTGGTGCGGCAGGCGCCGCCGTGACGCCGCGGTATCCACCCGCAGGTGCGGGATGAGCAGGACGATGTCCCAGGGATAGGGCACGCTCAGCGGCAACGCCCGGATCTCCGGCAGGCCGTTTCCGTCAGTGTTGCGCAAATTCCCGCGTGCCCCCAGCTGGCCCTCCCCGCAGCTTCCGCCCGAAGCATCCGGCCCGTCCGTGGCCATAGCCACCACCACCCCACCATGAACTGCCGCCGCCACATTGTCCGGATGCCCCTCCAGGTGGGAGGCCAGCGACAACAACCATGGGCGGACCCGCACACCGGGAAGCAGAGCGTCCGCTGCCCAGATTCCGGCCACGACGGCCGTGGCCGAGCTGCCCAGACCTCCCCAGACCGGCACGTTGTTCCGGGCTTCGATGCGCACCCACCGGGGCCACAGGCCGCAGCGGGAGAACACGGCGGCCATGCTGCGGGCCACCAGGTTCGTGTCGTCCTGCGGCAGAATCCCTTCCCCAAAGCCCTGCACCCGCACCTCGACGCGTTCCCAGGCGGCCGCGGCGCCCGCCGGCGCCGGCAGCAAAGGCCCGCATTCCACGCGCACCACGTTATGAAGCTCCAGGGCCATGCCCAGCGTATCCAGGCCGGGTCCCAGGTTGGCGCTGGTGGCCGGAACGCGGACCTGCACAGCCTGCTGCATCGCCCGCAGGCGGGAATCCTCGCCGGCAGCCGGGCTGCCCGCCAAGCCGGCCCCACCGCTTTGCCTCTCCCTGGAAAGCCCTTTTTCCATCCGGCTTGTCCCTCCCACTGGCAAGCCCGGGTGCCGCCGGCGCCTCATGCGGGGGTCTGTCCCGCTTTGCAGGCATTATAACACGCCGGGCCACCGGTTGGGAACAGAACAGGGCGGCCGAGGGGGCAGGCGACTACCCCCTCAGAGGATGATGCAGATCAGGCCGCCGCTGCCTTCGTTGACAATGCGGCTGATGGTCTCCTGCAGCTTTACGCGGGCATCCTCCGGCATCTGCAGGATCTTGGTGCGCAGGCTGTCTTCCACCAGGTCTTCCAGAGGCTTGCCCAGGAAGGTGGATTCCCAGATGCGCGCCGGATCATTCTCCATCTCCTCCGTAAGATAGCGCAGCATCTCTTCCCCCTGCTTTTCGGTGCCCACGAAAGGCGTGACCTCGGCTTCGATTTCCGTACGGATCAGGTGGATGGAGCTGGCCCGTGCCCGCAGCCGCACGCCAAAACGTCCGCCCTGCCGGAAAAGCTCCGGCGGCTCGAACTCGATGTCCTCCCGGGTGGGCATGGCTACGCCGTAGCCCGTGGCTTGCAGTTCCTCCAGCGCCTGTGCCACCTTGTCGAAGCGCTTTTTGGCCGCCGCCAGCTCCTGCAGCACGCTGACGAGCTGATGGTCGCCGCTGATGGCCAGTCCCGTGAGATCACTGACAACCTGATAGAACAACTCCTGCTTCACATTGATCAGAATGTCCGCCTGCCCGGTGCCCAGATCGACACCGCGCAGCTGGGCGGTCTCCACCCAATCCAGCTCCTCCAGAGCGTGCACCACGGAGCGCAGATCCCGCACCCGTTCTACTTTGGCGATCTCTTGCCACACTTCTTCCTGGGCCTTTTGCCGCAGCCAGTTGTCCTGCTGCAGGTGATCCACCCAGCGTGACAAATGCAGGCGGACTTCCCGCACCGGGAATTCGTAAAGAGCCCTCTCCAGGATATCCAAAAGCTCCTGCTGGTCGATATCCAACAAATTGCAGGGCACCACCGGCACGTCGTATCTATGGCTCAGGCGCTCCGCCAGTTCCATGGTCTCGTCACGGCGCGGGTGGCGGGAGTTGAGCAGGACCACAAAGGGCTTTCCCAACTCCTTCAGCTCCCGAATCACGCGCTCCTCCGCCTCCAGGTAATTCTCCCGAGGAATGTCGGTGATGCTGCCGTCGGTGGTGACCACTACGCCCAGAGTGGCATGCTCCTGCATGACCTTGCGGGTTCCGAACTCCGCCGCTTCTTCGAAGGGGATCTCCTGTTCATGCCACGGGGTACGCACCATACGGGGGTAGCCTTCTTCTTCCTCGATGCCCCGGGCGCCGGGGATGGAGAATCCCACGCAGTCAACGAGCCGGACCCGCAGATGCAGGCTATCCCCCACTGTCAGATGCACGGCGCGCTCCGGGACGAACTTGGGTTCCGTGGTCATCACCGTGCGGCCGGCACCGCTTTGCGGCAATTCATCCTTGGTACGCTCGCGTAGAACCGGGTCGGCGATGCTGGGGAGAACCAGAAGGTCCATGAAGCGCTTGATAAAGGTGGATTTTCCCGTCCGCATGGCACCGACCACGCCGAAATAGATGTCCCCGCCGGTGCGTTCGGCCAGGTCCCGGAAAAGGTCGTATCGTTCCATGGGTTCTACGGTCCCTCCTCGGTGCTCCCTGCCCCCTGTTGCCTCCCGTCTGGGCGGGGGCGTGGCTGGATGGGCCCTGGGCCACAGGAGGAAGACTCAGTCAGCACCCGGATTAATACGGTAAATATATATGAGCCCTGCGGGCGGTTATGATGAGGAGACTGCTCCCGTCCTCTCAGCTGCGCCAGTCGTTGCGTTCCGCTTCCTGGGTGAACCGCCGTTCCATGAGCTGGCCGACGCCTTCCGAAGGTGGCAGCCCCTCGAAAAGGATCCGGCAGACTACTTCGGTGATGGGCACTTCCACACCCACCCGGGCTGCCAGTTCCCGTGCCGCCCGGGCGGTCTCCACCCCCTCCACCACCATCGGAGTTCCGGCCAACACTTCCTCCAGTCGTTTTCCGGCCCCGATGGCCCGCCCGGTGCGGGCATTGCGGCTATGCGTGCTGGTGCAGGTAACGATGAGATCCCCCATGCCGGAGAGACCGGCGAAGGTCTCCGGCCGGGCGCCCAATCTCAACCCCAGGCGCGCCATCTCCGCCAGCCCCCGCGTCATGAGAGCCGCCCGGGTGTTGTCGCCCAGCTGCAGGCCATCCGAGATGCCGGCGGCCAGGGCGATTACGTTTTTCAGGGCGCCGCCGTATTCAACGCCGGCCAAGTCGGAAGTGGTGTACACGCGAAACCGGGGCGTGGAGAAGAGGTGTTGCAGGATGGCGGCGGTTTCCGCCGACGGGCTGCCGATCACTGCCGCGGCCGGCAGAAACCTACCGACCTCCTCGGCATGGTTGGGGCCGGACAGACTGGCAATGTGGCCATGCCACGCGGCCGGCAGCTCAGACGCCAGCACCTGGGACATCCGCAGCATGGTTTTCCGCTCCAAGCCCTTGGCCACATTGACGAAATAGGGAGGGGTACCTGTCTGGGCGACTGCAGCACCGGCGCCTTTTTTTCGGAGAACAGGCAGCAGCATCCGCACCACTGACCGCAGATGCTGGGCAGGGACCGCCAGAACCACCACCCAGGCTCCGGCCAGGGCCTCCTCCACATCGGCGGTGATCCGCACCTGCGGGGGAATCCGCACCCCCGGCAGGTACACAGAGTTCACCCGCCCCTGGCGAAGCTCCTCTGCAAAATCCGGACGCCGGGCCCACAGAGTGACTTGCCGGAACCGCTGCGCCAATAGGCAACTTAAGGCGGTGCCCCAGCCCCCGGCACCGATCACCGCCACTTGCGGGTCCATCTAGGCCTTGCCGCCTCCGGTACGCGGACCGCCTTCCTTAGGGGGAACACGCTGCCCGATACGGTATTCGGTGCCCGCCAGCAGCCTGTGGATATTGGCCTTGTGCCGCCAGATCACTAGCACGGCCACGGGGGTGATGCAATAAAAGAAAAGCGGCGGATAATGAAACAGCCACACTGCCGCCGGCGTAACCAAGGCGGCCGCGATGGAGGCGGCCGAAACGTAGCGGCTCAGGGCCAGGACCAGCAGCCAAACCGCTGCTGCCGCCACGGCCGCCCAAGGAGTCAGCCCCACCAGCACTCCCAAAGACGTGGCTACACCCCGTCCTCCCCGGAAGCGGAGGAACACGGACCAGTTGTGGCCCAAAATGGCGGCCACTCCGCACAGAATGCCTGCCACCGGCCCCCCGATCATAAGGCCGGCCCAGGAAGCCAGAAGGCCCTTGCCAGCGTCGGCCACGAACACAGGCGCAGCCGGCAGGGGACCCAGCACCCGCAGCACATTGGTGGCCCCGATGTTGCCGCTGCCGTGTTGGCGGATGTCCACGCCGCTGGCGAAATGAGATACCAGATATCCGAACGGCACGGCCCCAAGCAAATATGCCAAAGGGATCAAAAGCAGGATCCAGAGGCTGATCAATGGATATCCCTTCTCTGGCCCGCCCAGGTCCTACTGCTTCGGCTCCGGGATCAGCCGGATGGGCGTGCCTGTAAAATCAAAACTCTCCCGTAGCCGGTTCTCCAGATACCGCAGATAAGAAAAATGGATAGCGTCCGGCTCGTTGGTCACCACAGCGAAGGAGGGTGGACGCACGCCCTTCTGATAGACCCGGAAAATCCGCACAGGCTGCTTCCCTGCGCCGGCCGGAGGCTGCCGGACCACGGCGTCCTCCATGACCTCCCGCAGGGCTTTGTCCGGCACCTGCAGCGCGTTGGCCTGTGCCGACTGCCAGACCGCCTCCATGAGCGACTCCAGTCCCTGGCCGTTCCGGACCGAGATGCAATGGACCGGCGCATAATCCAGGAACGGCAGTTCGCTGTGCACAGCCCGTTCCCAGCTGGCCCGGTCGCGCCGCCCCTTCTCGACCTGATCCCACTTGTTGAACGCCACCACCTGCGCCTTGCCGGCCTCATGGCCCAGGCCGATAATGCGCTTGTCCTGCTCCGTGATGCCGACGCTGGCATCCAACAGAGATACGACGGCTTGGGCCCGCTCCACAGCCCGCATGGCCCGCAGGACACTGTAGTACTCCAGGGACTCCCTCACCCGGCTTTGGCGCCGGATCCCGGCGGTGTCGATGAGAAGCATACGCCGGCCTTTCCATGTAAAGGGCGTATCCACCGCATCGCGGGTGGTGCCTGGGACATCGCTGACGATGACCCGCTCTTCTCCTACCCAGGCATTGACCAGCGAGGATTTTCCTACGTTGGGGCGGCCCACGATGGCGATTCCCAGACTCTCCTGCGCCTCGTCACCGGTGTCCGCCGGCGGAAACGCTGCCACCACCCGGTCCAGCAGGTCCCCGATGCCCATGCCGTGCAGCGCCGAGATGGCCACGGGCTCCCCGAGCCCCAAGCCATAGAACTCCATGGCCGCAGCGGCGCCCAGGTCGTGCTCCACTTTGTTCACCGCCACCACCACCGGCTTGTGCTGCCGGCGGAGGAACTGGGCCACGTCCTGATCAGCACCCAGGAGCCCCTGGCGCCCGTCGGTCAGGAAGACGATCACATCCGCCTCGCTGGCGGCAATCTCTGCCTGGCGCCGGGTGGAAGTCACGATGAGGTCTTCTTCCTCCGTTTGAAAGCCGCCCGTGTCCACCAGGGTGAACGGGCGCCCCCGCCATTCCACGGCCGCATACAACCTGTCGCGGGTTACCCCGGGGGTATCCTCCACGATGGCAAGGCGGCGGCCAGCCAAGCGGTTGAACAGAGTGGACTTGCCCACATTGGGGCGGCCCAGGATGGCCACAATGGGCTTAGACAATGTCGATCCCCATTTCTTCGCCGACTTTGGGCGGATCGGCGTCAGGATGGGCAGGGCCGAGGGGCGCATCAAACCGCTGCACGCCTGCCGGCATCCCGTCTCTGCCACCGCCGCGGCCCAGCAGAGTTTCCACCAGAATTCCGCCGTGGACGGGCAGCACATAGACCGGCACGCCCATGGCCCGGGCCAAGTCGGCAGGAGTCATGCCGTCCAGAGTCACCCCGCCGCCGGACTGAAACAAGACCGCCGGCAACAGAACCCCGTCCGCCGGAGGCTCCCCGCCCCGGCCCCAACGGGTTTCCCAGCCCGCCAGCAAGTCCGCCCCGCCCAGAAGGCCGGTACACGTCACTTCCGGGCCGAAGAGCCGGTTTTCCACGGCATGAACCTCCACCACCAGCCCCTGCACGTCCCGAAGACGAGAGACCACCGGTTCCAGCACTTCGGCGCCTAACCGGCCCGTGAGGACGATCCAATGTCGCGGCGGTTGCCTGGCCGCAATGTCCCGTGTGGCCAGGGAGGCCTGAGCCCAAAAACGCCGGACCAGCCCCACGCCGTTTTCCAGCTGCGGATATCCCTCGTAGCTGACAACCCCAGGCGGCGTCTCCCCCGCGCACAGGTAGAACTCGTCCGCCGCGTAGACCAGGCGGGTTCCCAGGCGGCGGCGAAACTCCTTCTGCCAGCGCCGCACCATGCGAACGATGTCCCGGCATTCCGCAGGCCGGAACCGCCGCAACGGAGGCAACCCCTGGCGATGCGAGGTCAGACCCACGGGGACCAGGGCGATGCTGGCGACTCCCGGCACCATGCCTGCCAGATCTTCCACGGTGCGCTCCAGCTGCTTCCCGTCGTTGAAGCCGGGCACCAACACCACCTGGCAGTGGACCTGAATGCCGCCCTCCACCAACCTGTGCAAGGCCGACAGGATGTCGGCCGCCCGCGGATTTCTCATGAGTCGTACGCGGGTCTGCCCATCCGTTGCATGCACCGAGACGAACAACGGGCTCAGACGTTGCTGGAAGATCCGGGCGTAATCCCTCTCCGTCAGGTTGGTCAGCGTGATAAAACTGCCGTGCCAAAAGGAAAGGCGGAAATCATCATCCTTCACATACAGCGTAGGCCGCATCCCAGGCGGCATCTGGTCCACGAAACAGAACTGGCAGTGATTGGTACAGCGCCGTATGCCGTCGAAAACCGCAGAACGGAACTCCAGCCCCAGATCTGCATCCGGGCTCTTCTCAAGGCGCACCTGGTACGGGGTCCCGTCCTGGCGTTCCAGGTCCAGGACCACCCAAGGCTCGCTCACCTGCAGCTTATAATCAATGATGTCCCGCACCGGCTGCCCGTTGACCCGCAGCAATCGGTGCCCGGGCTCGATCCCTGCCTTCCAGGCCAATCCGCCGGGCGTCACCCGCGCGATGTCCGCCGCTGGCGGGCGTGCCGACCCTTTCTTGCCAGGCTCCGAATCTATCAGAGGATCCATATTCCTCCATATCCTGATTACGACAGACGGCAAAGCCCCCGCCGGCCTTGCCGTCTGCAGGTACCCGCCTCTCTGCACGGGACCGGTTACTGCTTCCCGGCTTTCTCCTTCTCCTCCAGCAGGCGGCCGATATTCACCACGTCGCCCAGGGAGAAGTGGGAACCATCATTCGCCGGAGGCTGCGGCGTTTCCTCCCGCGAGGCGGAAGCCTTTTCATCCGCCTGCGCATGGCGTTCCCGGCCGGCATCCGGCCGCTGGGGCTTCTCTCCCTCCGGCTCCTTCGGCATGGCTTCCCGGATGCTCAGGCTCACCCGGTGTGCCTCCGTGTCGATGTTGAGGATCTTGACCGGCACCTGTTGGCCGGGTTGCACCACATCACTGGCCTTGGCCACCCGGTGCGGCGCCAACTGGGAGATGTGGACCAGGCCCTCGATGCCGTCTTCCAGCTTCACGAATGCCCCGAAATCCACAACCCGCGTCACCTCGCCGGTGACGATCTGTCCTACCTGGTACTTCTGGGTGATGGTATCCCAGGGATCGGGCAGCGTCTGCTTCAGGCCCAGAGAGATTCGCCGCGCTTCCCGGTCCACGTGGAGAATCATGACTTTGATCTTGTCGCCTTCCTTGAGGATGTCCGACGGATGCCGGACGCGGCTGTAGGCCATCTCGGAGATGTGGAGCAGGCCTTCCAACCCGTAACCCAGATCGACGAAGGCGCCGAAGCTGGTCAGACGCTTGACCTCCCCCTCTACGATCTGGCCGGGCTCCAGGGTCTCCAACAACTTCTGCCGGGCTTGCTCCCGCTCTTCCTGCTCCACCAACTTGTGGGAGAGCACGACGTTGCGGCGATCCTCTTCCAGTTCCAGGATCTTGAAAGTCATCTGCTTGCCGACCAACGAGTCCAGATCCTCAATATAATCGGCGGAGACATGGGATGCCGGCACAAAACCCCGCACACCCACATCCACCAGAAGACCGCCCTTCACCCGCTCCCGCACCACGGCCTGCAGGGTCCCGCCCTGCTTTTTCAGTTCCACCAAGTGATCCCAGGCCCGGACCGCGTCCGCCCGCTTCTTGGAGACGATCACATTGCCGCTTTCGCCTTCCTCCATCTTGAGGATGGTCACGTAGATCTCGTCCCCCACATGGACGACCTGGCTGGGATCACTCACGGGCACATGGCTGAGGTGCTCCTTGGGGATGACCGCCTCGGATTTATAGCCGATATCCACCAGCACCTCATTGGGATCCACCTGCACCACCCGGGCCTTCACAATCTGCCCCGGGGCGATGCGGGCAAAACTCTTCTCATAGGCCTGCGCCGCCTCCTGAGCCGTAGCCTGGGAGGGCTGCGCGGCCGTTGCCTGCGCCGTCTCACCCGCCTGCTGCCGGCCGGCCGGCTCGGGGGTTCCTGCCACCGGGGCAGCAGCGTTGGCCGTAGGAGAGCCAGCATCGCCGGCCTCCTGCGCCGCCGGAGCCCCTGCCAACGCAGGAGCCGTCGCGGGAGCCTGTGCAGTCCCCTCTTCCGGATGATCCTGTTGGGTTTCCACGGGTGCCTGGGTCCTTTCGTCCGTCATCATTCTCCGCCACCTGTCTCCGTGCCCAAGTGGGCACCGCTTTCCTTTTTTCCTTTATTCCTCGGCCGTGCCGGAAGCCGTCTGAACTCCGGCAGGCCTTTGGTCGCAGGCGGTCACGCGGGCATCCGGAAGCATCTCCCGGATGCGCCGGATCACGTCCTCGATCACCCAATCTGGGGTGGAGGCCCCAGCGGTGATCCCTACCTTTTCCACCCCATCGAACCAGACAGGGTTCAGGTCCGCCGCACCTTCCACGAGAAAGGCGCGGGCCCCTTCGCGGCTGCAAATCTCCGCCAACTTGTTGGTGTTGGCGCTGTTCCGGCCGCCGACCACCAGCATCAGGGGGAACTCTCTGGCCATCTCTTGCGCCTCGTCCTGTCTCTCCCGAGTGGCAGAGCAGATGGTCTGGTGAACCACAACCTCCAGCGCCTGTTCCAGCACAGCGGCCACACATTCCTGAAAGACGCTGAGGATCTGCGTAGTCTGGGCCACCACGCCGACTTTCTTGGAAAGTCTGTGCCGGCGCACCTCGTCCGGACTGCTGACCACCAACGCCCTATACCCGGTGGCGCCGCTGACCCCTTCCACTTCGGGGTGGTTGGGATCCCCCACGATGAGCACCTGATACCCGGCGGCAGCCAGCTCCGCCGCCCGTTTCTGGGCTCGTCCTACGAAGGGGCACGTGGCGTCCACCACGTGCAGGCCCTGGCCTTTGGCCTGAGCCAGCTGTTCCGGCGGGAGGCCATGGGTCCGGATGATCACAGTGCCCTGCTTGAGCCGGGAAAGGTCTTCCGCCACCTGGATCCCCCGGCGGGCCAGCTGTGCCACCGCTTGTTCATTATGAATCAACGGGCCCAGCGTGTAAATGGGCCCAGGAGTATGCTCGGCGGTCTTCTTCGCCAAATCCATGGCCCGACGGACGCCGAAGCAGTATCCGGCCGTCTGGGCCACGCGGATTTCCATTCGCTACCTCCTTGCCTTTTCCTTCTGATTTCTTTTCTTTCTGGTTTATTATGGAGTAATCTCAAAACCTATAACCAATCGGGCCACCCCCTGCGGACCTCGGAACATCCCATGCAAAGCTCAAGATATTTTGCTTCGCCATAAGCCTGAAAACTCCTGCTCCTCGCCTATTGGGCTTTCCGCAGGGATGGCGGGGCGTCCACGGAACCTTCCGCCAGCAGCTGATCCCGGAGGCCTGCGATGGCCAACATGATCCGGGCCGAGAACTGCGCCAGCGACTCCTTGGTGATCTCCCCGGCGGGGGGGTGAATCGGGGGACCCAGAAGCAGGCGGACCCGGGCCGGCCGCAGGAAGGCCCGCCCTTTGCGCAAGGCTTTTTCTGTTCCCACGATGGCGGCAGGAATCACGGGGGTGCCTGTTTTCATGGCCAGGAGCGCCACGCCACTCTGGGCTCTCTGCAAATGGCCGTCCAGGCTGCGGGTGCCTTCGGGAAAAATACCCAGCACTTCGCCGGCTTCCAGAACCTCCAGCCCGGCCCGGATGGCCTGCCGGTCGGCGTTGCCACGGCGCACCGGGAAGGAGCCGATCTTGCGGATCAGAAAGCCCAACACCGGGATGTGGAACAGCTCCTCCTTGGCCATGAAATGCACCAGCCGCGGCATGGCGGCTCCCACCAGAATCGGGTCCAGAATGCTCACATGATTGCAGGCCACCACCGCCGGGCCTGACGCCGGCAAGTTCTCCAGACCCTCGGTCTTCATGGCAAACAGGGCCTTGGCCAGGAAGCCCACGATGGCATGGGCTGTCCAGTACAGTGTCTTATACTTCCTCTCGACATTGGCGTACAATTGAGTCCACCACTTCCTCCACAGTCTTCCCCGTGGAATCCACCAGAATCGCATCGGCTGCCAGCGCGAGAGGCCCCTCCTGCCGCTGCGAGTCCTGCTGGTCCCGTTGGCGGATCCATTGTTCCACCTCGGCCCGGGAAACCTCGTGCCCCTGCGCAGCGAGGTCGGCCTGGCGCCGGCGGGCTCTTTCCTCCACCGTAGCGGTGAGGTAGAACTTGCGGTCTGCGTGGGGCAGCACCACCGTACCAATGTCGCGGCCGTCCATGACCACTCCGCCGCCCCGGGCCATGGCCTGCTGCTGCCGCACCAGCAGCCGGCGCACCTCCGGCACCGCCGCCACCTGGGAAACCCAGGCGCTGACCTGAGGGGAGCGGATCTCCTCCGTGCACTCCTCCCCATCCACCCAAACCCTTACGCCCTGCGGGCCGGGGGCCAGCCGGATGGAGCTCTCTCTGGCCATCTTCACCAACGCCTGTGTGTTCCAAGCCAGGCCCGGCACCGCGCCGCCGGAGCCCGCCGTAGCCGCCGCGGCGGGAAGGATGCCGCGGCGCAGGGCTTTCCAGGTGAGGGCCCTGTACATGGCCCCGGTGTCAATATAAAGCAAGCCGAGCCGTTCTGCCACCTTCCGAGCTACGGTGCTCTTCCCTGCCCCTGCCGGCCCGTCGATGGCCACGGTCCATTTCTTATGCTCTCCCAAGAGGCATCGTTTCCTCCGTCCGGTCTTCCCCCACCGCGGTTTCAATGGACTGGCCTCCTGTGACCTGGCTAAAGCACTGGGCGAACGAGGGAAAAGATGTTCCCACACATTCCACGCCCTCCACCCGCGTGGGATTGCGCGCCAAAAGTCCCGCCACCGCCAGGGCCATGGCCATGCGGTGGTCGCCTTCGCTGAAAGCGCACCCCCCTGCCAGCACGGCGGGACCTTCGATTTCCAGACCGTCTTCCCGCGCCCAGACCCGGGCCCCCAAACGGCCCAGCTCCGCCACCAAGGCGGCGATGCGATCGCATTCCTTTACCCGCAGCTCGGCTGCATCCCGGATCACGGTGCGCCCCTCCGCAGCCAGCGCCGCCACCGCCAGGGCAGGAATCTCATCGATGAGCCGGGGAATCATCTCTCCGCCGATTTCCACCCCCCGCAGGGGGGCTGCTTCCACCGTCACATCCCCTTTAGGTTCCTGGGACATCTGGCCGGGAGCAGGGGCGGAGGCGGCCTGCACGCTGATTCGGGCCCCCATGGCTTGCAGCGCGTCCAACAAGCCGGTCCGGGTCGGGTTCAGGCCTACCCCCCGCACCACCAACCGCGAGCCGGGGATGGCGGCGGCGGCGGCCAGGAAAAAGGCGGCGGAAGAAAAATCACCCGGGATGTCTACATTCTGGCCCCGCAGCAGGTTTCCTGCCGCCAGGTGCACTTCGTCGGGACGACGTTCCAGCCGGGCGCCGAATTGTTGCAGCAGGCGCTCCGTGTGATCCCGGGACGGGCCGGGCTCCCGCACCACCGTCTCGCCCGCGGCCCACAGGCCGGCCAGGAGCAACGCGGATTTCACCTGGGCGCTGGCCACCGGCAGCGTGTGCTCCCGCCCCCGCAGCCGGGTTCCCTCCGGCAATCCCAGAAAGGCCAGGGGGGCCCGGCTGCCCCGGTTGCGGCCCGCGATGCGGGCGCCCATGGCCCGCAGGGGCTCCACGACTCTGTCCATGGGCCGGCGGCGGATGGAGGCATCTCCGGTGATCACCGCAAAGAACCGCTGCGCGGCCAGCACACCGGCCAACAGGCGGATGGAGGTGCCGGAGTTTCCCACATCCAGGATGCCCTCGGGCTCCCGCAGACCGCCCAGCCCCCGGCCGCCGATCTTATAGTGCCCGGGGTTCAAACGTTCCACGGCGGCCCCCAGCTGGCGGCAGATCTCCAGGGTGTGCAGGCAATCCTCCGCCTCCAAAAAACCCCGAATCTCCGTGAAGCCCTCGGCCAGGAGCCCCAAGATGGCAGCCCGATGAGAGATGGACTTATCGCCCGGCACCCGGATCTCCCCCTGCAAGGGCGCTGTCTGAGGCAGAATCCGCCATCTGGCCATGGGTCGGCCTCCCTTCCCTCAGGTCTTCGCGGCAGCGCACAGCGTATCCCTGCTGCCGCAGGATCTCCGCCGCCCGGCTCCCCTGGCCGGGTTCGGAAAAGGCCAGGAGAATGCTGCCCCCTTCGTGCTCACGGACCCGCAAAACCTCCAAATCCTGGATGTTGATATGAGCCCTGGCCAGATGCCCCGTCAAAGCGTGGATCTCGCCGGGGCGGTCCGGCACCCAAACCACCAGTTCCTCCCGGTGCCCCAAGAGGCCCTTGCGCCGTAACGGCAGCTGGCCGCGGACCCAGCGGGCCCGGCGCAGGAATTCCTCCAGACCCGCAGCATCGGCCTGGGCCTCCGGCCCTCCGCCGCCCAACAGAGCGGCGAGCCGTTCCAGATTGGCCTCCAGCCGCCGCAACGCCGGCAGAATCGCAGCGCGGTTGGCCACGAGGATCTCCCGCCAAAGCCGTGGGTCCGAGGAGGCCACGCGGGTCAGATCACGAAATCCTCCGGCAGCCAGGGCTGCCTTGCTGGCGAAGGAGACGGCGCCGGCATCCTCCGAGAAAACCGTCTGCACCACGGCGGCAGCGGCCAAATGAGGCAGATGGCTGACCAGAGCCACCAGGGTGTCGTGGTCTGCGGCGTCGGCCACCACCGGCAGGGCTCCTGCGGCGCAGACGAGCCCCACGGCCAGCCGCAGGGCAGGCGGGGGTTCCGCTGGCCAGGGAGAGTCCGGGTCCACGCACACTCCCGGCCCCGGAACCAGCACAAAGTAGCTGTTCTGGAAAAGATAGGGGTCCGCCGCCTCCACCCCTTGTTCCTCACTGCCTGCCAGAGGGTGTCCCCCCACGAATACAGGCCCTGCCGCGGGGATTTCTCCGCCGCCGCCCGGATGTGGCCTCGCCCGGGCCAGTGTGCGGGCAGCCTGCCAGGCACTGTCCAACACGCCGGATTTGGTGCTGCCGGTGTCCAGAACCAGCGTTCCCGGCCGCAGAAGGGGGAAAAGGCCCGGCAGCAGCGCACAGATGGCAGGGACCGGCGCAGCCAAAATCACTGCGTCGGCTGCCTCCAGCAGCCTGCAGGCTGCTGGCCCCGGCTCCAAAGGCTGCGGCCGTTGCCAGGCCGCTCCATCTTCCACGACTCCAGCAGCCAACGCCTTCTCCACCACGGCTTGCGAAGCATCGATGCCCCACACGCGCAGGCCCGCATTCCGCCAAGCCAGGGCTAGCGACCCACCGATGAGCCCGGTGCCCACCACCACCACGGTTTTACCCGCAAGAGAGAACAGAGGCTGCTTCCACCGAGGTGGAACCGGATGGATACAGGGTCCCGTCCGCTGCAACGGTTTTCTCCCCCTTATCTCAGCCGGCCACGCAGCCGCCCGGCGCAGGTTCGCGCTCTCCTCCTGCCGCCGGGCCGGTTGCCCCGGCAGGCTCGGGGATCTCCCGGCCCAACAGGTTGGCCAGGCGGCGAAGATCGCGCACCAGGGCCGCAAAATTGGCCGGCGTCAGGGACTGCGCGCCGTCCGAAAGGGCCAGTGCCGGCTGGGGATGCACCTCGATCAAGAGTCCGTCAGCCCCTGCGGCCACCGCCGCCCGGGCCATGGGCGGCACCAGCCGCCACTTCCCCGTACCGTGGCTGGGATCCACGATGACCGGCAGATGGCTGCGTTCCTTCACCACCGGGACGGCGCTGAGGTCCAGCGTGTTGCGGGTGGCTGTCTCATACGTGCGGATGCCCCGTTCGCAAAGGATGACCCGGAAGTTTCCCTCCCGCAGGATGTACTCCGCCGCCATCAGCCACTCATCGATGGTGGCCGCCAACCCCCGTTTCAACAGCACCGGCATGCCGGAACGACCCACTTCCCTCAGGAGAGGAAAATTCTGCATGTTGCGGGCTCCCACCTGCAGCACGTCCACATGGCGGGCCACCAATTCCACGTCCCGCGGGTTCAACACCTCACTCACCACAGGCAGGCCCACCTCGGTTCTGGCCAGGGACAGAATGCGCAGGCCCTCCTCATGCAGGCCCTGAAACGAGTAGGGCGACGTGCGCGGCTTGTATGCCCCGCCCCGTAGCAGCGTGGCGCCTGCAGCCTTCACCATCCGGGCGGCTTGCAGCAGCTGCTCCTCGCCCTCCACCGCGCACGGACCTGCGATGATGGGGATCTGAGCTCCGCCGAAACAGATGCCCTGGCCCGCGTTCACCAAAGACGGCTCGGGATGGAACTCCCGGCTGGCCAGCTTATACGGCTGGACGATGGGAATGACCCGCTCCACGCATTCCAAGGCCTCCAGCGAGGCCAAAGCCAGATCGCGTTTCTCGCCGATGGCTCCGATAATGGTCCGTTCCACTCCTTGGGAAAGATGAGTCATGAAACCCAGGGAACGCAGGGTCGCCATCACACCCTGGATATCCTCCTGCGTGGAACCGGGACGCATCACAATGACCATGAAAGCTGCTCCCTTCCCCCGCCTCTCCCTCTGCGAAGTGCCCCGCCGCTCTACAACTCCGCCTGCACCTCTCGCAGGGCCGCCAGAAAGCCGCGGTTCTGAGCGGGCGTTCCCACCGTGACCCGCACAAAGGTGGGGCAACCGAAGATGTCGCCGCTGCGCACGATGACCCCGCGGCGCAACAAAGCCTGGAACAGCCGGCGGCTATCCACGCCGCTATCGAAAAAGAGGAAGTTGGCCTGGCTCGGCAGGACCTTGTAGCCCATGGCCTCCAGACTCTGCCGCAAGAAATCGCGCTCCGCCGAATTCTGGCGCCTGCTTTCCTCCACGAAATCCTTGTCCCCGAGGGCAGCCACGGCGGCGGCCTGGGCCAGGGCATTCACGTTGAAAGGCTCCCGCACGCGTTGCAAAACCGCCACCAAATCCGGATGGGCGATGGCATAGCCCACGCGCAGGCCCGCTAGCCCGTAGATCTTGGAGAACGTCCGCAGAATCACCAGGCCCGGGTATTCTCCCAGCAGTGCCACGGTATCCGGATACTCCGGGTCCGTTGCGTATTCGTGATACGCCTCGTCACAGACCACCAGAACCTCCGGAGGGATCTGCCGGAGGAACTGCAGCAACTCGCTGCGGGTCACCATGGTCCCTGTGGGATTGTTCGGATTGCACAGAAACACCACGCGGGCGCCGGCGCGGACAGCCTCCGCCATGGCCGGCAAATCCAGGCGCCAGGCGGCATCCACCGGCACCTCTACCACACGACCGCCCAGGAGCGTCACAGCATACTCGTACTCGCTGAACGTAGGCTGCGCCACCACCGCCCGGTCCCCGGGCCGGATGAACGCCTCGGCCAGAAGCTTCAGAATTTCGTCCGACCCGTTGCCTACGAAGATGCTCTCCATTCCCACACCCAAGTGCTGCGCCAACGCCTGCCGCAGGTGCCGGGCCTGTCCATCCGGGTAGAGATGAACCCGGGCCGCCTGCGCCTGCAAGGCGCGTACCGCAGCCGGCGGCGGCCCCCAGGGGTTTTCGTTGGATGCCAGCTTCACCACATCCTGAAGTCCCAGCTCTTCCCGCACATCTTCTATGGGCTTGCCGGGGATGTAGGGCTTGAGTCGCTCCACTTCCGGCCTTGCCGGCAGAAACGGCAACCGCAGGTGGGGGGACGCCGCAGCCGGGTGGGGAGAGAGGGCACCCTTCGCAGGTGCTTCGACCGCACCGGCGGGCAATTGTTCCTCTTCAGGCATGAAAGGGTCTGCCTCCTTTTCGGTCCACGGGTTTCCACTTGAGAGGCCGGGCCCATCGCCAACCGCCAGGTCCGGTCTCAGGATGGCAGCCCCGTCCAGGTAAACGGGGCGCAGCGCCGAGTGGAGCCAGCGGGAACGGACGAAGAGAAGCACGCGGATGCAGCGGGGAAGGGATCCGGCCACGGCCATCTCCTGAAAGCACATGAGCGGGACATGGGTCCAGCCCAACTGGCGGGCCGCCGCAGCCGGAGCTTCGGCAGTCAAGTCGGCGGTGGCGGAAAAGAGGGCGGCCACGATGGACTCCGCCCGCAGGCCGTTGCGCCGCACCATCTCCTGCAGCAGCCGGAGGGTGGCCTTCCGGATGGCGGCGCGGCTGTCCTCCGCCACCGTGATGGCTCCCCGCACGGCGTCACAACCGGCCGGAAACTCCGGCGAAGCAGCGGGCATGATCGGCTGAGGATCCATGCCTACACCCCTCCCCGCACGGTACCGGCAGCAGGTTTGGCTGCACCGGTCACCGCCGCAGGTCTCCCGGCCAGGGCCCGGTGGGCCAGCCCCAGGACGATGTCGTCCAAGTGCAGGAGGCCCAACTCGAAGAACACGGCCACCACGAGATGCTCGCCGCTGCGGGCGATGCCGACCTTGCCGCCTACGTTGAGTCCCTGGGCCTTGGCACCCACCTGCGTCAGGGCCTCGTGGGCCGCCCCGGCCACGGCGCCTTCGTCCGCGTGGGTCTCGCGGATCACCCCTTCCCTCTTTGCCGCCACCACGGCCCGCTCGATGGTCTTGTGCACCATGAGCAGGAATTCCCCGCCACAGTCTACAGCCGCAGCGGCAATGCCCTGGGCGGCCAGCTCCGCCTTGATCTGGCGCTCCTCCTCGTGGCCCAGGCTGAGGGCCATGCGCACAGCCGCCCGCGCCGCCAACTTGCTTTCGTGCTCCTGCCCTTCCGGCACGGCCAACACCTCCTCACCTAAACGACAACAAGGCCTTGCCGGGCCGGCAAGACCTTGTTCCTCCACCTGAAACGAGTGCCGCCGTCCACCCTACCGTTCTACCGCAACCCTGGACGGATCTGAAGTTGCCACCAATGTACCATATGGCCCGGGTCCGCGCAAGCCCTACTTTCTGCGCCAGCCCTACCTTCTGGGCAGGGAAACGCCGGCCTTGTCTGCCGCTGCCTGCGCCTCCCGGTACAGGCGCTCCACCTCCGCTGCAGTCAGGGGCCTGTACACGCCCGGAGGCAGCGGCCCCAGCCGGAGGCTGCCCAGCGCAGTTCGTACAAGCCGCACCACCGGATGGCCCAGAGCCTGGAACATGCGGCGGATCTGCCGCTTCCGCCCTTCGTACAAGACCACCTCGAGTACACTGGTTCCGCCGCCGGAGCGCAGCCTGCGTACGCCGGCAGGCTGAGTCCAGCCGTCCTCCAGGCGGACTCCCCGCCGCAGCTTTTCCAGCTCTGCCTCGTGCGGCCGACCGGTGACCGTCACTTCGTAGGTGCGGGGAACATGGAAGCGGGGATGAGTCAGAAGGTAGGCCAGAAGACCATCGTCCGTCAAAAGAAGCAGCCCTTCGCTGTCGCGGTCCAGGCGTCCCACCGGAAACACTCTGCCCTGGGTGAATCCCACCAGGTCCAGGACCGTAGGCCGGCCTTGGGGATCATGCGCCGTGGTCACGATGCCGGCAGGCTTGTGGAGCAGGATGTAATGGAACGCCCCCGGCAGGGCCACAGGCCTGCCGTCCAGGGAAACCCGATCGCCGGGCGCCACTTTGGTTCCCGGCTGCGTGACCCTTTGTCCGTTGACCTCCACCCGACCGGAACGGATGAGGTCCTCCGCATGGCGACGGGAACACACGCCGGCCGCAGCCAGGTATTTCTGCAGACGCCAGGGCCCCCAAAACCCTTCGCCCGGCGCTTTTTTGCCCGCCACCGCCGCCTGGAGCCCTCCCTGCCCTGTTTGTCCGGACCCATGTGCAGGCGGCGGGAGCCCGTCCTTCTCCCGGCCTGGGAGTCACGCAGGGCCGTTGGTTTGGCGGCGCACTCGCAGGGTAGCCGTCTGAGGGCTCCGGTAACCGGCGCTCGGCGCGGGTTCGCTTCCGTCGGCCGGCGCAGGCTGACCCGCTCCCGTTTGCCCCTGCCCCGCCCGGGATCGCTGTTGCAGGGCATTCTGGATCTTATCCACCACCTGCGGCGCCATGTCGATGAGGCGGTCGTACAAGGCGGTGCCATCCACAGGCATCATGCGAAGCTGGCCCGGACCCACCACCAGGAACGCCACAGGCTGAATGGAGATCCCGGCGCCACTGCCGCCGCCGAAAGGATAATTCCTTGTGGCCCCCACGTTTCCCTGCTGTCCGTCCTGCTGGCCCTGACCCGGCCCCTGACCCTGGGCACCCTGGCCTCCTTGGCCGCCAGCTCCCCCCGCACCCTGGCCGGCACCCGCCTGCATCCCGGCCGTTGCCGGGCCTCCGTCCTCCATGGGTTCGAACTCCGTCCCGCCTGCAGCGAAACCAAACGTCACCCGGGAGATGGGAATGATCACATTCCCCTCAGGGGTCTCCACAGGGTCCCCCAGGATGGTATTCACGTCCACCATATCCCGGATGCTCTCCATGGCTGTTCGCATGAGGCCTTCGATGGGATGAATGGGCATCAGGTTTCGCCTACCCCAGCCTTCCACCACCGCCTGGCGAAGTCCCACACGTCACCCGCGCTGGCCAAGCGGCGGCTTCGCATGATCTTCCAGGCCCGCCAGCCTGCACGCATAATATCACCCGCGCGCAGGCTCAGTATGCAACGCACCGACGCCTGAAAGGTCCGCTGCTGAAAGTCCGGAATCACCCGAAAGCGCGGGGGGGAGGCTGGATGGGCATGGGAAAGCAGCCATCCCGTCACAGGAGACAGCACAGACCAGAGGATCCCCGCCCCCCAGGCGGTGGTGGCCGGATCGCCGGTGCCCGCCCGCACCTCCCATTGCACCAAGTCCGCCTGAATGGGCAATTCCTGCAGGGATTTCCAGGCAATTTCCAACAGGTGGCGGTGATGCCCGGGCAGGTCTCTCCACCATTGGTGCCAATGCTGCCTTAGATGAGCCAGGTCCTGTAAGACAGCCTGGAGGGAAAGCTCAAGGGGCGGATGAGGAGGCGGCGGGTTGGCCGCAGCATCGCTCGGCGCGAAATCCACAGGAATCCCGCCCGGCCCGGAGACGGCTCTGGGAGCCCTGCCGACCTCCAGAGCCAACCAGCGCTCCCACGGCCCCACTTGCAGCCGCAAAAGGGCCTGGCGCAAAGAGCGGCGCGAATTGTAACGGACCTCCACGTGGACGGGCAGGCGCCCCACCCACACGGCCAGCGCCGCCAACGCCAGCCCCAGCATCATCAGGACTGCGAGGGTCCAGCCCAGCATTCATCTTCAGCCCGTTCCCGCCGAACTGTTGCTATTTTCTCCCTGGGCCGGCCGACTATGCAGAGCAGAGCCGGGCTGGGAGTCCAACAGGGTGGGAGGGTCCCCAAGGGGCGGCAGGTCGGCCAGGGAAAAGAGGCCGAACATCTGCAGGAACTCCGGAGTGGTCCCGTACAGAATCGGACGGCCCGGTGCTTCCTTGCGTCCCACCTCGGCCACGAGCCCCCGCTCCACCAGCGTGTTCAGAGAGCCCTCCACCCGGACACCCCGGATCGCCTCGATCTCCGCCCTGGTCACGGGTTGACGGTACGCCACCACGGCCAAAGTCTCCAGAGCCGCGGCGGAAAGAGGCGCAGGTTCCCGTTCTCCTGTCAGCTCCGCCAGGTATGCGGCCAGCTCAGGTCGTGTGACCAATTGCCAGCCCCCGGCCACCCTCCGCAGAACCAGCCCGGACTGGCGCTCCTGCAGATCATCGGCCAGGCTGCGGAGCAACGGGCCCACGCTCTCCGTGTCCACGTGCAAGATCCGAGCCAGGTGTTCCTCCGCCAACGGGCCCCCGGCGGCAAACAGGGCCGCCTCCAGCACGGCTTTGGCTTGGCTGGGGGTCAACCCTGGACGGCCCCGGCCGGTAGCCGCATCGTTGGGATCACAAGATTGCGCACCCATCATTCTGATCGCTTTCCCGCCTCTGCGGGTGGAGTCCCCCTTTTCGGAGCCCCTTGCCCAACGCCTGCCTTATGGGGGCGGGCGGCCAGGTAGAGCTCGCCGTAGCTATCTTCCTGCCAGGCCCAGACCCGCTCCATGCGGATGAGCTCCAGCAATGCCAGAAACGTCACCACCACCTGCAGACGGTGGTGTTGGCCCTCCACCAGCTGGGCGAAAGTGACATGCCCTTCCCGCCGGATCCTGCGCCAGATTTCCAGCAGGCGCCGCCGCAGGGACACGGGCTGAGGTCGCAACGCCACAACCTGGGGCCGCAGGGACAGGCGCTTCAAACATCGCTGCCACGCTTCCGCCAGCAATGTCACGGGCACCGCCGGCAGCCGCTCGTCCGCCGGCGGCTCCACCGGGCCGGCGACAGCCATGCCCTGCCGCTCCAGCTCCCCCGCTTGGTTCTCCACCTGATTGCGGGCCCAGGCCGCCAGCGCTTTCAGGCGGGCCCAAACATCCGGCAAACGGCCGGAGCCGTCCAGATAGCCTCCCCAGTAGTACTTGCGGGCTTCCTGCCACAGGTCCTGCAAATAGCCGGCAGCATCCTTGAAACGCTGGTATTCCGCCAGGCGCCGCCGGAAAGCCAGGGCCGGATCCAGCTCCAGGTCCTCCCCGTCGCCGGCGGGCCGGGACGGGCGTGGCACGAGTTCCCGCGCTTTCAGGTACATCAGGGTGGCGGCCATCACCAGGAAATTGGCGGCCCGCTCCAGCTCGAAACTCTCCAGGGGCACCCTTTCGAGGTAGGCGAGAAACTGCTCCGCCAGGCGGGCAATGGGAATGTCATAGACACTGACCTTCTCCTGCCGCACCAGATGCAGCAGCACGTCCATGGGCCCCTGGAAGACCTCCAGGTCCACCATGATGGCAGCCTCCGGCGCAGCCGGGGCCGGGCCGGGTGCCGCCGGTTTTGCCGGGGACGCCCCACCGACGCCATTCATCCCTGCTGGCACAACCGCTGCTCCGTCCTCCCGCCGCACGCCCTGCACATCCCGCTCAACTAAACCCCCAGAATGAGCCGGTACAGAAAACTGAACGCCGGCCCTAGGACGGCGCTGACAGCCCCGGGGATGACCAAGAAGAGCACCAGAATCATGGGCCCGTAGCCTTCCAGCTGCTCAAAACGCAGGCTGTAGCGCGGCGGCAACAGGCCCTGCACGACTTTGGCCCCGTCCAGCGGCGGTATGGGTAGCAGATTGAACAGCGCCAGCCCCAGGTTGACATCCATCAGGACCCGCAGCAGAAGGAGCGCCGCCTGCCCGGTGGCCTCGCCCGCCAGCAACCCGCCGCTGAAATAAGCCCGCAGCGGCAGAGAGGCCAGCAAGGCGATGATGAGATTGGCCAGCGGGCCGGCCAGGGAAATCCAGATCAAGCCCAACCGGTAATGCCGCACATTGGCGAAATTGACGGGCACAGGCTTGGCCCAACCGAAGCGGCCTGTGACCAGAAGCATGAGCGTGCCCAGAAAATCCAGGTGGGCCAAAGGGTTCAGCGTCAGCCTGCCGGCTACCCGGGGAGTCGGGTCTCCCATGCGGTCCGCCGCCACTGCGTGGGCCAACTCGTGCATGACCAGCCCCACCAGCGCCGCAAAAGCCAGCAACAGGACCGATGCCAGGTTCATCCCCAGAAGTCCCAAGGCTACGCCTCCCCTTTCGTCCCATCCAGCGACGCCACGGCTGCCGAGCCCGTCTGGTCAGCAGGTTCTGACGCCCGCTGCCGGAGATCCGGCGGCACCAAGTCCAGCCGTACCAGGTCCGGGTACGCTTCCCGCCTGGCAATGAGCATGGCCCGGCCGTCCCGCACCAGAACCACTGCCGGCCGGGGATAGCCATTGTAATTGCTGGACATGGCGTATTGGTACGCTCCACTGGCCGGAATAGCCACCAAATCGCCGCGCTCGGGCTCGCTCATGCGAACGTGGGGGACCAGGATGTCTCCCGACTCGCAACAATGCCCCGCCACCGTCACATCACGCACGGCCCCTGGCCTGCGGCCGGGCGCCTTCAAGAGCCAGGCCTGGTAGCGGGCTTGGTATAGGGCCACCCGCGGGTTGTCGGTCATGCCGCCGTCCACCGCTGCATAGAGCCGGCGCCTCCCTGCCTCCTTGACGCTGCCCACCCGGTACAAGGCGGTACCCGCCTCCCCGACGATGGAACGCCCGGGTTCCACCCACAGCCGGGGAACAGGTACTCCCTGCCGCCGGGCCTGCGCCCGCACGGCTTCGGCCAGGGTCTGCAGATACGTCTCGATGCTGGGCGGAGTGTCCTCCGGGAGGTAGCGGATGCCCAGGCCGCCCCCCATATCCAACACGGAAGCGGTCCAACCCGTAGCCCGGGCCACCTGGCCGATGAAATCCATCATGGCCTCCACGGCCATGAGGTAGGCGTCCAGCGCCAAAATCTGGGAACCGATGTGGCAGTGGAAACCCAGCAGCTGGACATGAAGGCTGGCCAGGGCGTGGCGGGTGGCGGCCATGGCCTGGCCCTGCTCCAGGCTGATGCCGAACTTGCTGTCTGCTTGTCCGGTGCGGATATACTCATGCGTGTGCGCTTCCACGCCGGGGATCAGCCGCAGGAGAATCGCCGGGCGCTTGCCCTTGGACCGCGCCAGATCCTCCAGAAGAAGAAGCTCCGGGAAATTGTCCACCACCAGGGTGCCTACACCGTGCTCCAGTGCATCCGACAACTCCTCCGGCGTTTTGTTGTTTCCGTGCATGACCACGCGTTCGGGGGGAAAACCCGCATTGAGGGCGATATAAAGCTCCCCGCCGGATACCACGTCCAAACAGAGCCCCTCCTGGGCTATGAGCAGGGCCATGGCCGTGTTCAGGAAGGCCTTGCCGGCGTAAATCACACGGCCACCGGGTGCATACGACTCCATGGCACGGCGGTAGCGCCGGCAGCGGCTGCGAATCTCGGACTCCGCCAGCACCAGCAAAGGCGTGCCGAACTGGTCCGCCAGTTCCCAGGCGGAACAACCGCCCAAATAGAGGCCCTCCTGAGGGCGCCATTCCTGCTCTCCATACCCGAACGCTTCCTGCACTGCGCTCAAACCGGAATTCCTCCCCTAGCCCTACCATACTCGTGGCTGTCCAGGGTGGTGCCTGCTGGCCCGCATACGGCACGCCCGCGCCAGGGCAGCCCGGCCTGCACCCGGAAGCTTTTCCTATAGTATCACACCGGAACAACGGAGGGGAAGAGATGGCTACGGGGAGACGACGACAGGAGCCGGGGCCGGACGGCCGTCACCTTTGGCACGGCGCGGGGAAAGGGGGGGGCGACAGAACCACACCGACGGTCGGAACGGCTGCGGCCCGGGGGGCGGGCGGCGTTATCCCTTGGGCCGGGTCAGCAAGGCAAAAATGAAGCCGAAAAAGATGGCTGCGGTGATGGCCGCCGAAGCCAGTTCGAACACTCCTGCCACTGCCCCCACAGGCCCCAGCATTTTGATCTCGCTGATCACCCCTTGGGTGAGGACGTAGCCGAAGTTGGATACGGGGACTGTGGCCCCTGCGCCGGCAAAAGTCGCGAACGGTTTGTACAACCCAAGCCCCGTCAGAACACTGCCGAGGACCACCAGGATCACCATGAGATGCGCCGGAGTCAGGGACGTCTTATCCAGCACGAGCTGGCCCGCGGCACCGATGAGGCCCCCGACCACGAAGGCGATGAGATAATCCACGGATCCGGTCCCCCTTTTCTGACTGCCCGTACTAGGCTTCCACAGCCACAGCGTGGGCGATGGTGGGAATGCTTTCTCCTTGTTGGTAGGTGGTAGGACTATGCAAGGAGCCGGTGCCTACGAACAGCAGCTTGTGCAGGTTCCCTGCCACCAGCTCACGGTACAGATGAGCAGCGAACACCGTTGCCGAGCAACCGGCCCCGCTGCCGCCCGCCTCCACGCCATCCCGCGCCAGATCGTAGATCATGATGCCGCAGCAACTCATGTTGTTCTGGACAGAGATCTGCTTCTGCTGCAGCAGCTCCTTCGTGATGGCCAAGCCCACGCTGGCCAGATCGCCGCTCACGATGAGATCGTAATAGTCCGGTTTGCGGCCCAGATCGGACAGGTGCGCTTCAATGGTGGCTGCTGCCGCCGGAGCCATGGCGGAGCCCATGTCGTTCACGTCTTTGAGCCCCATGTCCTGGACGATGCCTAAGGTGGCGGCGGTAATTTTGGGCCCAGGCGCTTTTCCTCCCGTTTGCAGCAACACAGCGCCGCTTCCGGTGACGGTGCGTTGGGCCGTGGGACGCCGCTGCACCCCGAGTTCAAGAGGATAACGATACTGCCGTTCCGCCGTCGCATAGTGGCTGGAGGCCGCGGCCACCACCGTATCCACGTAACCTCCATCCACCAGCATGGCACCCAGAAGCAGCGCGTCGGCGAACGTGGCACAGGCATTGAACAGCCCTACGAAGGGAATGGGCAGTTCGCGCAGGGCGAAGCTGGCGGCGATGTTCTGGTTCAGAAGATCGCCGGCCAGGACCAGGTCCGTCTGCCCGGGCGACAGATTGGCGCTGGCCAGAAGCTCCTGGATGCTGTCCCGTAACATCTTGATCTCCGCTTTTTCCCAGGACTTTTCGCCATAATACAGGTCCGGCAGGACCCGGTGAAACTTCCCGCCCAGCGGCCCCCGCCCTTCCTTGGGCCCGGCGATGCTAAAGGTATGAGTGATCACGGGAGGATTCCGAAAAACCACAGTCTGACGGCCGCGCTTGTGTTCCGCCAACCTGATGGCCTCCTCATATGCGGTGGGCGTGCTCATCCAGCCAGGCACCGACGACCAACGGCCTGATCCGAGGCTCCCGGCAGTCTCGCGTCAGGGCAAACCCGGCTAGCCGGCCCCCACCACAAGCCAACGCAGGATCCCCACCACCACGGCAGAAACCACTCCGTATACGATGACAGGACCCGCCACCGTGAACATGCGGGCCGCCATTCCCAGCACCATGCCTTCCTGACGAAACTCGACGGCCGGCGAGACCACGGAGTTGGCAAAGCCCGTGATGGGGATGGCGGAGCCTGCGCCTCCGATCCTGCCGATGGCATCATACCATCCCAGGGCCGTGAGCAGTCCCGCCAAAAAAACAAGGGTTACGGCCATCAGGGACCCTGACAGGCCCTCGTTGAGCCCCAGCCCCCGGTACAGATTGAAGAGGATCTGGCCCAGCAGGGAAATGGCTCCTCCGGTCAGGAAAGCCAGGAACATATTACGCGCCAGGCGGGGTTTCGGCTGGTGCTTCTTGGCCAGGGATTGATACGTCATCTGGGCCTGCCGTTTTTGCGGATCAGAGCTTCTGTTGATGCCCAAACGGGCACACCCCCTCTGAGCCGGCGGCAAAATGAGCGGGACATGCCCGCTCACAGCCGGAGAACGGTAGGAACCTGCGGGGACAGAACCCTTTGGAACCGGATCAGCGGTTATCGTCCACCTTGAAGGCCACGTGAACATTGGCTTTGTATTCGATCAGGTTCTCGCCTTGAACATTGGCCGTCCAATTCTTCACTTCCACACCGGAGATGTTGCGTACGGTGCGTGCGGCTTCCTTTACTGCGTTCTCCGCCGCCTCCTGCCAGCTGTTGGGGGATTCGCCCACCAACTCGATGACCTTGACGACCATGTCCGGACCTCCTTTCGACCGACAGGCGTATTCTGTTCCGGACGCCCGCCCTTCATACGTTCCCGTGCTCGTCCCCGTCCGGCCGGGGCGCCGCAGGCAATGTGCGCCCCAGAAAAGCCAAAAGATTGCCCCCCATGATCCCGCCGACCTCCTGCGGGGTGAAACCCTTGCGCTGCAAGGCGTCCGCCAGCCGGGGCAGATCCTGGACTCCGGCCAGCCCTTTCGGGAGATGGCTGACCCCGTCGAAATCTGAGCCGATGCCCACGAATTGCGGCCCAATGAGGGAACTCACGTAGGCGATATGGTCGACCACATCCTCCAACCCGGCCTCGTCCGCCGGATCCCGCAGGAACTCGGGGCAGAAGTTCACCCCGACCCAGCCCTGATGGGCGGCGATTTCGCGCAGCTGCCCGTCGGAAAGGTTGCGAGGATGCGGGCTCAAGGCCCTTGCATTGGAGTGGCTGGCCATGAAAGGACCTGCCACCCGCTGCGCCACATCGCGAAACCCGGCCGGGGACAAATGGGAGACGTCCACCACCATGCCCAGTCGTCCGGCTTCCGCCACTACCCGCCGGCCGAACCCCGTGAGCCCGGCGCCCCGCTCTTCCTCCACACCGTCGCCCAGCTCGTTTCGGAGGTTCCAGGTCAGGCCCACCACCCGCACGCCCAGGCGGTAAAACAAATGAAGGAGCCAAAGTTGCCCCTGTAACGGCTCCCCACCCTCAAAGGCCAAAACGAGCCCCAGGCCGCTGCCGGCCTCGGCTGCAGCCAGATCCTGCCGCCATCGCACCAGGTAAAAGGCAGGGTGCCGGGCGACCTCCTGGTACAGCCGCTCCACCCGCTCCAGTGCCGTCAAAGCAGGGGCCTGCCACCCTAAATCCGGCGAGACAAAAAGGGAGAGGAATTGCAGCACCACTCCGGCGGCCTGGGCCTTTTTGCCGCCCCAGTGGCGGAACGGCGCCGGGTCCCAAAGCTCTTCGCCGGCGGCGAGTTTCATCAGCAGGTCGCAATGTGCATCTGCGCCTTTCCACAACAATTCAACAACCCGCCTCCTCCGGTTTTACAGGAAGGATTTGCATTACGGCCCGGAACATCCGTGGTCGCGCAGCCGGTCCCCTCAGACGGGCAGAAAAAAAGACCTGCCCTTCCGGACAGGCCCCAGACCCTCCCACGGAATCCCACGCCAGCCGCTCCTGCCGGGTTCACGCACCGCCTGCAGCTCCATGCCACGGTGGCTGTGGCGGGCAGTCAGGCTCGCAAAGCCTGAACTCAGCGGGGCTGGACAATAAACTTGATCGCCGTGCGCTCTTCCCCGTCAATGACAATGTCCGTAAAAGCAGGAATGCAGACCAAGTCCATTCCGCTAGGAGCCACAAAACCGCGGGCGATGGCCACAGCCTTGACCGCCTGGTTGATGGCGCCCGCACCGATTGCTTGAATTTCCGCCTGGCCCCGTTCTCTCAACACCCCAGCCAAAGCTCCAGCCACTGCGTTCGGGCTCGACTTCGCTGAAACCTTTAATACGTCCATGTTACGAAGATCCCCCTTAATGAGCGGCTTATGCTAGTGCTTACGATATACATATTAGCGGCCAAGGGGAAAATTCCTTGTGGCTTGCAGCAATTTTCAGAAGGATAGCTCGCTGTCCCTTCGCCTTCGCCAAGGCGACCCGGGTCTCAGGCGCAAGCCTCCTTTACAAACACCGGCGCCGCCCGGCATGCACGGCCTGTGGCAGCGTCGGCCTCTATGACCAGGCCGCGGACAGAAGCCACGCCGCGTGCCACCTCCAGCCGCACCGGAAGGTGCGTCAAGAAACGCCTCAGGGCCGTGCCTGTCTCCATGCCCAGGATGGAATCCTCCACGCCCGTCATACCCAGGTCCGTGATGTACGCCGTGCCTCCGGGCAGAATCTGTGCATCGGCGGTGGCCACGTGCGTGTGGGTCCCGACCACGGCTGTACACCGCCCATCCATCAGGCGGGCAAAAGCCTGCTTCTCCGAGGTGGCCTCGGCGTGAAAATCCACCACCACCAGCGGCGTGCTCTGTAGGAGCTCCGCTACCAGCTCCTCCCCCTTGCGGAACGGGCAATCCAGGGGATCCATGAACACCAGGCCGCTGAGATTCACCACCCCGAAAAGCACGCCGCCGCTGGAGCGCACCAGACAGTGGCCCCGCCCCGGTGTTCCGGGCGGGTAATTGGCCGGACGCAACACCATCGGCATGTCGGTGATGAAGTCCAACGCTTCCTTTTTGTCCCAGACATGGTTTCCGGTGGTCAGAACGTCGATGCCCAGGTCCAGTAGTTCTTGTGCGACCTCCAGGGTCATGCCGTATCCGCCCGCCGCGTTCTCGCCGTTGGCGATGACGAGGTCCAGATCCCACTGTTCCCTCAGCGAAGGCAGCAAGCGGCGGATAGCCCGCCGGCCGGGCTGGCCCACGACATCGCCGATACAGAGGATATGCACTTTCCCTTTATCCACGCCTTCACTCCCGCTCTAACCAGGCCCTGGTTCAGGATTACCAGGTGTTCCGCCGGGCGTTCCCCACTCCTTTGTTGAATACAAACACCCGTCCGGCTTCCCGATAACCAATGAGATCGCGGCCGCCATCCGAAACTTTCAAATCGTCCAGGAGGCTCTGGATCAGCTCGTCCTGATAGGCCGCTTCTTCCTCTTCGGGTTCCCGGGCATCCGCGTCCTTCTCCATGACTAGTTTGCCCGCAAAGGTCTCCGCCGTGATGCGGGTCAGCAACGCAATCTCCTCCTGAGACAACGTCGCCACGTCCCGCATGATCTCAATCAAGGTGAGATCCCGGTAGGGACTCCGCCTCACCGCCAGAGGAACATCCTGGAAACCGTTCAGGCTGTGAAACGCCTCCACACTGTCCCGCAACCGCTGGACGAATGCCTCCCAGTCCGCTCGGGATAAGACGGCCTTCACCACGAAGGTAAATTTCAGCGCCTGGTTTTGCCTGGAAAACCGAATGCTGGCGATTTCTGGATGGCGCATCAGCAAGGAGATGAGGAGGCCCGTGCTGCTTTGCAGCCCTTCGCTTTCGGCCGGGTCTTCTGGAACAAACCCTTTTCGGACTTGGCGCATTGCGGCATCCCCCTTCGTTTGCAGGCTTGGCCCGTGGCCCCAACCTGACAGTCTACCCGCCTATGAGTCCACGCTTTCGCGACCATTCGCAAACAACTCCGGCTGCTTCCGGATGTGAAAAGGGGGTGCTGTTCCCCCGGAACAGCACCCTACTTTGCATAATCGACCGCACGTGTTTCTCGAATCACTGTGACCTTGATCTGGCCGGGATATTCCAGCTCGCTCTCGATCCGCTTCACGATATCCCGCGCCATCTTGGGAGCCATGGTATCGTCCACCCGTTCGGGTTTGACCATGATCCGGATCTCCCGTCCGGCCTGGATGGCAAAGCTTTTCTCCACGCCCTCAAAGGAGTCCGCAATGGCCTCCAGCTTCTCCAGCCTCTTCACGTATGCCTCCAAGGTCTCACGCCGAGCACCCGGGCGTGAGGCAGAAATGGCATCCGCGGCAGCCACCAGCACCGCTTCCACCGAATGGGGTTCTTCGTCCCCGTGGTGCGCGGCGATGCAATGAACCACCGCCGGGTTTTCGCGGTAGCGGCGCGCCAGATCGGCGCCGATCAAGGCGTGCTGGCCTTCTATCTCGTGATCCACCGCTTTGCCGATATCATGAAGCAGACCCGCCCTCTTGGCCAAGGCGGTGTCAGCACCGAGCTCCGCAGCCATGACCGCCGCCAGATGGGCCACTTCCAGAGAGTGTTTCAGGACATTCTGGCCGTAGCTGGTGCGGTATTTCATGCGCCCCAGAAGGCGGACCAGTTCCGGATGAATCCCGGTCACGCCTGTCTCCAGAAGGGCCTGCTCCCCCGCCTCGCGAATGGCCGTGTCCACTTCTTTCTGCGCCTTGGCCACCATCTCCTCGATGCGAGCCGGATGGATGCGCCCGTCTGTGACCAGCCGCTCCAGGGCCAGCCGGGCCACCTCGCGGCGGACCGGATCAAAGCCCGAGAGAATCACCGCCTCCGGCGTGTCGTCGATGATGAGATCCACCCCCGTGAGGGTCTCCAGAGTCCGGATGTTCCGACCTTCGCGGCCGATGATCCGGCCCTTCATCTCATCGTTGGGAAGCGCCACCACCGATACCGTGGTCTCGGCCGTGTGGTCCGCGGCACAACGCTGGATGGCCAGGGAGATGATCTCGCGGGCCTTCTTTTCGGCCTCGGCTTTGGCCGCAGCTTCGCTTTCCTTCACCAGGATTGCGCTCTCATGCTCCAATTCGTGCCGCAACTCATCCAGCAACATCTGCTTGCCCTGCTCAGCCGTCAAGCCGGAGATTTTCTCCAATTCCTGACGGCGGGCTTGCAAGACATCCTGAGCCTCCTGCTGCAATCGCTGAAGCTCAGCCTCACGACGACCCAAAGCCTCTTCGCGCCGTTCCAGGGATTCCAGCTTCCGGTCCAGGCTTTCCTCCTTCTGCAGCAGGCGCTTCTCCATCCTTTGTAGCTCCGCACGCCGGTCACGGATCTCCCGTTCCAGATCATTCCGGCTGCGCAAGGCCTCTTCCTTGGCGGCCAGCAGGATTTCCCGCTTCCTGGCCTCAGCGTCCCGCTGCGCATCTTCCCTCAGCTGGGCCACGTACCCACGGACGGAGCCGATTTGGGCTTCCGTGGCCTGCCGCTCCAGACGGCGTCCTAAAATGAACCCGGCCCCGCCCCCGACCAGCAGGAGGACCGGGACAATCAACCACTGAACGACGGAGATCGCCTTCACCCCCTATTCAATTGTCAAGTTACAGTGGGGCTCGTTCCATCATCCCCGCGAATCTGGACCGCTTATTTCACTTCAATGGTGGTTTGACCCCGAACTTCAACCCTGATTCGGGTTACTGTATTATTGTACGGTTCTTCGCACACAGCGTCAAGAGATCCAGCACGCCGCGACCACGCGGGCCAGCGGACCGTAGCAAGCGTCAGTCCTCCGGCAAGGGAACGTGCTTTTCCACCACCGACGCAACCATCTCTGGGTCAAACCCGCGGCGCAACAGCCAGTCACCCAGCCGCTGCCGCCGGCGCATCGCAGGGAGCCCACGGATTCCCGCCAGATATCGCTCCGCCGCCTTTTCAGCCAGCTGCCATTCCCGCTCCGAACTGTAGGAAGATAGCGCCGCCTCGATATCCGCCCCCGGGACGCCGCGGCTTTCCAGCCGCGTCCGCAGCCACTGGCGTCCCTGACAGGCTCCCATGGCCTTTTCCACGGCCCGGTCTGCCAGGCGACGGTCATCCAGGTACCGGCGCCCCTGCAGCCAGTCCAGAATCCGCCGGGTTTCCGGCTCCGGGCACCCCTCTGCAGACAGCCGCTCGGACATTTCGTGTACCGTGAGATCGCTGCGGGCCAGCCAACGCAAAGCCAACGTCAGAAAATCCCGGGCCCCTCCGGCACCGTTATCCTGGCCCGAGTTCACAGAACCGGTCAATGGCCAGCCACCGCCCGCTTACGCCCTGCTGCGGAGCTGCGCCGCGGGGCCTTCCCTTCCGTCTGCTCTTCCCCTGCTTCCCCTGCGGAGTCGGAGTCTTCCCCCCGCACCGCAGCGGAGGGAACAACATCCGCGGGGGCCAGGGGAAGGACGGCCGGCTGCACTGCCTCCGGAGCCGGCCCATGGCCCGCCGCCGGAGTTTCCGGAACGCCGGCCCTGGTCCTGATCTCCGCCGCCGCACTGGCGGGCCCTAGACCCGAGGCGGTGCCGGACATCGCAGGGGAACCCACCGCTCCTCCCACGGGCGTGGCTGGGACGGCAGACGATGCGCCGCCGTCTTCCGGGCCACCGCCGGTGTTGGAGTTGGAGGCGGCAGGCAACCCCACCTTGACCCGGACCTTGCGGTCGATCTCGTTATAGACATCCGGGTTCTGCCTCAGAAACTCCCGGGCGTTCTCCCGGCCCTGTCCCAGGCGCAGGTCCCCGTAGGAGTACCAGGTTCCCATTTTGGTGACGATCCCCTGGTCTGCGGCCAGATCCAAAAGCGCCCCGGCCAGGGAAATGCCTTGTCCATAAATGATATCAAACTCTGCTTCCTTGAAGGGAGGCGCCACCTTGTTTTTGACCACCTTGACCCGGGTGCGGCTGCCGACGGTGGTGTTGCCCTCCTTGAGCGCTTCGATGCGCCGCACATCCAGGCGAACGGAGGCATAGAACTTCAGGGCCCGGCCCCCCGGCGTGGTCTCCGGGTTGCCGAACATCACACCCACTTTTTCCCGCAGCTGATTAATGAAGATCATGCAGGTGCGGGAGCGGCTGGTGGCGCCGGTAAGCTTGCGCAGCGCTTGCGACATCAGCCGGGCCTGCAGGCCCACATGAGCGTCTCCCATCTCGCCTTCCAGCTCCGCCTTGGGCACCAGGGCCGCCACGGAGTCGATGACAATGACGTCGATGGCCCCGCTACGGACCAGCGCTTCTGCGATCTCCATGGCCTGTTCCCCTGTGTCTGGCTGGGAGATCAGGAGGTTATCCAGATCCACCCCGAGGTTGCGCGCATATTCAGTGGGGAAGGCGTGCTCCGCATCGATGAATGCGGCGATCCCCCCCCTTTTCTGCGCCTCTGCCACCACATGCAAGGCCACCGTGGTCTTGCCGGAGGATTCGGGCCCGAAGATCTCCACGATGCGTCCGCGCGGCATTCCGCCGACGCCCAGAGCCAGGTCCAACGTGATGGGGCCGCTGGGGATCACTTCCACGTTAAGGCGCGTGGGGTTGTCCCCCATACGCATGATGGAGCCCTTGCCAAACTGCTTCTCGATCTGGTGAATGGCGGTTTCGACGGCCTTCTCGCGATCTTCGTCAGGCATCTTTGCGGCAGACCTGCTGCCTTCACCTGCCTCCCCACAAATGTATGTTCGCTATTCAGTCTAACAGAACGCCAGCAAAAAGGGAATAGCCCGGGGCCGTACAATTCCGTACCCAGAATGATCCTTCGCCACCGGCCAAATGGTCCCTCCTTGCAGTGCCGGTGGAGCTTTTCCGGCCGCGAACTCCGGCTCCACTCCCCGCGCCGGTCTTCAAACCGCTGCGCGACGGCCCAGCCAGCCTTGCCGGTCCGGGATAGGCAGCCCCAGGGCCCAGCGCCGGATCATCTCCAGAGCCCATTTCGCGCTGCGCAGCTGGATGTCCTCGCGGGAACCCTGCAGGTGCCACTCCAGGGCCACCTCCGTCCCGGGCGCCGAAAGTCCCGCATAGACCAGTCCCACAGGCTTCTGCGGGCTGCCTCCCCCGGGCCCCGCAACACCGGTGATCGATACAGCCACCTGGGCCGGAGGTTGAGAATGCTGGCGGGCTCCGCGGGCCATGGCCAGGGCGCAGGCGGCACTTACGGCCCCGTACTGGGCGAGAATCTCCCCAGGCACCCCCAGATAGGCCTGCTTCGCCTCATTGCTGTAGGTCACCCACCCGCCCACGTAATAGTCGGAACTCCCCGGCACCTGCGTGATGAGATGCCCCAGCAAGCCTCCCGTGCACGATTCCGCCGTGCACAACCGCAGCCCCCGCTGGCGCAGGAGCGTGCCCACCACCTCCGCCAGGCTCTGCTCGTCGCGGCCGAAACAGTACTCTCCCACCTTGCGCCGGATGGCTTGCTCTGTGGCGTCCAACAGCTCCCCGGCGTCCCGCATGACCCCGGCATCCTGCCGGGCGGCGGCAGCCGGCGATTCTGCAGCGCCCGGGCCCGCTTGCGGTGGGGCAGGCAGACGGGCCGTCAGGCGCAAGAAGACCTCCCCCGGCCCCA